>CAYOBW010000001.1:0-63544 GCA_964402115.1 uncultured Victivallales bacterium
CCGCCGCCCGAGCCGCGGGGCCTGCCGGTGCCGGAGGCCCACGGCTACAATATCCACTTCACCGATCCCCGGCCGGGCGAGATGGAGATGATCGCCGCCTCCGGCGTGAAGTGGGTCCGCATGGACTTCACGTGGGGCGGCACCGAGCGCGAGCCGGGCCAGTACGACTTTTCCGCCTACGACCGGCTGCTGGCGGCGCTCGACCCGCACGGCCTGCGCGCGCTGTTCATCCTCGACTACGCGAACCGGCACTACGACGGCGGGCTGGCCCCGTCAACCGACGCGGGCCGCGCGGCGTTCGCGCAGTGGGCCGCCGCCGCCGTCACGCACTTCAGGGGGCGCGGCATCGTCTGGGAGCTGTGGAACGAGCCGAACCTCGACGGCTTCTGGAAGCCGCGGGCGAACGTCACGAACTACATCGCCCTCGCGCGGGCCGTCGGCAAGGCCCTGCGCGAGGCCGCACCGGGCGAAACGTTTGTCGGTCCCGGGGTGTCGCGCATCGACCTTCCCTTCCTCGAGGCCTGCTTCCGGGCGGGACTGCTCGAGGAGTGGGACGCCGTGACCGTCCACCCTTACCGCCACCAGAGCGGCCCCGAGACCGTTGTCGCGGAATACGGCCAGCTGCGCGACTTGATCCGGCAGTACGCCCCGGCACGAGAAGCCGTGCCGATCATGTCCGGCGAATGGGGTTTCTCCTCCGCCTGGGACGGTTTCGACGCGGCCGCGCAGGGCGCCATGCTGCCCCGCCAGTGGCTGGTCAACGCCGCGTGCGGCATTCCGCTGTCGATCTGGTACGACTGGCACGACGACGGCAGGGACCCGCGGGAGGCCGAACACAACTTCGGCACCGTCTCCAACGCCTGGCACGCGGGCCGGACGCCTGTGTACGATCCGAAGCCCGCCTACCTCGCCGCCACGACGCTGAACCGCTCGCTGGACGGATTCAGGTTCGCCCGCCGGCTGTCGCCGCCGCGGGTCGGCGGGGAGTCGAGCCCGGAGGACTGGGTGCTGCTCTTCCGCCGCGGGCCGGAGGTCCGCCTGGCCGCCTGGACCACGGACGCCGCGGGGCCGGGCATCCGGCTCGCCGGCGTGACGGTCCCCGCGCAGGTCGTCGCGCACACCGGCGGCGCGCTGCCCGACCTCGTGCCCGGCGCGGACGGGCTCACCGTGCCGTTGTCGCGCGCGCCGGTCTACCTGCGGCTGCCTCCGGATGCCTCAGCGGCGCTGGAGACGGCGGTCTATCCGTCCGATTGGGCCGACGGCCGCATCGCGTCCGTCACCCGGACCCCGGGCGCCGAGGGTACGCTGCTGGTGACTGTCGCCAAAGCCTTTGGCCCGCCCCTGCGCGGCCGGGTGCTGCTCGCGGCCGATGCGGCTGACGCCGGAGCGTGTGCGCTCGCGCTGGGCGCCGGCGTCGCGCAGACGACGCTGGTCGTGCGCACGACCGCGCCCGTCGCCGCGGCCCTCGCGGTCCGTGTGGAACGGAGCGACGGCGCGGTGATCTACCGGGCAAAGGCTCGCCGGGTCACTCCCGTTGCCGACTTCCCGGCCCCTGCGGCGGGGTTTGCGCTGCACGATAACACCGACGGCAAGGGCACGGTCGATTCCACGCAAGCGGTAGCCGCGGTCGCTGCCCCGCCGGGCATGCCCACGGGGGCGACGAACGCCCTACGCGTCACCGCGGCGATCGCCGCCGGCTACAAGTATCTCTGCGTGGTCCCGCGGGAGGTGGAACAGGCCAGGGTTCCCGGACGGCCCGTCGCCCTCGGTGTATGGGTCCACGCGCAAGGCGCCCCGGCCACCGTTTCGTGCCGGTTGCAGGACGCATCCGGCGAGGTCTTCCAGCCCGCGCACGTCCGCCTGGCGGACGGCTGGCAGTACGTGGAACTGCGTTTCACGGGCCAGGGTGGCGGGCACTGGGGCGGCAACGACAACGGAATCGTCGACTGGCCCGCGCGCTGGCAGGCGCTGCTGCTCGTCGACCGCGAGCACAAGCAACCCTACCGGGGCGTTCTCCACTTCGCTGGGCCGGCGTTGATCGACGAGCCGTAACCCGCACAGGGCCAAATGGAGCTTAACGGCCGGGGACGGCCGTCTCCATGAGGTGCGCCAGACCCAGGACATGGAGACGGCGGTCCTCCGCCGTTAGGCCCCCCTGCGTGACTGTGAAGCCTTACTGTTCCTGCTGGCATCGGCCGCGCCGCTCGTGATAGGAAGGCCGGCATGAAAAAGGACACGCTTCCTGCCGCACTCGGGAACTCACTCCATAAAGGGTTCGTTTCGCTGCTGGCCCTCCTCGCCGCCGGCCTCCTCACGGCGTCGCGAGCGGCGGCGGCCGAGCGCTGGCTGAAGGGGAACACGCATGCGCACTCCCTCTGGTCCGACGGCGACGACCTGCCGGAGATGGTGGCCGACGCCTACAAGCGGATGGGCTATGACTTCCTCGTGCTCAGCGACCACAACGGCCTGTCGCGCGGCGAGCGCTGGCGCGACGTGGGGCCGCTGCAGACGAAGTACGGCCTGCTGGACAAGAGCCGCAAGCGCTACGGCGAGCAGACGGTCACGATCCGCAAGCGCGACGGCCATACCGAGGCCAGGCTGCTGACGCTGGAAGAGGTGCGAAAGCTGACGGAAGAGCCCGGGCGCTTCATCCTGATCGAGGGGGAGGAGATCACCGGCGAGGCCGAGAAACGCCCCGCGCACGTCAACGCGATCAATATCGAGGCAGCGCTGCAGCATGCCACGGCGTCCACGATGGTGGAAACCCTGCTCGCCGACGTGGCCCTGACGCGCCAGCACGCGTCGGAGACCGGGCGGCCGGTCTTCAACCACGTCAACCATCCGAACTGGCGCTATGGAATCTCCGCCGCCGAGTTGGCCGCCCTGCCGCTGGCCGACGGCTTCGAGCTGATCAACGCGGGCGGCGGCAGCCAGTTGACGGGCGATGTGAAGCACGTCTCCATGGAGCTGATGTGGGACTGGGTCAATACCGTCCGGCTGCTCAGGCATGGCGTGCGGCCCATCTGGGGCGTGGCCGCGGACGACTCCCACAACTACCACCAGGTGGCGACCAACCGCGCGAACGCCGGGCGGGCGTGGGTCATGGTCGGTGCGCCGGAGCTGAAGCCCGACGCGATCACCGGCGCCCTCTGCGCCGGCCGCTTCTACGCCTCCTGCGGCGTCACGCTGCAGCGCGTCGCGTACGACGCCACGGCGCGCACGTTCGACGTCGATGTCGCGCCGGAGGCCGGGATCAGCTACCGGATCGACTTCATCGGCACGCCGCGCAGCACGGTGCTCCCCGCGGAAACAAACTCCTGCCCGGCGGGTGTCGGGAAGCTGCTGGAGTCGGTGGCGGGACCGCGCGCGACGTACCGGCTGAAGGGCGACGAACTCTACGTGCGAGCCGTGGTGCGCGACCTCACCTCGCCACCGTGCGTGTGGGGCAAAGACCGCGTGGCCCGCCAGGCCTGGACCCAGCCCGTGGGGTGGGAGGCGCACATGCGCCCGCCAGCCGTCGCGGCGCCGTGAACCTGCGGGGGGGGGCCTGACGGCGAAGGACCGCCGCCTTCATGTCTTGGCTTGGCACACTTCTATGGAGACGGCCGTCCCCGGCCGTTACGCTCCCTTTGGTCCCCTTGCGTGGCCAACTGGGGCCTTTGATAAAAGATCTCAGCCGTTAGACGAAAACGCCGCCCGGCGACGCTTCTCCGGGTGACGAGTCATGAAAGCAAGCACATGGACGATGGACCCAGTCCCCAGGCATGGCGCGGTTGGCTGGCCGAACAGGCCGGGCGGTTACTGCTGTTCGCCCGGCAGCAAACCCGGTGCCAGGCCGACGCCGAGGACGTGCTGCAGGAGGCGGTCGTGGAGTCCTGGCGCAAGATGGGCGGACAGGAGCCCCCGCCGCTGGCCCTCGTCTATGCGACGATTCGCCGGCGTGCCATCGACCTGGCCCGGCGCGACGAGCGGCGCCGGTTGCGCGAGGCCGCCAGCGATCCGGGCGAAGAGGCCTGGTTCGACACGGCCCACGAAACGGCGGAGCGGCGCGACACCGTCGAGGCGGCCATGAAACAACTGCCCCCGCCGTTTCGCGAGGTGGTGACGTTGAAGATCTGGGGAGAGTTGACGTTCGACGAAATCGCCGGCGTGCTGGACATTCCTGCCAATACCGCGGCATCCCGCTACCGGTACGGGCTGGAGGGGTTGCGCAAACAGCTGAAAGGGGCGCTGCCATGAACGATCAGGAATTTGAAGCGCAGTTGCGGCGCCTGCGGCCCGCGCCGCCCTCGAACGACCTGATGGTACGCTTGCAGCAGGCGCGGCCGGTGGCGTCGGACCGCCCCGCCGCCTGGTGGCGGCGCCTGGCCCTCCCGCTGGCGGCGGCTGCGTGCGCCCTCGCCCTGCTGCTGGTGTCGCTGCCCCGTACGCGACCGGCGGCGGACCCGGCGCCGGCTCGCGTCGCCGCCGCCTTGCCGGCTCCCGCCTACGAGCCGGTCGAGGCCCACGACTACATTCTGGGAACCCAACCGGTTGGCATCGGCCACGCCGGGAACGGCCAGCCGTACCGGGCCGTGCGCTGCTACGGTGTGCGACGGGAAGTGTGGAGAAAGACGGCCGACGGCTCCGAAGTGGCTGTCGTCGTGCCGCAACAACAGGTCATACTCGCCAAGATGGACGTGTACTGACCGCAACGGGGAGAGCAAGAAGATGAAGCGTATCATGAATGCAGGCAAGGTGTTGTGCATGGTGGTCGGACTGACTGCGGCGGGACTGCAGGTGCAGGCCGCCGATACTGTGGCGTCGAGTTCCGTCAAGGTGGTGATCGTCACGAATAGCGTCGTCCGTGGCGGTGCCGTGGATCCGGCAATGGCCAACGCCGTGGTGCAGGCCGCGCAGTATGCCCTGGCGGGTGTCGATGGCGGGGCTGCGTTGGGCCAGAGGCTGACGACCAACAGCGTGCAGACCGCAGTCCACATGCTGCGCCAGATCGTGATCGCGGGTGGCTCCGGGGGGTTCGCCGGGCTGGATCAGGACATCGCCGAGGTCATCCGGCAGGCACTGTCGGGCTTACAGGCGGGCACGAACGGGACACCTCTCCGCACCGGGGGCAACGTGTCGACCACGGTTTCGGTTATGAGTGTCACGAACGGTGCATTGGGTGGCTGCACGCTTGATACTGAAGCCATCCAGAAGGCCGTGCAGGATGCCTTGTCCAAGGCGATGGGCGCGGCCAAGGCGCAGCCGGCGCCGTAACGCGCGCCTGCGCGGACCGCGGTCTGTGACAGAAGTGAGGGCGGAGCATTAACGGATAAGCGACAAGGAGACGGGCAGATGATTTCCAGCATACGTACAAGCAGGGTTCTCAGTGCGGCTGCGGTTGCCGCGCTGATTGCCGTCGGCCGGACAACCGGGGCCGCCGAGGTCGAGGCTGCGACCTCCGTCTCCATCGGCGTCGCCACCAATGACGGCGGGCAGGCCACCCTGTCGGCCGATGCGATCCGGAAGGCCGTCGAAGCGGCCCTGCCGGCGCTCATGGGCGCGGTCACGACAGATGCGGGAACGGGCGGCATCAAGGTGGACGCCGTCGCGCTTGACGCGATCCGCCAGGCCGTGCAGGCGGCCCTGCCGGGCCTCGTCGGCGCCGGTGGAACGAACGGGAGCGACATCATCCGGATCGGCGGGGTTCCGCTCGGCGCCGGCGCGTCCATGCTGCCGTCACCGGCGGCGCAGGCGCCGTCGACCCCGCGCACGTGGCTGGGCATTGCGGCGGATGAGGTCGGCGCCGACCTGCGCGCGCAATTGCCGCTCGCGGAGGGCGAGGGCGTGATCGTGCGGCACGTGGAGGAGGACAGCCCGGCTGCAAAGGCGGGCATCCAGGCGAACGACATCCTCACGAAACTGGACGACCAGATTCTCGTCAACGGGGGCCAGCTGGGGCAGTTGGTCCGCATGCATAAGGATGGCGACACCGTGACGCTGGCAGGCCTGCGCAAGGGGCAGGCGCTCACGTTCCAGGCGACGCTGGCGACGCATGCCGATGGCGGCGACGCCGGGCCGAGCGTCCAGATCATCCGGCTCGGCGGCGATGGAGCCGGCCTTCGCATGGAGCTGCCCGAGGAACTGAGGAAGTTGCTGGAAGCGGGCGCCGGGGCCACGATCTTCAGCACGAATATCACTATTCGGACGTCGACCAGGCGTAAAGGAGAGAAGACGCAGCCATGAGGATTATGAACGCTGCACTGAACACGGGCTATCGCCCGCACAGCCGCAACCGCCTGGCCGCCGCCCTCTCCGCCGTGGCGCTGGCGGGCGCCATCTTCGCGTTGCCGCGGGGCGCCGCCGGATCCGAGAAGTCGGTCCTGGATCGCGCCGTGGGCCGCGTGTTCCCGGCTCTCGTGCGCATCACGGTCGTCATGGAGGAGCCCGGCGACGGGCGCATGGAAAAGCACACCGGCGCCGGCAGCGGGGCGATCATCAGCGAGGACGGCTACATCATCACCAACCACCACGTCGCCGGCAAGTCCCGGCACCTTCTGTGCCGCATGCCGGATGGCGAGGCGATCGAGGCCCGGCTGATCGGTACCGACGCGCTGGCGGACATCGCCGTCATCCAGCTGGACCTCACGCGCCGCAAGGCGAAGGGCAAGCTCGCGGTGGCCCGGTTCGGGGACTCGGACCGCGTGCGCATCGGCGATCCCGTGCTCGCCATGGGCTCGCCCATGGCGGTGTCACAGTCCGTCACGAAGGGGATCGTCAGCAACACACAGCTCATGATGCCGGACCTGTTCTGGTACTCGCAGTTCAGCCTCGACGGCGAAAGCGTCGGCAGCCTGGTGCGGTGGATCGGCCACGACGCTGTGATCTTCGGCGGCAACAGCGGCGGTCCGCTCGTCAACCTCGACGGCGAGATCATCGGCATCAACGAGGTGGGCCTGGGCAGCCTGGGCGGCGCGATTCCCGCCAACCTCGCCCGCTCGGTGGCCGAGCAGCTCATCAAGCAGGGCTATGTCGAGCGCAGCTGGACCGGCGTCGAGGCGCAGCCCCTGCTGCGCGGCTCCGGCGTCGAGCGCGGCGTGCTGGTCGCCGGCGTGATTGCGGAGTCACCCGCCGCGGCTGCCGGGCTGCGGGCCGGCGATATCCTGACGACCTTCGACGGCGTGCCGGTGAACGGCCGCATCCAGGAGGACTTGCCTGTGTTCAACGCGCTGGTCATGGGTACGCCCATCGGCAAGACCGTGAAGCTGACGGCCCTGCGTGACGGGCGGGAGCTGGCCTTCACGCTCGCCACCCGCGCGCGCGGCAAGGCGAAGGACAACGACGCGGAGTTCAAGGACTGGGGCTTCACAGCGCGGAATCTCACGCTGCTTGCGGCCATCGAGAACAAGCGCGCCGGCACGAACGGCGTGTTCGTGACCAGCGTGAATCCTTCCGGGCCGGCCGGCTCTGCCAAGCCGCCGCTGCGGGGGGAGGACTGCATCGTCGCCGTGGCCGGCAAGCCCGTGCGCAACGTCGCGGAGCTGCAGGGCATCACGGCGCAGCTCACCCGCGATACGAACAGGACCGAGCTGGTGGCCGTGGAGTTCGAGCGCGGCGTTGCGCGCATGCTGACCGCCGTCCGCCCCAGGCCCACGGAGCGGCCGCCCGAGGAGAACGCCCGCAAGCCGGGGCTCTCCCTGCTGCTGCAGCCCATCGGGGAGGAGCTCGCCGGGGTTATCGGCTTCAAGGACGACGGCGCGCGCGTGGCCTTCGTCTACCCCGGCGGGGCGGGGGAGAAGGCGGGCATACGCGCCGGCGACATCCTCACCCGCTTCGGCGACGACACGGTGCGCTGCCGCCAGGAAAGCGACCTGGGCTACTTCATGGCGAAGGTGCGCCGGCATCAGCCGGGGGACGCTGTCGCCTGCGGCCTGCTGCGCGACGGGAAGCCGCTCACGGTCACGCTGACGCTGGAGGCCGACGATCCCGAGGCCGAGAACCTGCAGAGCTACAAGGACAAGGACCTGGAGTTCACCGTGCGCGAGCTGACCCGCAAGGAGCGGGTCCTGGACCGCATCCCCGACGATGTGCGTGGCCTGCGCGTGGAGGATGTGAAATCTTCCGGCTGGGCCAGCCTGGCCCACCTGGCCGTGGGCGACCTGCTGCTCGCCATAGACGGCGCGCCGACGCCGGACGTCGACACGGCCAAGCGCCTGCTCAAGGCGGCTGCCGAGCACAAACCGCGCCGGCTGGTCTTCCTGCTGCGTCGCGGTGTACACACCCTTTTCGCGGAACTGGAGCCCGCCTGGAACGGCACGGCGGAGCACAAGCCCTGACCGCGACAACCGGCGTCCGCCGCCCCGTGCGACGGGCGCCGGGTCACGCACCACACAACGAACCCACGCACAGGAGCAAACCTACATGCAGACACGGATGACGCAGAAGACCTCTCGAACAGGCAGCAACCTGGCCCTGGCTGTCGCGCTCGCCGCGACGCTTGGCCTGCAAACCGCCCCGGCCGCTGAACTCACCCAGAAGGCGCGGGACGTGCTGGCCCGCAGCCAGAACGCGCTGATCACGGTCAGCGCGCTCAGCAAGCTGGACATGAGCGGTTCGGGTCTGCCGATCCAGATCGGCGGCCTGGGCGAGGCGCAGGAGAGCAGTTGCGGCGGGCTGGTGCTGGACGCCTCGGGCCTGACCGTGGTGTCGTACGCCGCCCTGAACCCGATGGAGATGATGGCCAACGCCATCAAGGTCAAGATGGGAGACGGCGGCGACGAGAACGCGATCAAAGGCAAGACCGAGCTCTCGCGCATCCAGATGCGCCTCGCCGACGGCACCGAGATCCCGGCCCGGCTTGTGCTGAAGGACAAGGAGCTTGACCTGGCCTTCCTGGTGCCCGAGCCGAAGGAGGGCGAGAAGGTGCCGGCCCTCAGCTGTGTCAAACTGGCCGCCGCTGTCGCGGCGAAGGAACTCGACGATATCGTCGTCATTTCGCGCCACGGGAAGGATTTCGGCTGTCAGCCCATCGTGGAGGTCGGCCAGATCACGTCCGTCATCGCCAAGCCGCGCCCCATGTACGACCTGTCCGTGGGAGGCCGGCCCGGTGCGGCGGTGTTCCTGCCCGACGGGCAGGTGCTGGGCATTGTGGCGGCGGCGGGTGGCGGCGGGCAGGGTGGCATGCTCAGCATCGGGCGGATGGAGATGCTGGTGCTGCCGGCCGCCGAAGTCATGAAGCTCGCCGATCAGGCCCGCGCGGCCATCGCGAAGAAGCCGGCGGACGAAGAGAAGAAGTAGGCCCGTGGTCAGCCAGCCTCGCGGGACGGCGCCTTGCCGGCCCGCGAGGCGGAAGCCTTACGGCTGCAGCACGACGCCGAGCTCGGCGACGGTGGCGTGGTTCTTCTCCACGGCGTGCTTCGCGACGAACTTGAAGTAGCGGGCCTTGGCCGGCGCGAAGGGGATCGTCTGCTCGACGGGGTTGTTCCGGACATTGGCGAACTCGCCCTCGGCCGCGGGCTGCCAGGTCTGGCCGTCGCCGGAGACGAAGAAGGCGAACTGGTCCACCATGCCGTGGGCCGTGCGATCCTGGCGGGGCAGGTAGGTGAAGCCCGCGAGCGTGCATGCCCGGCCCATGTCCACGACGAGTTCCTGAGGAAGCGCCTTCTCGCCGTCGGGGCCGTGCGTGTGCCAGAGCGTGCCGGGGTTGCCGTCAATGGCGTTGGCCGCTGCCCCGCCGTCCACGTTCTCGTAGGATGCCGAGACGATTTTCCAGCCGGCTTTCGCCGCCGCGCGGACGCGGCCTTCCGCGGTCGGCGCCCAGGGGGCGATGTCTGGCTCGAGGAAGAGGCCGAAATCGGAGAGCGCCGGGCAGACCGGGCTCTTGACGACGCGCACGCGCACCCGGTCCGTCGTGACGGCAGGCACGCGCCAGAGGCGCGAGAAGCCGATGGACTCGGCCTTGGCGATCTCCTTCCACGCGCCGTCCACCCATGCGTCCACGGCCGCGGCTTCCACGCGCTGGCCCAGCCGGATATCCTCGCGCAGCCGGATGAGGTTGAAGGTCTGCGCCTTGGAGAGCGTGAACACCACCTCCGGCGTGGTCGTTGTGTCATCGGTCACCCACGCGCTCCAGCGGTCGTCGTCGAGCAGCTTCGCCGGGCCGTAGCGCCGCTCGCTCTGCTCCCGCACGTGGCTGGCGGTCACCTTGGCGTCCTGTGCGAGATTGACGGCGAAGGTCCGGCGCAGGTGCTCGCCGAACTGCGCGATGCTGGCGACGTCGTTCTCGTGCAGGAGCCCGCGCCGGTCGGGCGGCGCGTTGAGCAGGAAGGTTGCGCCGCGGCCGACCGAGTTGAGATAGAGCTGCATGAGGTTCTGCGGGCTGCGCACCTTGTCGTTCTGCGCCGCGTGCCAGAACCAGCCGGGGCGAATCGAGACGTCCACCTCGGCGGGCAGCCAGAACTTGCCGTCGCGGTGGCCGTTCTCGCCCTCCTTGTGTTTGACGAAGCCCGGCATGGCCGCCTTGCCCGGTTCGGGGCTGTGCGGGGTGTAGGTGGCCCAGCAGGGGTCGCCGGCATAGCCGCTTTCGTTGCCGCACCAGCGGCAGTCGGGGCCGACGTCCGAGAAGCAGACCGCGCCGGGCTGCCACTTGCGGATCAGCGCCCAGGTGTTCTCCCAGTCGTAGTAGGTCGAGCGATCGATGCTGCGCGATCCGCCCGCGCCGCCGTAGTAGCCCGTGCCCCCGTTGGCCCCGTCCATCCACACCTCGAAGATGGGGCCGTACTGCGTCAACAGCTCCTCCCACTGCTTGCGGTACACCTGCGTCACGTACTCCGGGCGCCCGTAGTGCTCGTTGTTGCGGTCCCAGGGCGAGAGGTAGACGCCGAACTCGACGCCGGCCCGCTTGCAGGCGTCGGCAAACTCGCGCACGACATCGCCCTTGCCGTCGCGAAACGGACTGGCGGAAACATTGTGCTTCGTGGTCTGCGTGGGCCACAGGCAGAAGCCGTCATGGTGCTTGCACGTCAGGATGACGCCCTTGAAGCCGCCGGCTTTGAGGGCGCCGACGATCTGATTGGCGTCGAACGCCGTGGGGTTGAAGACGGCGGGCTGCTCGTCGCCGCCGCCCCACTCCTTGTCCGTGAAGGTGTCCACCGTGAAGTGGCAGAAGGCGTACATCTCGCGTTCGGCCATGCGGAGTTGCCCCGGCGTGGGCAGCGGCCCGAACGCCGCCGGCGGGGCAGCCATGGCAGCTCCGGCGGACAGCACGACGGCACCTGCGAGGACGTACGACGGATCGAGCATGCGCATGGGCTTCTCCCGCTGATCTGTAAACAGTGACCAGTGAACGGTAAACAGTGAACAGTTGGAAGATCTACATACCACGCCCCCGCCGGTGTCGGCAAATACAGAAACGCGCTGTTGACACAGGCCGGGGCGGCTCCTATAGTGCTCAGCTTCATGTGATTAATGGGCCGTCAATGAGCGCGGATGCGCGGGCCCTGATCAGGAAGGGAGTGTGATCGTCTGCCGTGATTCAGGTCAAGGTTAAGAAGGGTGAAGCTGTCGAACGGGCTCTCAAGCGCTTGAAGAAGATCATGGACAAAGAGGGCATGATGAAGCAGTTGCGCGCCAACCGCTACTTCGAGAAGCCCTGCGAGAAGAAACGCAAGAAGTCCGCCCGTGCCAGGTCGCGTATGGCTTCCCGGACATAGGCAAACGATCTCGCTTCGCCGCCCTTCCCGGGAGGGGCGTTTGGTGGCGGGAGTATCTGTGAAGCTCCCCGCGGTCAGGCCGGGGGAGCTTCTTTTTTATTTATCATGCCCTTTGCACTGTCCACACACTGGCACGCCTGGCGGCACTCGTGCGGCGAGGAGCTGGTCGAAGAGGCGCTGCAACTGGGTTTCACGCACCTGGAGCTGGGCTATGACCTGCGCGTGGACCTGGTCGAGGGCGTGCGCCGTCAGGTCGAGGCGCGGGCCGTGTCCATCAGCAGTGTGCACGGCCCCTGCCCTGTGCCCATGGGCGTCGCCTCCGGCCACCCCGAGATCGCCCTGCTGGCCAGCAAGAACCCCTCCGAGCGGGCGCGGGCCATCCACCTCTTCGCAACGACGGCGCAGTTCGCCGCGGAGCTGGGCGCGCGGTGCGTCGTGGCCCACGCCGGCCGCGTGGGTTTATGGTGGGGACCGCTGACGCCGAAGCTGATCGAGCTGGCGCGCGACGGCAAGCAGAATACGCTGCGCTACGAACGCCTCAAGCAGAAGCTGCTGCTGAAGCGCGATCGGGCGGTGGCGCCCCACCTGGCGTTCCTGCGGGAGGGGTTGCACGAGCTGCTGCCGGAGCTTGAATCCTGCGGCGTGCGCCTGTGCCTGGAGAACCTGCCCTCCTGGGAGGCGGTCCCCACCGAGTGGGAGGCAGAACAGCTGCTGCGCGAACTGGGTTCGCCGTACGTGGGAAGCTGGTTCGACACCGGGCACGCGCAGATCCGCCAGAACCTCGGCTTCGTGGACTGGTTGCGCTGGCTGGCGCGGCTCCAGCCGTTCATCGGCGGCTTTCACCTGCACGACGCGCTGCCCCCGGACGGCGACCACCGGATGCCGCCGCAGGGCGGGATCAACTTTGCCGCCATGCGGCCGTACGTGTCGCCGGCGCTGCCGCTCGTGCTCGAGCCGATGCCCGGCACGCCGCCGGAAGAGGTGCGCGATGGACTGGCGTACCTGCGGCAGGTGTGGCAGCTGGACGACGCGGCGGCAGCCGGTGTCGCGGCCCCCGGCGACGTGGCGGCGGCCGCGGAAGGCGGGGGGTGAGGCCATGCGTGTGCTCGTGACTGGCGCCGGTGGGTTCGCGGGACGCTACCTCGTGCGCGAGCTGCTGGCGCACGGCCACGCCGTGGTGGCCGCCGAACAGGCGGGCGCCCCCGCTGTTCCGGGTGCTGAACAGACCGTTCACGCCGATCTTCGCCACGCGGCGGAGATGGCGGCGGTGGTGCGCGACGCGCAGCCCGCAGGCTGCGTGCATCTCGGCGCCCTGGCCTTCGCGCCCGACGGTCAAGCCGATCCCGAGCGCATGCTGGCCGTCAACGTCGCGGGCACGCTCAACGTGCTCGACGCCTGCCGCCGCGAGGCGCCGCAGGCGCGGATCGTCGTCGTGTCCACCGCCCACATCTACGGATTCGGCCGCGGGGCCGATGTCGTGCTGGACGAGTCCGCGCCGCTGGCGCCGTTCGATGTCTACGGCGTGTCGAAAGCCGCCGCGGACATTGCCGCCCTCGGGCATGCGCAGCGGTACGGGCAGTCCGTCATGACCGTGCGCCCCGCCAATCACACCGGGCCGGGGCAGCGCCCGCCCTACGTCGTGCCCGCCTTTCTGGGCCAGTTGCGCGCGATTGCCGCCGGCCGTCAACCGGCCGTGCTCGACGTCGGCAACCTGGATTGCCGCCGGACCTTCCTGGACGTGCGCGACGTCGTGCGGGCGTATCGGCTGGTCCTGGAGTCGGGGGCCGCCGGCCAGAGCTACAACATCGGCGCCGACACCGCCCCGCTGCGGATCGGCGAGCTGCTGGAGGAAATGTGCGCGCTCACGGGGGTGCGGCCCGAGATTCGCGTGGACCCCGCGCGCTTCCGGCCCACCGACGCGACGCCGCGGCTCGATACCCGCAAGCTCGCGGCGGTCACCGGCTGGCGCCCCGCCCTGGCCCTGCACCAGACGCTGGCCGACATGTGGGCCAGGGGAGATGCGCCGTGAAGAAGAAAATCCTGGCCATCGCACAGCTGGCGTTCGGGATCGCACTCGTGGTGTTTCTGCTGCGTGGCATTGACCGGAACTACACGCAGGTGGAGTTCACCGTGGCGGATGCGACCGTGGCGGGCGGCGCCGTGTATGCCGCCGCCGGCGGCCTGGCGCCCGACACCTTCATCGTGCTCGACGGCCCCCCTGTCGCCGGGCGGTTGCGCACGCTGCTGGCGCACAAGCTGAAGGCGCCGCTGCCGGCGAACGGGACGCTGACGCTGAAGAGCGGCGAGGGCCCCGCCACCCTGGCGTGGACAGCAGTCGCCACCGCGCCGCACGGCCTGAAGCTGCTTGGCGCGTCGTTTGCCGTCGCCGCCCGGCACGGCGGCTGGCTGGCTGCCGCGCTGGCGCTGTGCTTCGCCTGCCTGGCCTGCTGCACGCTGCGCTGGCGGGTGCTGCTGCAGGCGCAGGGCATGGAGGTGCCCTTCTGGAAGGCGCTGGCCCTCTATTTCATCGGCCACTATTTCAACGCCTTCATGCCCGGCTCGGTGGGCGGCGACCTGGTGAAGGCCTACTACGTGGCGCGCGAGGTGCACCACCGCCGCACCGAGGCCGCCACGACTGTGTTCGTGGACCGCCTGATGGGCCTGCTGGCGCTCGTGCTCCTGTGCGCCGTGGTCATGGTCCTGCGCCTGCGCTTCTTCCTGGCCTATCCGGAAACGCGGGCGGCCCTGGTCTTCAACGCCGCCCTGCTGGTGGGCGCTGTCGGCGGGCTGTTCCTGGTCTTCCGCCGCAACCTTTTCGAACACTGGGCGTTCTTCCGCCGGCTGGAGGAGCGCACGTCCCTGGGCCGCATCCTCGCCCGCGTGTACGGGGCCTGCCAGCAGTGCCTGGTCAACAGGCGGGTGCTGGCGCTGACCATGGTTTACTCGCTGGCGAACCACCTCATGCTCGTGCTGTGCGCCTGGGCGCTGGGCCACGCGCTGGAGATTCCCCTGCGGCTGAAGGCCTACATCACCGTCGTCCCGATCATCAACGCGATCGCGGCCATCCCCGCTACGCCGGGCGGCCTGGGCACGCGCGAGGTGGCGTCCAAGTTCCTGCTGGGCGTGGTGGGCGTGCCGGAAGTCAAGGCCGTGCCCCTCTCGCTCCTGCTCTACAGCACGCTGCTGGTCTGGAGCGTGGTGGGCGGCCTGGTCTACCTCGTCTACGCCAACCGCCGCGGCAAGGCGCCGGTCGCCGTCATCGCCGCGGAGACTGAGGCGGCGGAGGAGACCCCGGCCTGAGCGGCTGCTGCACCTGAGAGTCGCCGTCGCGACAAGCGGATGGATGAGATCGCCCGGATCCGGGCCGAGGAACTGGTCGAGGCGCACCATCGGTTCTCCCGGCTGCTCAAGGAGCGGGTAAAGTACCAGGTGGTCGAGCCTGTGCTGCCCATGGACGTGCTGGGGGTGTATGTGATCCTGCCGGAGTCGGGCCAGAAGGAGGGAAGGCAAGGATGACGCACCATTTACCAATGCAGATCGAAACGCTCTTTGACGGCAAGGCCGTTGAATGGGAACGGCTGGAGTTCAAAGCCGGATGGAATCCACTCAGTGTTGTGCAGACCCTATGTGCATTTGCCAACGACTTCCACAACCTGGGCGGCGGGTACATCATTGTCGGTGTGGCGGAAAGGAACGGACAGCCCGTGCTGCCGCCCGTCGGGCTGAACGCCGAAGAGCTGGATGGCATTCAGAAGGAGATTCTGGCGCTGGGTCACAACGCCGTTCAGCCGATGTATATCCGAGGGCGAAGCAGCCAGAGGGGGGAACCCCGCAAGTCACCCCGCAAGTCACCCCGCAAGTTCTGGACGTATTGGCTGCGGCCGAAGGCCACGGCAAGGCCCGCGGTGAACTCCAAGCAGTAGCCAACATCAAGGATCGGGAGCACTTTCGAAAGGCCTATGTTGAGCCTTTGCTGCAAGCCGGGTGGCTTGAGAGGACTGTCGCTGACAGGCCAAACAGCCGGCTACAGAAATACCGGCTGACCCCCAAGGGGCGAGCATGCCTGGAGGCTGGAAAGAAGACTCCATGAACTTCCCCGCCATACGGATCGAAGGGCAAATCCGGCGAGTTGCTCGACCGGCTGGACCAGCCGGATACCGTGGGCCAGCGGCCGGCGGACTTCGGGCTGCCGGCAGACCAGAAGGTGAAGGACGAGAGAGGGTTCGGAGCGGTTTGCCCGAGGCGCGGCCCCTGGGCCGGTCTGACCTGGGTGGTGAAACTGAAGTGCTGTGGGGCTGGAGGGGTGGAAGCGTGAAGACGGTGGCGCTTTACGACGTGGACAGCCGGATCCCCAATCTGGCGCTGATGAAGCTGAGCGCCTGGCACAAGTCGCAAGGGTGGAACGTCCGACTCGTGCGGCATTCGGACGTTGCTGTCGAAGCCGAGGCGCATTTCGCGGCAACGATCTTCCACTGCCCCTCGTCCCGCCGCCGCGTGAGCGCGCTACGCCGCCAACTGGGGGTCTCGCTCGTGGTCGGTGGCACGGGCTGGGATTTACGAACGCGGCTCCCCGCCGAGGTCGAGCGTGCCTTCCCCGACTATGCGCTTTACGGCCCGGCCAGTTACGCGGTCGGCTTCCTGACGCGGGGCTGCGTCTGCCGGTGTCCGTTCTGCCTCGTCCCGCGCAAGGAAGGGCGGCTGCGCCGGTGTGCCGGCGGGCTTGACGCTTTCGTGCCGCCCGGGCAAACGAACATTGTATTGCTGGACAACAATCTGCTCGCCCATGCCGATGCCGGCCAGATGTTGCGCGAACTTGTGCGCCGCGGCTATGCGGTGAACTTCAGCCAGTCCCTGGACATCGCCTACCTGACGCGGCCGTTGTTCGACGTTCTCCGGCAGGTGAATTCGCAGAACGCGAGATTCACACGGCGCCGATTCTACTTCAGCGTCAACGATGTGGCCGACATTGCGCGCTTCGAACGCGCGCGGCCCTGGTTGAAGAGTCTTGGCGAAGACATGGTTTCCGTGATTCTGCTCTACGGCTACAGCACGCGGTTGAGCGAGGACTATGTCCGCATGCGGATGCTGCGGCGGTTCCGATTCGTCCCGTTCTTCCAGGAGTACTGGCCTCTGCCGGGCCTGCGCGCGCGGTTGCCGGATGATTTCTTCGATATGGACCTGCGCGACGTCATCCGCCTGACGTTCCGCAGTAACGGGCTTAATTGGGAGAAGTACCTGCGCTGGTTGAACCGGCTGTACTTTCGAACGTACGGGCGCTACTACCGCCCTCTGGTTGAAACGATCTACCGGTACAACAACAAGGAAGGAATCGATCGTTACCTGCGACACCCCGAGCTGCTGACCACGGAACTGTATCGGTGAAGACGCTGAAGAGACGGGGGACGTGGGACGAATGGACAAGGACAATTGCCATGAGCGATAAAGAGGCGCTTCTGGGGTTGCGGGGGGATTTCGTGTTGGTGAATGGGGCTTTGTAGATGGAATCGAGTAAGCGGTTCGTTTAAGGGTATCCGATAAAGGGTAGCGACGAAGTGTGTAAGAAGCGGGAAGCACACTCTTAAGCGCCACCCTTAACCGCCGTTCTTAACCGGATACCCTTAATCGACCCGCTTAACCGGTCTTCAGCGTGTGAACGTGTGTGTAGACCAATGACAAATCCCACGGGAAAGCCGGAAGCTCCCAAAGGAGTGGAGTTGCGTTTGAAGATCAGTCTCAACGATTACTGCCCCTGCGGCAGCGGGAAGAAGTTCAGGAACTGCCATTATGGGAAGGAAGGCGAACTCAGGGTGAACGAGTCGCGGCATTCCGTCCCCAGGGCGCGCTTGGACGACCTCGATCCCGCGAAGGCGGACGTGATGTCGCCCGAGTATTGGACGAAGATGTCCAAACGGCTTCCGCCTGGCATGCGCAAGGAGTTAGGTCCGATGCTTGCCGAGGTGAAGCAATACGCCGAACTCGAGGCGCGTCGGGAGAAGATCGATGCTGCTCTGGAAATCCTGGAGGCGCATCGCGACGAATACGTCGAGTTGGTGAAGGATCCGACCGCATTCATGCGGCGCGCCGAACAGCTGTTCGGGGAAGAGCCGTTTGCGGGCATGCGCTTTCACGCCGCCGATATTCACCGGGCCTTCGAGGCCGTCGGATATCCGGCTCCCGGATACATGGACCAAGCCTTCGTCAAACACGTGGGCAAGGCTCTTGGCTTCCTCTTGGATGACGCACAGCGCAAGACACTGGCCCGGCGGTTGCTGCTCCCGCTGCCGGACTATGTCGGCGCGGGGCGATATCTCGATGGTTGGATTATCGAGCACAGCGCGGATGTGATCCTGGATCAACCCGAAGGAGTGGTCAGCCCGTTCCTGCTGGCCATGTTCCTGCACGGCCTGAGGGAGTGGGAGAGCCGGAGGGAAGAAGAGCAAGAGGCGATGTTCAAGACGCTCGGCCTCAGTGCCGCTGAGATCAGCCGGCTCGGATACGACGGCGTTGAGGCACGCCTGCGCGCTTTGTCGAGCAGCGCGGACGGCATGGCGGCCGCGGAGGAGTTCCTCGACAGCCACCCGGAGCTGAAGGCCATGTCGTATGCGCAGTGTGTCGCGTCCGAGCAGGCCGCCCTGGAATTGTTGCGAGGGGAAGAGGCGGAGGGGTTGCTGCTGGACCCGGAGGAGGTTGAGCCGTGGCTGCGGGTCTTGGAGTCGCGCATACAGGCGGCGCCGCAGAGATTCGCCTCCCTGACGCCTGCGCGGCCGCCCGATAAAGCGACCGCGCAGGCGTTTGCAGCTCTCGTCTACGATCTGGCCGCGGAGATGGCGAAGGTGGTGTTCACTCCCTCGCGGCTTGATCGATTGCGGTCGCAGCTACACGACTTGCGGCGGCGGTTCTCCGCTGAAGACGACCCGAAAGTCCTTGACGGCGTGCATGGAGCGATCGCGGCGGTACAACCGACCGCCACGCCGGAGGACAGTCGCTTCCTGGTGTCCGTCTGCTGGATGTCCCTCCGGGCTGTCATCGAAGACATGGCTGGACCCGGCGCCGGACGATCGTGACGCTGGGGGCGCTGATGCCGACGGACAAGTCGTGGAATGACAGGCAGTTCCGGCTGAAATGGCACACCGGCGCGCTCCGGGTTATACAAGACGAACCGTAACTCATTGCTGCAACAAGTGTTAATGGCACACCAAAGCCTCCGCAGTTCTCCAAGGGTGTGCCATCGTGTGCCACTGTGTACCAACGGGAGGGCGCAGTCCCGCTGCTTGCTCTGCCGCGCGCAGGTCTCCGCGCAGGCGGGTGGCTCCTCCGGCCGGAAGAGGACGAGGTTGAAGCGGTTGGGTGCGCCCCCTTGCCCTGCCTCCGCGCACATGCAGCCGCGAGCGCTTCTTTCTTACGGAAAAATGTGCGGAGTTTTTGCCTGACACTCATGGACAGACGGCCCGATTCCGGCATATTCTGCGCTATGAAAACGCTGTCTCAAGTCGGTCTCGGTCAGCACGTACACACGCCGTCCCCCGTGCGCTTGCGCGCCGGGACGTTGATGCACACGAATATCGCGGCCTCCGCCGCAACCGGTTTGCGGGCGGTTGTCTGGGCCGCCGTTCTCGGGGTGTGCAGCACCCTTGCGGTCGGTGCGGAAACGCCCAAGCCGCCGGCGCTGCCGGCGACGCTGATGGGGTTTCGCACGTCGGAAGGCGTGGTCTGCAATACCGCGCAGACGCTGCGGCTTGCGATCGAGGACCTGGTGGCGACGTTCGGCAACCGGTATCCGCGCGGCCGGGAGTTCCTGGAACGGCTGGAGAAGCTGGGCGGGACGAACGCGCCGCCCGCAGACGTGGCGGCGTTGTCCTCGGAGGCGCTGCTCGCGAACCCGCTCCTGGATTTCGACAAACTCCTGCTTGTCCGGCGCAATCCCGGCAACCTCGCGCTGCCGCAGAACTGGCAGGGCAACTGCGCCTTGCCGCGCGGCGACATCGGCAATGAGATCGACGTGCTCTCGCCCGTGCGGCCGGACGGCGCGCTGACGACGCTGCACAAGCCGGCGGGGGGCCGGTTCGTGGGCGACATGGACCTGCATTTCGATGCCGACCGGCTGCTGTTCTCGATGCCGGACACGAATGGGAGGTTCCAGATCTGGGAGCTCAAGACCGATGGCACCGGGCTGCGCCAGATCACGAAGTCCGAGCCGGACGTCGACAACTACGACGCCTGCTATTTGCCCAGCGGCAAGATCGTCTACGATTCCACGGCCATCATGCAGGGCGTGCCCTGCGTGGGCGGCGGGAACACGGTGGCCAACCTCTTCCTGACCGACGCGGACGGCGCCACGCGGCGGCGGCTCTGCTTCGACCAGGATCACGACTGGGGCCCGACCGTGCTGCCCGACGGCCGGGTGATGTACGCGCGCTGGGAGTACTCCGACACGCCGCACTACTTCACGCGGCTGCTGTGCAAGATGAATCCCGACGGCACGGGGCAGTCCGAGCTGTACGGCAGCAACTCGTGCTGGCCGAACTCGACTTTCTTCGCGCGCCCCGTCCCGGGTTCGGCGAGCAAGGTGGTGGCGATCATCAGCGGACACCACGGCGTACCGCGCATGGGCGAGCTGATCCTCTTCGATACCGCGCGCGGCCAGCGCGAGAACGAGGGCGTCGTCCAGCGCATCCCCGGCCGCGGCAAGCCGGTGCAGGCCAGGATCGGTGACGGCATCGTGGAAGGGGCCAATCCGAAATTCCTGCACCCGTTCCCGCTCAGCGAGAGCTATTTCCTCGTCAGCGCCAACATCCAGAACCAGTGGGGCATCTACCTCGTGGACACGTTCGACAACATCGTGCCGGTTCACACGGTCGCCGGCGCGGCCCTGCTGGAGCCGGTGCCGTTGCGCCGCGTGACATGTCCGCCGGTGCTTCCCGACCGGATCGATCTGAACCGCAAGGACGCCAACGTCTACATCACCGACGTGTATGCGGGCGAGGGGATGCGGGGCGTGCCGCGCGGCACGGTCAAGACGCTGCGGGTGTACTCGTTCGCCTTTGCGGCCCCGGGCATGGGCGGGCACAACGAGATCGGCCTCGACGGCCCCTGGGACGGCCGCCGCATGCTCGGCACCGTGCCGGTGCGCGCCGACGGTTCGGTGGCCTTCGTTGTGCCGGCCAACACGCCGCTGGCCGTCCAGCCGCTGGACGCCGAGGGCAAGGCGGTGCAGCTGATGCGGAGCTGGTTCACGGCCATGCCCGGCGAGCGCGTATCCTGCGTCGGCTGCCACGAGCGCCAGCCGAGCTCGCCGATGTCCAGGCAGGGGAGCGCCTTCACCCAGCCGCTGGCTTCCATCGAGCCGTGGTACGGTCCTGCGCGCGGGTTCAGTTTCAAGCACGAGGTGCAGCCCGTGCTGGACAAGTACTGCATCCGTTGTCACAACGGCGACGCCAAGCTCCCCGACCTGCGCGGGGGCGGCGGCGGCTTCAGCCCCGCTTATCAGAACCTGCACCGTTTCGTGTACCGCCCCGGGCCCGAAAGCGACTACCACATCCTGAACCCGATGGAGTACTACGCCGACAACAGCGAGCTGGTGCAGATGCTGCAGCAGGGGCATCACGACGTCCGGCTCGACGCCCAGTCCTGGGACCGCCTGATCACGTGGGTCGACTTCAACGTGCCGTACTTCGGCTCCTGGCTGGAGAAGCTCGGCCCCCGTCCCGTATTCAAGCGCCGCCAGCAGCTCGACGTCGCCGACGCCGGCCTCGAAACCGATTTCGAAACCATTCCCGTGCTCGAGGTGAAACTGCCCGACGCGCCGCCGGCCCCGTCCGCCAGCGCGGTCGCGGCGTCCACGAACGCCGTCACCTGTCCCGGCTGGCCCTTCGTCGCTGCGGCGGCTCCCAGGCAGACCGTGGACCTGGGTAGTGACGTGAAGGTGGAAATGTCCCTGATCCCGGCCGGCGAGTTCGTGACGCGCAATGTCCGCGCGAAGGTCGAGAAGCCGTTCTGGATGGCGACCTTCGAAGTCAGCAACAAGCTCTTTGCCCTCTTCGATCCGCAGCACGACAGCCGGTATTTCAACCGGATGGGCAAGGACCAGAGCGACCGGGGCATACCGATGAACCAGCCGGCGGAGCCCGTCGTGCGGGTGAGCTGGCAGCGCGCCATGGCGTTCTGCGCCTGGCTATCGGCGAAAACCGGACGCCGCTTCACGCTGCCGACCGAAACCCAATGGGAGTGGGCCTGCCGCGCGGGCCATGACGAGCCTTTCTGGTTCGGGGCGTTGGGGACCGACTACAGCAAGTACGCCAACCTCGCTGACCTGAATCTGGGCCGCCACTCGGGCGGCCAGGCGCCGCCCGAATGGCGGCCGGCGGACAGGAACGTCAACGACGGCGCGTTGGCCACCACGCAGGTCCAGCGGTACGAGCCCAACCCGTGGGGGCTGCACAACATGCACGGCAACGCCGCCGAATGGACGAGCACCCCTGCGGCTACGGACACCCCGGGCAAACGGGTCGTCAAGGGCGGTTCCTTCTACGACCGGGCCTTTCGCGCCACCGCCAGCTTCCGGCTGGCCTATTCCGAGTGGGCCGGCGCCCACACCGTCGGCTTCCGCGTGATCTGCGAGGATCAAACGAGCACAGCCGCCGGCGTGGCGGTCACGGCACGATAGGGGTCAGGTCGGCACGTGTGCTGATGGTTCCCCGTAGGACGGCGCTCCCGCGCCGTCCGCTCCCGATGCGACGACGCCAATTAGTCCGCCCCCTGCGCGAGCGCGGCGACGAGCTGGCGGGCGAGGGCGGGCAGGCCGGGGTCGCGCGCGCCCATGGTGATCACGGCGTCACCCGGGCGGGCTGCGGCGCTCACGCGCGCGACTGCCGCCGCGTAATCCTCCACGCCTTCCGCCGGGACCCCAGCGGCCTGCAGCCGCTCCACCAGCTCGCCGGCCTGGGTGCTGCGGTCCGCCGTGCCGCCGGCGTCGTAAACCGGCAGGATGAGCACCCGGTCCGTCGGCCGGCAGACCTCCGTGAAGAGCGCCGTCAGATCGTCCAGCATCAGCGCCAGCGGCCGGTAGCCGTGCGGCCGCCACACGAGGTGTACGCCGGCGTGGTGCGGCTGCAGCGTCTCCCACGCCGCGCGGATCTTCGCGGGGTTGTGGCCGTAGTCGTCGAACACGGCCACGCCGCCCGCCGCGCCCACGGGCTCGAGCCGCCGGCGGATGCCCCGGAAGCCCGCCAGCGCCCGGCTGAGCGCTGGCAGCGGATACCCGAGCAACTCGCCCAGCAGCACCGCCTGCAGGCCGTTCTCGGCGTTGTGCCGCCCGGGCACGTTGACCGTGAACGACACGCCGCCGTAGCCGAACCGGCTGCCGCCCGCGAACACCTCCGGGCGGAAGCGCGTGAGGCATTCCGGCGGGTTCAGCGCGCTGATCAGCCCGCGCTTGACCCGACTGCTGAAGAGGGTGAAGAGCTTCACGGTCTCCTCGAGCGTGAAATGGTCCGCGGAGGCGTTCGTGATGATCGCCCAGTCGGGGTGATAGCGCAGCAGGGAACGGTCGCTTTCGTCGGCTTCGATGACCCACAGGTCCGTGTGCCCGGCGCGCACATTGCCCAGGCACCCGCCCTCGTCCCAGTTCACCACGGGGGCGCCGTTCACGACGGTCGGATCCGCGCCGACCTGCTCCAGCATCCAGCCGAGCATGCCCGTGACCGTGCTCTTGCCCGATGTCCCGGTGACGGCGATGCACCGCCGCCCGTCGGTGAGCGTGGCCAGCAGCGCGGCGAGGTGCAGCACCGGCACGCCCGCGGCCGCCGCGGCCGCCAGCTCGGGGTTGTCCTTTTCGATGGCGGTGCTGACCACCACGCCGCGCAGGCCGGCGCCGACGCCGCTGCCGTCCTGCGGGACGAACCGCACGCCCGCCGCCCGCAGCTTGCGATTCACCTCCAGGTCCAGGCCGCGGTCCAGGTCGCGGTCCGAGCCGGAGACGGTGTAACCCCCGGCCAGCAAGGCCTGGGCCAGGGCGCTCATGCCCACGCCCGAAACGCCCACCAGGTGATAGTCCACGCGTGCCTCCGGCTCCGGCCGTTCCTGGCGGTCGATGGCGTTTGGGATGGCCGCCGCCGCGCCCGCATCCGCCTGCCTGTCGTATCCGCACTCCTGCATGGCCGTAGAAGTTACGCCATCGCCGCCGCCGGCGCAAGTCCGCCGTCGCGCCCTCAGACTGCGGGAGTCGTCCGGTTCTGCAACTGCCTCCTGCATCTGGTACGCGTCAGCGGCGCGCACGTGGCCCGGTCGTCCCTCGATGGTTTGGCAGGTTTCTTTGTGTACAAACACGCGGTGACGGTGGTACACCTTAGGGTGTACCCTCCGCGCATGAAGCCGTCGGCCGAACAAGCCGGTCGAGCGCGGTGTGCTGGGAAAGGAGCAGGTGCCATGTCCATGCCAATGCGTTGCATGTGGGCGGGGATCCTTCTCGTGGCGGCGACCGAGCCGCCGGCCGGCTGGGGCGCGGACCTGAGCGTGACGCCACCGTCGCTGACGCTGATCGCGGCGCAGGGCACCGCCCGGAGCGAGAACCTGACGCTCCGCTGCGCGCCGCTGCCGCAGGCCGAAACCGTGCCGTTCACGGCAACGCCGACGGTGGGCTGGATCGTCTGCGATCCCGCCGCGGGGAATGTCGGGGCGCTCGGCGCCGCCGTGCGCCTGGACCTGCGGACGGCGTATCTCCCGCCGGGCACGCACACGGGTCGGGTCAGCTTCGCCGCCGCGGCCAGCAATGCGCCGCTCGAGTGCGTCGTGGCTGTGCAAGTCGTCGCCGCCAGCGCGGTCATCCGGTCCGAGCCCGCGGTTGTGCGCGCGTCCGTCGTCGAAGGAACGGCACACGCGGTGACCTGCGACATCGAGGTTTGGAACGGCTCCGGTGCGGCGACGCCCGGCGACATGCCCTACGAGCTGCTCGAATCGGAGGCTTGGATCGCGGTGCCGCAGCCGCGGGGTCACAGCACGGGCAACCGCACGCGCCACACCCTCGTGTTGACCAACCTGCTCGCGCGGGAGGCCGGCACGTACCGGGGCAGCGTGATCGTCACCGCGCCGCTTGCCGCCAACGACGCGCAGGTCATCCCCGTGGTGCTCGAGGTGCAGCCCGCGCCCAAGGCGCTGCGCACCAGCACGAATCTGCTGGTGACGACCTGCGGGCAGGGCGGTTGGGCGTCGGGCGGTTCGTTCCAGGTCGCCAATGCGGGGCCCGGCACCCTCCACTTCGATCTCGCCTGCGCGGCCGACTGGGTCCACTTCTGGCCCACGAACGGGACGAGTGCGGGCGCGGACGTTCCGGTCTTCACCTGGTACGACTCGCAACGGATGCCCGTCGGCACGCACGCGGCCTCCATCGTACTGCGCGCCCCGGAGGCGACGAATGCCCCCGTGGCCGTCGGCGTCATGCTGACGGTGACTTCCATGCCCAAGGTCATTGCCGCCGCATACACCGAGGGGAGCAGCACGTGCAGCGTGTCGGCGGCCTCCGCACCCGTCGCCTACGGGTTCGACGTCTGGAACGCGGGCAGCGGCGCTTTCCGCTACACGCTCGATGCCCAGCCGCCGGCGCCCTGGCTGAGCGTGACGCCCACGGCCGGCACGGCTACCAGCGCGCGCGCGCGGCACACGCTCACCGTGAACCCGGCCGGGTTGCCGCGTGGCGAGCAACGCGTGACGCTCACGATCTGGGGTGCGGCGGGAGACGCGCCGGTGAACGCGCCCTGGTCCGGCACGTTCGTGCTACGCGTGGCGTCGGCGTTCGCCGCGGCGCCCGCGCCCCTGACGCACGCGTCGCCGCGGGGCTCCGCCGGGGGTGCCGTCCCGCTCCAGGTGTGGAACACCGTCACTGCCGGGGTGAACGCCGACTTCTACACGGTGACGTGGGACGACACGTGGCTGAGCGTGGCGCCGGCGGGCGGCATGAGCGGCGGCGAGACGAACACCCTCACGGTCACCTTCAACGCCGCCAACCTGCCGGCGGGCGTGCACCGCAGCGAAATCCACATCAACGGCACGGATCAGACCGTGGACGTGCCGGTCTTCCTGAGCGTGACGGACGGCGTCGGCGCGTTCGAGGAGCGGCTCGTGTTCGGCGCCAACCTCGGCGGCGATATGGACCTGTGGACGATCGCGCCGGACGGCTCCGGCCTGCGCCCCCTGCTGCGTCGGCCGGGCACGCAGGGACGCCCTCAGCTCAGTCCGAACGGCAAGCAGGTCCTGTTTCACGAAGCCGTCGGCCGCCGCCGGCACTCGGTGCGACTGGAACTCGCGTCCGGGCACGAGCAGGTCTACAAGCTGCTGCGTGCGCCGCGCTGGCAGCCGGACAGCGGCGGGCTGGTGGATGTGCCGCAGCGCTCGCTGTCGTTCGAGGATCCGCTGACGGCTTTTGAAGACCCGCTCACGGCCTTCGAGGACCCGTTGACGGCGTTTGAAGATCCACTCACGGCCTTCGAGGACCCGTTGACGGCCTTCGAGAATCCCATCATCGCCTTCGAAAACCCGATCATCGCCTTTGAGGATCCGCTGACGGCGTTCGAGGATCCGTTGACCGCCTTCGAAGACCCGCTGACGGCTTTTGAAGACCCGCTGACCGCCTTCGAGAACCCGATCACCGCCCGGATCGGGGGCGGCGCCACCCGGCTGACCGGCGGTGCGGGCCGCAAGACCATGATCGGCGTGCAACGCGGCACGGAGAATCTCTTCTGCTTCCTCGTGCCGGCCGGGGGCAGCCTCGGCCCTTCCATCGTGCGCCTGCATCCGGGTACGGGCCGGATGGCGCAGGTGTTGCCCCCCGACGGCGCCTTCCGCTACGACGGCGCGATCAGTCCGGATGGCCGGCTGCTCGCCTACGCGCGCGCGCGGGGCAACTGGCGCCGCCGCTTCGTCTCGGAGATTGCCGTGCTGGATCTGCAAACCGGGCGCGAGCGCGTCGTCGTCCAGGCGGCCGAGACGCGTTTCGCCTCTCCCTGTTTCGCGCCTGACGGCAAGCACCTGGCCTTCACGGGGCGCTCCGCCTCCAACAGTTGGCTGCAAACCTGCCACCTCAACGGCAGCGGGGCCGCGATCCTGGTCGAGCGTGCGCGAGCACGCGCCGACACGCTGTGGGGCGTGGCGTGGGCGCGGCTGCGCACGATGACGCCGGTGGCGCGGGTGGCGCCGACCCTGTTTGCCCTGAACGCCCACCAGAACGCGACGAATACGCTGGAGGGCCAGTTCGCGGTGTGGAACGGCGGCGACTCTTTCCTCCAGTACACCTTCTCGAACGATGTGCCGTGGCTGGCGACCACGCCCCGTGCCGGCACGAGCACGGGCGAACACGACACCGTCACCTACGAGATCTCGCCCTACGCGCTGGCGCAAGGCAGCTACACCGGCCGGGTCCACGTGCTGTCCAACGGTACGAACCCGGTGACGAGCGTCGAGTTCCGGCTGACCGTCGGTCCGCCGGCGCCGCGGCTCTTCCTGCTGGGCGGGATAACCGCCGGCGCGCGCTTTGGCGCCGCCCCGTTCCGCGAGAGTCTCCCGCTGCGCAACATCGGCGGCGGGTCGGCGGCCTACCATGCCGTGGCCGATGTGTCTTGGATCAGCATTCCCCAGCCCGACGGCGAGAACGGCGGCGAGGTGGACGACCTGCAGATTCTGGTGAATCCTACGGGACTCGGCGCGGGCACGTACCGCGGGCACGTCACCGTGACGGTGGGCGCCGAACGGTACGAAACGCTTGTCGTCTTCACCGTCGCAACCGATAACCCGCAGGTGGCTATGCTGGGCGTGACGCCTACGAATCTGGTTGTCAACGTGCCGCGTTACCGCACCGGCTCGAGCCGTTTCGACGTGTTCAACGCCGGCGGCGGGGTGCTGCGGTACTACATCGAGGAAAGCGTGCCGTGGCTCAGTGTGCAGGAGTTGACCTCGGCCGGCGCTCCGGCTTCGTGCGCCGCAGAAACGGACACCATCCACCTCGAGCTCGACAGCGCCGCCCTGCCGGTGGGCGCCGTGCGGAACGGGACCGTGGACGTGGTGCAGGCCGATGGCGCCCGCCGGACGGTGCGGGTCGCGCTGACCGTCACCGCGCCCGAGCCCTGGGTCCTGACCGTGCGGCCGCACGTGGGCGGCGCCGTGACGGTCTGGCCGCTGCCGCTCAATGGCGGGTACACCCACCAGTCTCTCCTCCTGGTGCAGGCGGCGCCGGAGGTCGGCTATGCCCTCGACTACTGGATCGGGCCGGTCACGGCCGGCAAGAACGGTCGGGGCGAGCTGATCATGGACGCGGACAAGACCATCATGGCTCACTTCGTCCGGGCGCCGCTCCTCTACGGCCGCGTGACGAACAGCGTCACGGGCGCTGGCGTGCCCGATGCCCGCGTGCGCTTTGGCGATTCGAGCGTGTACACGGACGTGGGCGGCAACTACCGCTTCGCGCCCGCCGAGCGGCAGGCGGCGCTGCGCGCCTCCCGCGCGGGCTACACGACCTGCGAACTGGGCACCCTGTCGCTCGGCGCCTCCGAGTGGCGGAATCTCGATATTGGCCTTGCGCCGGGCATTCTGACCGATGTGCGCGTCTCGCAGGAGAGCGTGCAGTACGTGGACATAGACTACAAATTGGCCGGTCGGGGGACCGATCGGGTCGAGGTGCGGCTCGCGTACTCGGTCAACGACGGGCGCGGGTGGACCTTCGTGCCGCTGTCCGAGACCACGGGGGATGTCGGCGCCGGGGTGCGGGGCAGCCTCGACAACGCGCATATTTCGTGGAAGGTGACGGGCCGGTTCGCGGACGGCTTCACCCATCCGAGCTTCCGAGTGCGTCTGCAGGCCTGGGGGCAGAAGGTGGAAGCGGCGCCTTTTGCCCTTTCCATGGCCCTCGCGCACAACGCCCGGCTGCTGTTCTGGATAGACAAGAACCTGAACGGCGTCCGCGATCTCGGGGAGGCGGAGCTGGCCGGCGGCGCGGAGGTGTACTACGGCGGCCGTACGGCCGACCGGCGCGTGGGGACGGCCGACGCCCAGGGAGGCTTCGCCTGTCCGGAGCCGCTCTTGCTGAGCCGGAGCGTTTTCGCGCGCAAGCACGTCAGCGACCGCGGCACGGAGAAGGAGAATCATGGGTGCGTGGAAGGCGTCATGCGCCGGCTCTGGTTCGACAGCGATCAGGCCACGGACCCGGCCACTTGGAACGGGCGGTGGAAAACGCGGCTGCTGACCGACGCGGATCTCGCGTGCGCCCACCGCGGCGAGGCGGTGTCGATCCAGCTTGCCCACCCGCTCTTCGAGTGGAACCTGACCTTCGACTCGATGCAGAAGGGGCGGGTGGTCGCGAATCTCCTGAAGGCACTGCCTTATGCCTCGCGGCACTTGTACCAGGTGACGCATGGGCAGATGAAGTTCGACAAGTTCTACATTTCGAGTGCGCCCGCGGCCCTCACCTACGCCGACGTCTATGTGCAGCGGATCGACAAGGCCAGCAACGCTTCCGTCGGGGGCGTTTACTGGAGTTGGGAGATGATGAACATCGAGATGGACATTGACCAACTCGACCAGGACGCGCCGACCGTGGGCGATCTCGATAGCTGGGGACGGACGCTGGCGCACGAATTCGGCCACTACGGCTTGTCGTTCTGGGACGAGTACCGCACGGACGTGATCGAAACGGGCTGGCGGGCGCTGCGCCAGCAGTTTCCGGACCACTACCCGGCGGAATACGGCCTGATGGACCACCAGGGCGCCAGCGACCAGATGTCGTCCAGCGGCGACTACCTGCTGAGCTGGTATCCGGCGCTCCATGCGTGGGAAGCCGCCGGTTACAACGTGCTCTCCGGTTTCAGCATGTGGGCCTGGTACGTGAAGCCGAACCAGCACTATGCGTACAACCGGTCGTGCTGGGACGACCTGGCGCGTGCCTACCGGGTCCGCGACGGTGCAACGGGCATTCAGATAGACTTCATCAAGGAGAAGGACGGCTATTTCGAAGCCGGCAAGTCGTGGAAGAAGGACGCGCCGGCAGAGCGGCTGTTCGATCGCCAGGGGCCCCGGCATTTCATCCCGGGGCCGTACGACACCTGCCGCATTCGGCTGAACGACGGCCCGTGGCTGCCCGGCCAGACGTACCTGCCCGCGGTCGAAAGCGCGGGCGAGGAAGCAGCCCCGTCCCCCGCCGACCTCGTGGCGCACGCCGGAGCGGCGCTGGCCGCGGCGCCGGCTGTCTACCGCGGCAGCGCGCGGGCGAGCTGCGACGGGCAGCCCGCGGCGGGCGCCGTCGTCAGCGTGCGCAGCGCCGTCAACCGACCGCTCTGCGTGCTGGGCCGCACGGGGCGCGACGGCGCGCTCGACTGGGATGGCGAGCTGATCGCCGGCGACGCGCTCGAGTGCCGGTGGCGCGGGCGCAAGGCCGTGTGGACGTTCGCGCCGCACACCTTCGCGGGCGTGGTGGACTTCGACCTCTCGGCCGCGGGGGGGCGCGTGGCGCAGGCGCTCGCCCAACCCGGCGCGCCCGCCGCGCCGCTGACCGCCGGCGCGCTGACGCCCGGCCAGTTCGGCTTGAGCGTGGGTGTCGCCCTGGATGCCACCCACGTCACGCTGCGGTTGCACGCCAGCCGGGGGCTGCGCGCCCCGCCGGTCGTCGCGACCTGCGCCAAGGAGGCGTACACGTCCGCCGTGCCCATGACGGCCGTCGTCGGCAACACTGTCTACGAAGGCCGTATCCCGGTCACCAACGGCTTCCGCGGGCGGGTCGAGATCGCCTGCACGGCGACCGACGGGCAGACGCTGGCCAGCCTCGACGAATACCGGATCTGGCCGCTCGGCACGAACCAGATCAGCAGCGCGGCGCTGTCGTGCAGTGAGGCGTTGCGCGCGGAAGACCGGGACGGGGTGGTCTACGCCTACCGCGGCCCCGTGCCCTTCCCGGCGGGCGGCGCCGGTCCGTCCAATCAGGTCGGCGACGCCCTGTCCGTTGGCCTCACCGCCGGCCGGTCGCTGGACGCCGAGCGCTGCCTGCGGCTGCACGCCGCCTACCCGGAGGACGCGTTGACCGGCCTGGATGCGGCCTCGCTGCAGCTCTGCGGCTGGACCGGCGCCGGTTGGACCCCGGTGTCCGACAGCACGCACGACCCCGCCGAACGGCTGGTCACCGCCAGCGTGACGAACCTCGGCCTGTACGCGTTGTTCGCGCACGGCTCGCCGGATGCGACACCGCCGGCGGGCGTTGCGGACCTCTCGGCCGTGCCGGGCACGGAGCCGCTGCAGGTCGCGCTGGCCTGGACCGCGCCGGGCGACGACGGCGCGAACGGCACGGCCGCGGCCTACGAATTGCGCTACGCGCAAACGCCCGTCACAACCTCGTCCTGGGCCAGCGCCACGGTGGCCGGCGCCCCGGCGCCGCTGGGCGCGGGCGCTTCCCAGACCGCCGTGCTGAACCTGCCCTCCTGCCTGGAGCTCTACCACTTTGCCCTTCGCGCCGTGGACGAAGCCGGCAACCGCGGGCCGCTCTCCAACGTGGCCGCCGCGCTGCCGACGCTCGACGATGCCGATGGTGATGGCGTCTCTGACCGCTTCATGGCCGATGCCGTCGCGCGCGCCGGCGGCATGGCGCTGAACTTGGCCGACGACACGGACGGCGACGGGCTGACGTTGTGGGACGAGTACCGGCGGCGCCTCGATCCGTTCGACACCGACAGCGATGGCGACGGCATGAACGACGGTTACGAAGTGCGCCACGGCCTGGATGCCGCGAGCGCGGCGGATCGCGATCTCGATCCGGACGGCGACACGCTCTCCAACCTGGTCGAAGCCGGCCTGCGCACGGATCCGCGCAACCGGGATAGCGATGGGGACGGCATGCCTGACGACTGGGAGGTCGAACGCGGGCTCGATCCGCTCACCCTGGCGCGCGGCCAGGGCGGCGACGACAACCTCGACGGCGATCCGGCGCCGAACTTAGCTGAATTCGTGGCCGACACGGATCCCACGAACGCGGCGTCGTTCCTGTTCGTGGCTGGCCTGTCGCCCACGCCGGTGCGGGTGCACTTCGCCTCCTCGGCGCGGCGCCTCTACACGCTGCGCTACGCGACGAATCTCGCGCAGGGTGTCTGGGAAGACCTGTCCGGCCAGATCCGGTTGCGGGGAACCGGCGGCGCGTGGTGGATGGAGGACACCAGCGGCGCCACCTCCCGCTTCTACCGTGTGCGCGTGGAGGTGCCGTAGAGCCGGCCTGGGGCCGATAACTGCGGGAGAGCGAGCAGCGGTGACCGTTCTCGCTGCATCATGCTGTCTCCCGTCAAATCGTCCTTCCCATGCGCGCTATCCTGCCACGTACATGTCTCCGCCCGCCTCGCGTGCCTGGCCGAGCGCGACAAGGGTCGCCAGAATCTCCGCGATGCGCGGGACGCGGGCGCGGGTGAAACGACGGGCCAGCGCGGCGGCGTTCAGCGGAGCGGACGCGGCCGTGAGGCAGGCACGCACGGCACGGACCTGCTCGGGGAGCGCGGAGGGCCAGGGGAGACGGGTGGTGGCAGGCGGCGGGGTGGCAGCGGCAGGGATGGCGAGTTGCGCCTGAGCGGCGACCGCGCTGCCTGCTGCTGCCGTCGTCGGCGCGCCCGCCGCCTGGACCTGATACGAGGGTCGCAGCCAGCGGACGAGCCCCCGCGCTTCTTCCGCGGCACGCTCGGCGTTGAGCGCCACCAGACGCTCCAGGATGCCGTCGTCCGACAACGTCGCCGGCCAGTCATAGGCGTCGCACACGGCGGCATCGAGATCGTCGTGGAGTTGCCGCAACACGGCCACCAGGCCCTGCGCATGGATCGTGCGCTCGACCGCGGTCAACGTCGCGCCGGTCCGCAGCTTCTCCAGCACGTTGTACATCCCCGTCATGGTCAGGTCCGCGTGCTCCGCCTGCCGCCCCTTGCGATGCGCATCCAACTGCTCCGCCAGGTCGCGAATGCGTTGCCGTTGTGCCTCCGTCGCGGCGGGGAAAGGGAAGGTCTCGAAGCAGACGGAGTGGTTGTAGGTGGAGTCGTTGCCCACGCCCAGCCATCCCCCCGTACGGTTTGCGAAAGCAACGTGGATACGCGAGGACAAGACACCGATGTGAAAGGCATCGTCGAAGGCCAGAATAAGCACCTTTGTCTCAGGCAGAAAAGCGGCGGGAAGGAACTGGAACGTGCGGTGTCGCGCGGTGCGCGATGTGCCCACGAAACGCAGAAGCCCGGTCAGTGCGGACCGGAACTTGCCGCGGGGTTCGGCATGGATCCACCATTCGCGCCGGTATTTCTCTCGCGGGTTCTGCTCGCGTTCAGGCTTCACGTGCTCGTGCAGCCAGTTGAAGGCGTCAGGAAACTGTCCGAGCAGCTCATCGAGACCGAGGCCAAAGGTATCGAGAACGTACTGCTCCCTCATGTGCTGGGTGACGTCGCGGCCCGTGACGTAGCGCCGGAGAAGACGTTCGCGCGTAGCCTTCCCGAATAGAAGCGCCTGATCGGCGCTGAGAGCGAAGCCCTGGCCGGATAGCTGCACGCCGGGACAAGCAAGACCCTTGTTGGCGTGCAATGACACGAGTGTCGCTGTGTTCACCCCCGTCTCGAGATCGGCGAAAATAGCTCCTCGGGACACGGCAAGAGTTACATCAAACGATCCATCCTCTGCGGGGGTTTCGCTCCGAACCGTCCATAGCGCTCCGGCACCGTGTTCTCGATCGAACACGGTCATCGCAACCCGGACCTGTGCGCCGTCGGCGTTGTCCACCCACGGGTGGTCCGGCACGGCAAAGGCTATGCGCGCCCCCACGTCAAGACCAGCTTGCATGGTTGCGCGGTTGAACGTCTGCGCGACTGAGTTCGTCGCGATGAAGCCGAAGCGTAGAATGCGCCCGTTCGCTAGTAGGTCCAAAGCGTGACGGTACCAGTACATGACGAAGTCCGCTGTCTCGGTCACGGTGCGCCATGCCGTGCGAACGGCATCCACGTAGCCGTCGCCAAGCGAAAGGCGCATCCGCTTGTTTCCGATGAACGGCGGGTTCCCGACAATGTAATCGGCTTCCGGCCAATCGGCCGCGCGCGGGTTGATATAGCTGGCGACCGGCACGCGCGCGGTGTCGTCCGGCACATCGAGGCCGGTGACCGGGTGCGGCTTGCAGGTGCGGCCGTCCCAGCGGGTGACGGGCGCGCCGGAATCGTCCAGCAACGGCGCGATCCCGTCGTAGTCGAGCAGCGCGTCGCGGCACTGGATATTGCGGAAGTTGCGGATGATCGGCTGCGGCGGGCGCACGCTGCCCCGGTTGCGGAAGTGACCCTGCAACGTGCCGATCCAGAGCACCAGCTCGGCAATGGCCGCGGCGCGCGGGTTGATCTCCAGGCCGAGCAGTTGGTGGGGTCCCACCGTCTCGCCGGCCATTTCCAGCACGGTTTGTTTCTCGCCGAGGGTGTCGAGCAGATCGAAGACCTCGCCCTCGATCCGCTTGAGGTGCTCCAGCGTGACGTAGAGGAAATTGCCGCTGCCGCAGGCCGGGTCCAGCACGCGGATGTGGCAGAGCTTGCGGTGGAACGTACGGGCCTCCACCGCGGCCCGTGGCAGGTCGTCGGCGTTGGCCAGGGTCACGGCGGCGGCATGGACGGCGGCCCACTCCGCGCGGACGGGCTCGACGATCGTGGGGATAACCAGCCGTTCGACATAGGCGCGGGGCGTGTAGTGCGCGCCGAGCTTGTGCCGTTCCACGGGGTTGAGCGCCCGTTCCAGCAGCGTACCGAAGATGGCGGGCTCCACGTCGCGCCAATCGGCCTGCGAAGCCTCGATCAGCAGTTGGAGTTCGTCCTGCGTGACCGGCAAGGCCGTTGCGTTCTCGAAGAGGCCGCCGTTGAACTGGAGGATGGCCGTCCGCAGGCTGGTGGAGAAGCCGCCGCGGTCCATGCGCAGCCAGAGTTCCTCCACCAGGGGGCCGAAGTGCTCCGGCGTTTCGCGCACGCTCTTGAGGAGGTTCGAGAAACCGTTACGTGCCAGCAGGCCGACGTCTTCGGCGAACATCGTGAAGAGACAGCGCATGAGAAAGGCGGCTACCGCGTGCGGTTCGTGGCCGCGGGCTTCGAGCGAGACGGCCAGACGGGCGAGCCGCCCGGCGATTTCGCGCGTGACGCGCGCGCTGCGGCGCGTGGGGTCGAGTTCGTGCGGCGTGGTCCAGACCAGGCGCAGGCGTGCGCGGATTTCCGGGCGCTCGAGGTCGCGGAGGAAGAGACGGTGGCTGCCGGGCGCGGGGAAGGGCAAATACGCACCGCCGGTGCAGGAGAACTCGGCGAAAAGCTCGATGGGATGGCCCACATCCACCACCAGCAGGAAGGGCGGGCGGCCCTCCGTCGCCGGCAGGGCGCGGATATACCGTTCGCCTTGGGCGCGGGCGCGGAGCATCGCATCGTCCCAGGCCGCGGTCCCGCGCCGCGCCGTGCCGGTCTTGAGTCGTCCGCGGCTGGCGCAGGCGGCTGCCGAGAGCGGCGGTGCGGCTGTCGGGTCGGCCGCCGGGGCGCCCTGCTTCGCCTCTAGCACCAGGCAACCCCGTTTGTAGAGGTCTATCCGCCCACTGCTGTTGGTCCCGTCCGCGTGTTGGAAGACCACCGCACGTTCGAACACGTACACGTTGCGGGCGTCGTCGTCCGTGGCGGGCTCGGGGCGGGGCACGCCGAGCAGGTCGCACAGCTCAGACAAAAAGAGCTGGTAATTCGCCCGTTCCGCCGCCCCCGACCGCTCCCAGCGGGTTATGAAGTCCGCAACAGCGGTGACGGCGGTCGTGTCGGTGTCGGACATACGCACCTGCATGGCTGTACAAGCTACGCTATCGGTTCCGACGGCGCAAGCCCGCGTCCGTCACCCCCAGAAGTTCGGGCGCATCATGGCCGAACATGACGAGACTGCCGCCGGTCGCTTCGCGCTTGCCGGGACGGCCCGGGAGGACCGTCCTACGTGGGTCCGAAATCCGTTCGGCCCGGACCCAGTCGGGCGATGTCAATGTCCAGCACGGAATGTCCCATGAACAAGGGGCGGCGGGTCTTTCGCCGCACTTCATCCTTGAAGATTCCGTGTTGGATATTGCGTGTTCCTGTCCCGTCCGCCCTCTCGCATCCCGCCCCTCCCTCACAGCCGTTCTGCCCGCACCCGATAGAACCGCACCCGGTTCGTGACGCCGAAGAGGAGCAGGGCGTTGGTGAGCGGGGTTGGCGGCGGCAGCGCATAGAGCGGCGTCCAGATGGCGGGGGCGCGCAAGTCGGAACTCGTCTCTAGGAACTGCATCGCCTCGCGTCCACCCTGCCAGTCCAGCCGCAAGCCGCCCCATTGTTGCCCGATGGCGAGGAAGCGCAGTACGGAACGTGGGTCAAGCGGGTCCGTGTTCGCCGTGAACTCGGCCAGGTTGTTCGCCGCATCGCCGTCGGGATCGGAGGCGGCGTCGTTGGTGAAGGCGTTGAGATTGTGCAGGACTTCCCAGCCATCCCACATCCCGTCGTTGTCCTGGTCGCGGTTGAGGGGGTTGAAGCCGTGAGTTACTTCCCATCCGTCCAAGGCCAGGTCGCGGTCGGTGTCCCGGTCATGGGGATCGGTCTGGTGCATGTATTCGCCGAAGTCGTCGAGCGCGTCGCTGTCGCCGTCGGCCGTGCCGTCGCTGGTCGTGAGCGCGGCGAAGCGGGCAAGTTCCCAGTAGTCAGCCATGTGGTCAACGTCGGCGTCGGTGAATTCGTCCGCGCCTATGTCTATGGCCGCACCGAAGGGACGCGGCTCGCCGTCCATGTCCGTCCCGCCGCCCGCGCCTGGTTCGCCCGCGTCGATGCACGGCGAACCGTATAGCAAATGGAAATCCCCGGCCGCGGGATTCGCGAAGAGCGGGTCGGCGCGAATGAGGTGATTGCTGCTGGTGAGGGTGCCGTAGATGTCGCCGATGGCGCTGTACCCGGCGCTAACCATAGCGTATTCGGTGCACCTCAAATCACTGCCGTAGAAAGGCGAACGATTCCCATAGACAATGCAATTAGACATGTTGAGGGTGGCTGCCGACGGCGACGTTTGACCGGCCACAAGAATGCCCCCTCCCCCGTCGGCGAACGGGTATTTCACCGTCACGACTCGGTTGGATGCAACCGTACACACGTTCATGGCGGCTGTGCAGTAGGGGCCAATGCACACGCCGCCGCCCTGGCCATCTGTGGCAACTTGGTTACTCTTGACAAGACAACCGCTCAATGTCGCTGTGGCGGACGACAGCAACTCCACACCACCGCCGGAGAACTGAGCCCAATTCCCACTGATGACGCAACTGTCAAGCCCGAGAGTCGTGTCTGATGAGATCGCAAACACTCCCCCTCCAAAAACGGCGCGATTACCCAAGACAGCGCAGCGATTCAGCCACACGCTTGATCCTAGTGTCGCATAGACTCCGCCACCATTCTGGTTGACACTCCCGTTCGTTGCCACGTTACTGCGCACCACGCAATCTGTCATCGTCAGTAGTGCTCTCTGTCGTGCCACTACGCCGCCGCCCCACTCCGGATGCGTGCAGTTCTGAATAGTCACTCCCTCGATCTCCAGCGTCGCCCCACTATCCAATCGAATCCCCCGCCGCTGCCCCTGCCCGTCAATCACGGTCACGTATCTTACAGGATCGTACCGCGAAAAATCGGGCGAGGATCCGCCACGAATGGTCAGGTTCCATTCGGAGCCGTTAAGGTCCAAAACCGCCTCGGGACTTGTGCCGGTGTACGTGCCCTGGGCCACGAGGACTTCGTCGGCGGTTGTCCTGGCCGCCTCGGCTGCCGCCTGGAGCGTCTTGAACGGGGCTTCGATCGTGCCGAGTTCATCCCCGGCCCGGCCGTTGACGTTGACGTAGATGCGCGAGCGCGTGCGGAAGGAGAAGTCGCCAGAAACGGCAGCGAGCCCGTTGGTGCCTTCCGAGTGGATTCGGAAGTGATAGACCGTGCCTTTGGCGAGCCCCGTCAACGGGGCCATGTGGATCGTTTGCATCACCGGGGCCAGAATGGTGCTCAAGTCGTAGTTCGTGTCTGTGCCGTACTCGACTTGTCCGTCCGCCGGAATGCCGGTGGTCCACCGCACCCAAGCGTTGGTTTCGGTCATGTTCGTGACGGCCACGTTCAGAATCTCCGGCGGGTAGTCGTATGGGTTGCCGATGCGCACGAGTACCGGTTCATCGAACCAGCCCTTGTCGCTCTCGATGCGGAGCGTGAATGCGGCGTCCGTGAAACCGGGGAAGCTCGTGTCCACTGTGAACGTAAAGGGCGGCGCGGAGGTCGTCGAGCCGCCGCCGGACACGTCAGGCAGGCCGGCATTGCCGGCCGTGACCGTGACCTCGCTGCCAACCGCCGCCAGCGTCGCCGTAACGTTTGACAGACTCATCTCATGGTTGGTCAACACAACGGTCAACGATCCGTCTTCACCCGGGTCGATGTACCCGTCGCCGTCGCCCCCGGCTTCGGCCACTCGGACGCCGATGTCGAAGGGCAGATCGAACGCCTGGATGATGCCCACCGTGGACGGCGACTCCGGCACCGTGGCCGAATAACCCAGTCCCCGCTTGGCGAACCCGCGCCACAACGCCATTTGGTTCGAGCCCCCGGCATTCACCTGGTCGGCCAGCAGGAGCGCGTCGCGCGCCTGTGCGAAGGTCGGGTTCGTCGGCAGCAGCTTCATGCCGTCCACGACCAGTTGCAGCATGGTGCCGTTGCCCGCGAAACCGTACTGCTTGATCAGGTTCGCCCGGCACTCCCACAAAGCCAGTGCCCACACTTCCCCGACGCGGTGCACCTCGTCGGCCTCCAGCGTCTTGACCTTGGGATTGCTCGGCACTTCCGGCGGAAACGCCATCTGGTTCGGATCGGTATCCGCAAAGGTCTGCGGGGCCTTGTTCATGTCTGTGCTGTACGGAAAGCGTCGGATGCCGAAGTAGTAGTTGTTGGTCCAGTCCGCGCGGGCGTTCACATAGGCCCCGAAGGCGTAGCAGCCGTGCACGTCGTCACTCGGCTGGCTGAGCAGGCTGAGGGCCACGAAATCGCTCCAGCCCTCGGCCATGCCCCGCGACTGCACCGTCGAGAGGCCATAGCCGTCGCCGATCAAGCGGGCGCACAAGCCATGCGTGTACTCGTGGAAGATCACTTCCGCGTCGAGTGCGCTGTCGCGCATGCCCGGCGACAGCGGGTTGTATGGCTCCTGCGCGGCCATGTTCCACAAATGCAGTTGCATCCGCGGCCGGTGGCCGTCGTTCAAGACCGTGATGTTGGCTTGGTTGTACTGGCCGAGAGGCAGCACGCGTGCTCCGTTCCACACCTCGATGCGCATCCGGTCCGCGTCACGCCCGCCTCGTCCGAAGTTCGCTTCCTGGAAGTTGCCCGCCGCCTCGTCGAACCCCAACGCGTACACGCGGTCGTGGAAGACGTTGCCCCAGTAGAACGCTTGGCGCTCGCTCACGGTAAGCAGTCCGCCCCGTTCGAATGTTCGATAGGGAACGCCGGTGTCGCGGTGCAACATGTCCGGTTGATCGTCGTTGTCCCCGTCTTCGTACGCATCGACGTTGTTGCCTGCCTGTTCGTTGCTACCGTCCGGTACCCACCCCTGAGGCGAGGCGTTGGTGTCGAGCGCGGTCACGGTGACAAGCGCCTGCGTTGCCGTCGGCGGCGTGTAGTTGGTCGGTGCGTTCATGCCCGGCGAGAACGGTGTCGGGCTGTCGTTGGTGTACACGCGCAGGGTAATCGGCTCCAGTCCCCATGTCAGGTTCAGGTCTTCGACCACCTTGCCGGTGTCCGCCCGGACGATGAGGCGGTGCGTGGCGCCGTCGGGGGCAGCAGCGAGAATGTCCCAGGACAGGACGGCGGAGAGCATGTCGAGCGGAAACCAGCAAGAGACCGGAGGCCGGAGGTCCGAGGTCGGAATCCGAGACGGCTCGCGAGGCCGCTCGCCCTCCAGGTGGGCTTTCGCAAGGCGTATGGCCTCGTCTGCGGTCACCTTCTCGATGCGGTGGAAGCGGACTTTGGGAAGGTGCAGGGCGCGGCTGGAGACGGTGACAATTTCTCCGGCTTCCGTCAGATTCAGGGCGAAGGTCGCGCCGTAGATGTCCAAGCCGTCTTTCTGTTGTTGCCAGCGGAGGTGCCGCAGGCCGTTGTGTTTGGTTTCGTAGTCCTGGTGCACGCGGGCGTTGGGCGGCTGCAGGTCCGTGGGGTGCAAGGTGAACGCGCGGGCGTTGGCTTCGATGAATGTGGCGACGATCTGCTCAGGCGGTGCGCCAGGAGCCGGGGGGCTGAGGAAGCCGGAGCGACGGCGGACGAAGTGGGGCGTCCAGAACTGGGGATCGCGGTCAAGGATGGCGTCGGAGTGGCGAGTGAGCGAATAGGCTTCACGAGAAGGAGTATCTCGCGGAGACGCGGAGTTCGCGGAAGAGGAAGGGGGCTCGGGAGGGACGGCGTCCGCGCCGTCCGTGGCCGGCGTGCTCCGCCTGCCGGCAGGCAGCGAACCCGGCCCTCCAGAAGAGACGACCGCGACGGAGCGCGGCCCTCCATCGGGAGGGCGAGGCTCCCGCCGAGCCGCGACCCATAGCAGCAATGCGCCGGCCGCCAAAAGACAGGCGCATCCCGCGAAGAGATATGTCCTTCGCCTCTTCATAACGCAAGAAAGGGGCGGTAGGCTGCTTTCCCGCCGCATCCCCCATAATAGCAGGCATTTCGCCGGCATGCTTGCCGTATCACTGCGCGATGAACCCCTCGCGCTTATCGGGATTGGCGAAGGTGGCGGCGTTCGGGAAATCGAAGGCCTGGTACACCCCGTTGGTCTTCGAGTCGTAGGTCACAAGAAGCTTCTTTGTGCCGCCGAGCGTGATGGCGCAGATGCCCTCGGCTTCGCACGGCACGGCGCCGGATGGAGTCGTCGGGACCTGCGGCAGGCGCATGCAATAGGTCAAGGCGCCGGCGGCCGGCTTGTACGCCAGCACGTGGCAGGATTGACGGTTGGTGTGCGTGTTGCCCTGGCCATCGGTGAACGCGGCGTTGGCCTCAAGCTTCCCGCTCAGGATAAACAGGTTGGTTGTGGCCGCGTCGTAGAAGAGGTCGCGGATGCTTTCGCCCCCCAAGTCCAGGCAGATGGGATTGGTGTCCCACGTGTAGGAACCCGCATTGAAGTCGCCGTTGCCGTTCAGCACGTTGGTCATGCGCAGCAGCACGGCGTGACCACCTGGAACCGAGTTCGTGAGTCGATTGACCAACGGACCGCGCAAGCCGACCCATAGCCGATTCGCCGAAGGCTCATACGCGATGCCTTCCACGTCCACCCCGCCCAGTTTCGGAGCGATCATCCAGTAGCTGCGCAGGAAGACATACTGGTTCGTCATGGACGCGAAGAAGGCGTCTTTGTAAGCGTCCAACGATCCGTCCGCGTCGAAGTGTGCCAACCGCCGCCGGTTCGGGTTTTCCTCCAGGGCGGATGTGAGCGACTGGGACGTGATGACGAAATAGCCGTCGTTCTGGTCGGCCGCCATGCCTTCCGTGTCGTTCATGCCTTCGTCGGGCGACGTTCCGATCCCCGTCGGATTCGTGTTTGTCGCCACAATCGCACCATCGGAGAAGCGCACCTTCCAGAGAACGTCCTTTGGGGCCGTCAGTCGGCGCTCGTCGCCGCACGTCCAGAACGCCTCCCCGTCTGCCGATCGGGAGATGCAGGCCGAGAACTCCGGCATGTAGAAGGCTGCCGTGTACTTCACTTGTCCGAACGCTGGTATCGTCGCCATGACTGCCGTCACGATTGTGAGCATCGTCTTCATGCTGTTTCCTCCTTGTGTCTCTGCGGCTTACGGAAGAGGCGCGGCCCATTCCAGGTGCAGTAGCGGCGCTTGGTTGGCATTAAGTTCGCGGCAGACCGCCTCCCGGCGACCGGCGTCTACATTGCCCGACAGCTCGTCGGTGATGACGAAGGCCATTCGGTTCCCAGGACTCCAGCCGCCCCGGCACACCACGTCACGAATGAGTCCAGCCATGTCCGGTGTCTGGTGCCGATAGTCGCTTTCGCCCAATTGCCGCCAGCCGGGCGGCGCCCATTTGACTTGGCGACCGGTCAGCGTCCGGGAGGTGATGTTCGCGGTAGCTGTCGTGAATGTCGGAGCATTGTCCACCGCTTGCACCTCGATCCGCACAGGACAGTGCTTCTTCTTGTCGTCGGGCGGACTGATATTGCGTGCCACAAACTGAATGCAGGCGCGGTGCACCGCGGAAGTGCGTGCCACGCCATTCGTAAAGGCAATCCCCACGATACGCGATTCCTCGCGATTGTTGCCGGACGACCACTTGTATCCGATATCGAGCGCCGATCCGGTTCCCCCATCTAGCTCCATGCCGCCATTCCAGCACTTTTCCTCGGCATCGTCGCTGTTCGCCGATACTCGGATGTCCGCTGTCTGCAACGTTCCGTACAGCGACGAGGGTTGCGCTGTACCGACAGTGATGTCGTCCACGTACCAGCCGCCGCCTCTGCCGCCAGCCGCGGTAAACCGCGAGAACTCCGTGATGTCCCTGTAGTCGCCGGATGCCGGCTGCATGCCGTACCGATACATGTCGTCCGGTTCGCTGATCACGAACAGTGTCTTGCGGTCCGGAGCGATCGTGATGCCCTCGGGCTGGCTGCCGGATACCGCTTTGTTCGTAATGATCGTGCCGCCGAGGGTCGTCTGGACGATCTTGAAACTCTCGTGACTCAGGATGAACAGATGTTGCTGTACGGGTTCGTAGTAGATATCCGACAAATCGATGGCGACGGCGTCGGCGGGTGCCGCAAACAACTCCGTGGCGTAGCCAATCCCGTTTTTCAGTTCGATTCTGTACACCTTCTTGGGACTCTTTTCCTTCACCGCATAGAAGACCTGTCGGACGGGGTCGTAGGTGATGCCCTCCAAGCCCAGGTTGTCGGGGTTGTGACCGATGTTAACGTCAAACCTTTGGCCTGACGATTTCGCGATAGAAGTCGTGTTCGTCAGGATCGTGACAAGCGTGACCTCGTTCGTCTTCTCCTCAACGACGGCGTAAGTGTTTCCCTGAACGTGGCAGATTCCCTCCGTGTCGTCGAACTCCGTCAACGTGATTGTTCTCCGATATGCTCCGCCTTGCGTGTACACATGGATGTACTCAGGATCGTTCTGGATCACCAGCAGTTCGCCGGTGGTTGGCATAATCGCACAACCCGAACAGTTCTGACTCGTCCCGCCCAAGTCGGTGTTTTGGGTCTCCAGAACCGCGCTTGACGCGAGGCGCCGCCAGTCGTTGGTGGGAAGGAACTTGCGGAACGGCACGGCCGAAAACGCCTTGATCCCGTCAATGTGCAGGTCCCAGGTCTTGGCGGTGAGGTTCTCTTTCACCGTGAAGCGATGATAGCGGTAGTCGGTGATGCGGAACCGCGTGTCGGTGCTCCATGTGCCGGCGGTGCCGTTGAATACCCAGACCTCGCCGCGGCGGTTGATCGAGAACACGGCCGGATCGTAAGCGGGGGCCGCCGCAATGTCCGCGTAGTTCGTGAAGTGCGTCACCGCGCGCGGGTCGAGTTTGGCCCAGTAGTCCAGCCACACCGTGTTCTGGCCGCGTGCGCCGAAGAACTGGTTGACGGTAGGCGTCTGAGTCGAGGCCAGCAACTCCAGCGCCTTGCTGCCGCTGCGCTTCTCCGCCGTCTGCACAACGGCCTTGTCGGCCGGACTCGCCGTCCAGCCGTTCTGACCGGAGATTTGGCCGGTGGTGAGGGACTCGAAACCTTCAGTGTAGGTGAGGCTGCGGTAGGAATCGGCCACGGCCGCGTTGCGGCCGTTGGCGATTTCCGCCAGGTCGCCCATGTTGTCGTCGTCGGTGTCCGCGTCTTCTGGATCGGAGCCGGCGAGATATTCGGCGAGGTTGTTCAGTCCGTCTGGCTCTTCGTCCACCGCAGCACTGTGCGCGAGGTTTGGAAACTCCTGCCACTCCCACCAATCCGGCAACCCGTCCGCGTCGGTGTCCGGGTCGGCGAGCGTAAGGTTGACGTTGGTGACCTGGCCGTTGACGTTCACGGTGGTCGGGTAGATGGCAAACGCCTCGGTGTTGGTGTTTGCCGTGCCGTTGCCGTTCGAATCGCGCCAAGCCATGATGTAATACGTCCCGGACGCAAGTTTCGGGATGACATAGCCGCCGGGCTGGCTCCGCCGCGCGCATTTGTTCGTAGACCAACTGCCGGCCGTGGTCACGGCCACGACGTAGATGGTCCCTGCCTGCCCTCCGGCGTAGCTCACGGTGCCCTTCACATTGGGCGGGTCGTTCGGATTCTGGGGATCGGTGCCGTCGAGGAAGCGTTCTTCGCCGTCCGCTACGCCGTCCCCATCGCCGTCGTAGTCGGCGTTATAGGCGCGGTAGAAGCGCACGTTGCGGGTCGTCGCGCCGGTGTCGGTGTGGGTGAAGGTGTTGGTGGCGCCAGACGGCGTGACCGTCGTGAGCAGGGACCAGATGGGGGCGAGGGCGTTCGTGCAGGCGATGAGGCTGATCCGGTTGGTGAAGCCGTCGGGATAGGCCACCGTGAGGCGCACGGCGCCGTTGACGTTCGTCGCACACATACCGACGAACTGGATATTCGTCACGCTGCCGCCCTGCAACAGCAGCGGCAGCACGCCGCCACCCCCCGCCGGTCGTTCCGCCCGACGCGCGGCGGCCACCGTCTGTTCCACGACCAACCGGACGAGGTTGTCGTGGTCCACGAGGTCGTAGGTCATGGCGAGCCGGCTGCCGTCGAAGAGCGCCTCCAAAGCCGCGCGGGAGGCGGCTGGCGCCACAACCGGACTGGCGGCGTACAAGTCCGGGTAGTGCGCCTTGACCCACCAGGCCGGGTCGTAGTCCGCGGGTACGGGACAGGCCGCGAGCACCTCGCCGCGCGCGTTGAGCACGAGGCGGCGGCGGGGCTGCGCGCGGGCATCCTCGATGACCCGGATCGGCCAGACCGTCGCGCCATCCCGTTCCACGGCCACCAACCGCTTCACGAAGTCGGGAGCGAACCCCTGCCAGTTCACGACCGGCAACAAGCCTCCGCTCTGCGTCAGGACGCGTCCGGCATCGGGCAGCAACACCGGCATGTAGGCCGCCTGTTGGCAGGCGTAATCCGCCACGATGTCCGTCTCCGTGGCCACGCGCCGGGAAAGGTAGGCCTCGAAAAGGCTTCGGTCGAAAACCCCAGCGGTTTGCGGTTCCTCGTTCAGGACCGCCGCCAGCGCCCACGCCATACTCGCGACGGCCCCAGTCGTCGCCAACAACGTCATCCGCCAACGTGCCGCCGTTTTCATGGCCGTGTTCCTCCTTTGCGCTGTTCCTCGCCCGTTTCCCTCGCCATTGACGCTCTGCTTGCGTATACGGCGCGGGATCTCAAGACTTCCGACTGTCGCCGGAAAGGAAAGGGAGCGAACGCCGTTCAGCGTCGTTCTCTTGACAGTACGGCGGAACTCCTTGTCGAAGCAAGTGCTAATTATAGAAAGGTGAGATCCATGTGAGATCCTGTGCCGAATAGCGCAGCGCATCCCCCTAACCTCGCAGCCCGCACCCGGTAGAACCGCGCGCGGCTCGCGACGTCGAAGAGGAGCAGGGCGTGGATGTCAGGCTGACCACGGACTACCCGTTTCCTTCGACCCGTGCCGTCTCCCCCCTCAAACCAGGTGCTGTCCCCCGTCCACGAAGATGATCTGTCCCGTGATCGTGTCCGCCTCCAGCAGGAAGCGCACCGCCCGCGCCACGTCGGCGGGAGTGCCGGCCCGGCCCAGCGGGACGACGCCGGCCGCCTCGCGCACGCGCTCCTCCGTCGTGCCCGGCGGGGGCAGGATGGCGCCCGGCGCGACGGCGTTCACCGTCAGGCGCGGCGCCAGCTCCACGGCCGCGCTGCGGGTCAGTGCCGCCAGGGCCTGCTTGGAGAGCAGGTAGGGCAGGCAGCCGGCTGGATTGCCGGCGATGCGCCGGTCGAGCAGGTTGACCACCTTCGCCTCCGGCCCTGCCGCTCCCTCCGCGGCCGGGCGGGCCAGCACGCGTCGCGCCAGGGCGCGCAGCAGGAAGAACGGGCCCAGGCAGTTCGTGCGCAGCTCGGCCAGCAGCTTCTCCTCCGTCGCCGCCAGCAGACTGTCCTTGTGGAAGACCGCCGCGCTGTTGACGAGGAGGTCCACGGCGCCGAGGCGCGCCCAGGCGTCGGCCAGCACGCTCTCCGCCTCCGCCTCGCCGCTGAGCGGGCCGCGGACGGGGACGGCGGTCACGCCTGCCTTGCCGAGCCGGTCCGCCAACTCCAGCGCCTCCGCCTCGGAGCGCTGGTAGTGCACGGCCACATTGCAGCCGGCGGCGGCCAGTTCCTCGCAGATGGCGCGCCCCAGCCGCACGGCGCCGCCGGTCACGAGTGCCCGTTTACCGCGCAAGTCCACGATCGCACCTCCCGCTTTCTGTTGGCTTTCCCGGCGGCATTATGCAAAATGGCACGTCATGAAGCCATTGCTTTGTATGTTGCTGGCGCTGGCACTGGCGCCGGTCGGTCGCGCCGCCCCGGCGGTGGCCGACGCGGCGGGGACCAACACGACCGTGGTCATCCCCGTTCAGGACATGATCGAACGGGGGCTGGCCCACGTCGTGCTGCGCGGTATTCGCGAGGCGGAGACGCGCGGCGCCGGGCTGATCGTGCTCGATATGCGGACGCCCGGCGGCAAGCTGAGCGCGGCCGAGGATATCGTCATCGCCCTGCTGCAGACCCCCGTGCCGACCTGCACGTTCGTCAATCCGCGCGCCATCTCGGCCGGCGCCATCATCGCGCTGGCGACGGACCGCATCTACATGACGCCGACGGGGATCATCGGCGACGCGATGCCCCTGATCGCCACGCCGTTCGGTACGCCCCAGGAGATCCCGGAGGGGCTGAAGGAGAAGGTCGTGTCGCCCACCGTGGCGCTGGTGCGTAACGCCGCCCAGCAGAAAGGGCATGACGCGCGCGTGGCCGAGGCCATGGTTCGGCCCGAGGTGGGGCTCAAGATCGGCGACGACGTGATTGCGCCGGCCGGGCAACTGCTGACGCTGACCAGCCAGGATGCGGCCCGGCCGGTCGGGCCGGAGCAGCGGCCGCTGCTATCGAGCGGCACGCACGCCGACCTGGCGGCCCTGCTGGCGGCGCTCGGGCGGCCTGCGGCGCGGGTGGTGACCATCGTGCCGACCGCGGCGGAGCGCGTGGCCCGGGCGATCGACGGCTTCCCGCTCTCCGCCATCCTGCTGGCGCTGGGCGTGCTGGGGCTGTACGTCGAGTTCAAGGCGCCGGGCATCGGCCTGCCGGGGATCGGGGGCGTGCTTTGCCTCGCGATCTGGTTCTGGGGGCACCAGGTGGCGGGGCTGGCGGGCATGGCTGAAATCGTGATTTTCGCGCTCGGGTTCGCCCTGCTGCTCGTCGAGTTGCTGGTGATTCCCGGCTTCGGCATCGTGGGCATCAGCGGCATCGCGCTCATGGTCTCCGCCATGCTCATGGCCATGGTGGACATCTTCCCGGCCTCCCCACCGGCTGTCATCCGCGTGGCGCCGGTGGACTGGAGTGAGGTTCAGAACGCGGTCGTGAACCTGGGGTTGGCGCTCGTGCTGGCGCTGGCCGCCATGCTTGCGATCGCCCGCTACCTGCCGGAGTCGGCGCTGCTGCGGCCCCTCGTGCTGGCGCAGACGCTGAGCGCCGGCAAGGGTTTCCGGGCGTCGGCGTCGGCTGCCGGCCTCGTTGGCGCGCGCGGCGTGGCCGAAACGCCGCTGCGGCCTGGCGGGATCGGGGTGTTCGGCGGGCAGCGGCTCAGCGTGGTGGGGCCGGGCGAGTTTGTCGAAGCAGGCACGCCCATTGTCATTGCGGAAGTCCACGGGGCTCGTATAGTGGTGACCGTTGCGTCCGGGATCCCGGACGCGGGGCGGAAAGGGTAGACGCGCATGGAACTGTTTCTCATCCTGCTGCTGGCCGGGCTCATCCTGCTGGGCGCGGAGATCTTCGTGCCTGGCGGCGTGCTCGGCGTGGTGGGCGCCCTTGCGCTGGCCGGGGCGGTGGGCATGGGCTTCGTGGCGTTCGGCCCGGTGATCGGCACGTACGTGGCGATTGTCGTGGCGCTGCTCGCGGGGGTGGCGATCGTGCTGTGGATGATCATCTTCCCGCGCACGCGCCTGGGGCGGAACATGACCGTTTCCCGCACGCTGCAGGGGGCCAAGGCCGGCCCCGCGGAGTCGGGGGCGCTGGTGGGCCAGGAGGGCGAAGCGCTGTCGGATCTGCGGCCGGCCGGCTACGCGCAGTTTGCAAACCGCCGCGTGGATGTGGTGACGTCCGGGGGCTACGTGGCCCAGGGTGCACGGGTGAAGGTTGTGCGGGTCGAGGGCGCCCGCGTGGTTGTGCAGCAGGTGGGGTAGGGGAACGCTGACGGAAGGGGAGATGCTATGAATCCGTTCTTGGTTGTCGTGGCGGCCGTATCCGCCATTATCGTGCTGGGGCTCCTGATCGTGGTGCTGAACTTCATCGGCGTCTGGATTCGCGCGCTGATGTCGGGCGCCAAGGTGTCGCTCTTTGCACTGATCGGCATGAAGCTGCGCAAGGTGCCGGCCACGCTGATCGTGGACGCGCGCATCCGCGTGATCAAGGCCGGGCTCAGCATCTCGATCGACGAGGTGGAGGCGCACTATCTCGCCGGCGGCGACGTGCTCAACGTGGTCAGCGCGCTGCTCGCGGCGGACAAGGCGGGGATCGACCTCTCCTTCAAGCGGGCCGCGGCGATCGACCTCGCCGGCCGAGACGTGCTGGACGCGGTGCGCACGAGCGTCAACCCGAAGGTCATCGACTGCCCGGATCCCTCCAAGGGCGGCACGACGATGCTGGACGCGGTGGCCAAGGACGGCATCCGGCTGCTGGTCAAGGCCCGCGTGACCGTGCGCGCCAACATCGAGCGCCTCGTCGGCGGCGCCAAGGAGGACACGATCATCGCCCGCGTGGGCCAGGGCATCGTCAGCGCCATCGGCTCTTCCCCCTCCTACAAGGACGTGCTCGAGAACCCCGACCAGATCAGCCGCAAGGTGCTGACCAGCGGGCTGGATGCGCAGACCGGCTTCGAGATCGTCTCGATCGATATCGCGGACATCAGCGTCGCCGGCATGAGCGACGCCGCGAACGTGGGCGCCCGCCTGGAGACGGAGCGGGCCGAAGCGGACAAGAAGATGCGGCAGGCCGAGGCCGAGGGGCGCCGGGCGCTGGCCGTGGCGCGCGAGCAGGAGATGCGCGCCATGGTGCAGGAGATGCAGGCGCACGTGATCGAGGCGCAGGCCGAGGTGCCGCGCGCCATGGCCGAGGCCCTGCGGATGGGCCGGCTGGGGGTCATGGATTTCTACCGGCTGCAGAACATCGAGGCCGATACGAACATGCGGCGGACCATTGCCGGCGAGGAGAAGAAGGCTGACCATTGAGCCGGGGCGGCGCGCTGACGCGCCGCGCGGTTCGCCACCTGGAGTTCCCGACGCATGCTGCCCCCCCTGCACAGCGTACGAGCCGGCTTCGATGACCTGATCGGCGTCGTGTTCGTGCTCGCCATCATCGTCAGCCGGATTATCGGCGCGCTGCGCAAGGACCGCAAGCGGGCCGAGGAGCTGGCCGCGCCGGGCGAGCGTCCGGTGGTCGCTCCTCCCGCGCCGGTTCGGCCACCTGGCGAAGACGAGCTGAATGTGCCCGGGCGCGAATTGCGCGAGTTCCTGGAGAGCCTGGCGCGTGGGTCGGATGTGCCGGTCCCGCCTTCCCCGCCGCCCGTTCCCCGCCCGCCCGCCCCGGTGGTGCTTGTGCCCCGCCCGACGGCTGCCGGGCGGCATGCCGGAGAATCCCGTGCCGCGGCCCGCGCGGAGCAGCGAGCCGACCGCCGTCGCACGGCCCCGTCCGTCACGCCTCCGCCTCCACCTCCGCTTGCGTCTGCGCCGGCCCCGTCGATCCCCGTGCCGACCGCTGTGCTGCCACCGCCGGAGCAATTGCCCGCCCTGGCTTACGCGCTGGCTCCTACCCTGCCCGCACCGCCCCCCGGCGTCTCACGTGCCCGCTTGCTCATGCAACTGCGCACCCCGGACAGTGTGCGCGAGGCCGTCGTCCTTCGCGAAATCCTCGGTCCACCCATCGGCCTGCGCGGGTGGTGAAGGGGTGGAGGGTTGCGGAGGGCGCAGCCCCGCGTGTCACTTGCCGCCGGCGAACCAGACGCGTACGAGGCGGCGGCGGACGCCCCACTGCTGGGCGGCAGCGTGGGAGTGGAAGAACAGGTCAATGTGGTCGCCCTTCATCTTGGAACCGGTGTCTTCGACCCGGCCGTAGCCGTAGCCGTCGATGTACATGATCGTGCCGAAGGGATAGCGCGACGTGTCGGCGGAGATCGTTCCCTTCCAGGCGTGTGCGCCGCTGGAGGTCACTCCCACGGCCTTGGGCTTGCCGGCGTTGGGACCGCTGGCGATTACCGGCGAGCCCAGCCAGGTGCGTCGCCAGTTGCAGCACACGCCGCATTTGCAGTAGCCGGTGACCGTCATGGTCCGTTCCACCGCTGCGACATGCCGCGGCGGGCGCAGTTGCTGGCACCCGGCCAGCAGGGCCGTCACTCCGATCAACGCCGCCATCCGCAGCATGCTCTTGACCACCATGCGCGCGAGCATACGGGAAAACGGGATCGGGAATCAACCCCGATCCTGTTCCCTGTGTAACGCTGCAGTACCACGGGGGGCGCTAACGGCGGAGACCGCCGTCTCCACGCCTCGTCGCCTGCCCACGCGATGGAGACGGCCGTCCCCGGCCGTTATGTGCCATGTACGCCCCGTGCGTCACGGAGGCGTTACTCCCCCGTGAATAAACCCCGTTCCGGCATCGTCAGAGTGGACAGAAGGGGACAAAAGGGAGAGAATAGGGGGCAACCATGAAAACCGGATTGTACAGGGCGATGATCGGTGTGACGCTGGGCCTGAGCTTGGCGGCGCGGGCCGGCGATGTCAGCTTCGGTCTTTCGTATGCGTCAGGCGAGGCGCCGTACGAGCCCGTCTACGTCGAGGGGCAGGACGTGTCGGACGTCAACGTCTTCTACCAGACCCTGTCTCCGCACGGTCGCTGGATCGATATGCAGGGCATGGGGTTATGCTGGCAGCCGGCTGTGGCGGTCGCGACCACGGGCTGGCATCCCTACTGCCAGAACGGCCGTTGGGTCTGGAGTACCCGCGGCTGGTACTGGCAGTCGTCCTATCCGTGGGGCTGGGCGCCGTTCCACTACGGTCGCTGGACGTTGGAGCCATCCTGCGGTTGGGTCTGGGTGCCAGGCACGGTTTGGGCGCCGGCCTGGGTCAACTGGCGGTATGACGACGACAGCCACCTTGGCTGGGCGCCGTTGCCGCCGGGAACGACCTTCATGACGGGCTCCGGACTCTGCTACGGCGGGCGACCCGTGGGTACAGACTTCGGTTTCGGCCTGACCGCCAGCCACTATGTCTTCGTGTCTTCAGACAGCTTCCTGTCCTTTGACATCGGCTACGTGGCCATGCCGTGGTCGTCCTGCAACCGCTACTACGAGCAGTCGCATCACGTGTACCACGGCTATAACGGCCACCGGGGCGGCTCCGAGCCCTTCCGCCACGAACTGCCTCCCGAGATGATCCGGTCGCCCTCGCGCCGCAGCCTGCGCACGCAGCAGGTCGTCATGGATCGCGCAGCCGCCCCGCAGCAGCCGGCCTATACGCCGATGACCCGGTCCGGCGGTGGCTCCGAGCGCACCTACACGCCCGCGTACACGCCAGCCCCCAGCGCGCCGTCCTCGCGGCGCAGCGCGAATGTGATGTCGGTGGCGCGGCAGGCCAGTGCGCCCGCGCCCTCGTACACGCCGGCGCCGGCCACGCGCAGCGCCCCGTCCAGCCCGCGTGTCACGAGCAGTGTCTCCGCGCCGGCTCGCTCCACGGCTCCCGCGTCCGCCCCGGCCTCGTCCGGCAGCAGGCGCAGCTCGGCTATCCGGCAGATCAACGGTCACTGAAAACGCAGTCTCACAACCCCATGGAGGAGTAAGCATGAAGATTCGTACACCTGTTGTCCTGTGTGCCGCCCTGCTGCTGGGAACCCGCTTCGCGCCGGCTGCCGACGAGTCGTCGTCGGATGTGGTCGTGCGTTTCCAGTACGTGGCGCCGGCCGAGAGCGAGGACTGGGACAGGGCCGTTGGCCTTGAAGGGCAGTTCCGCCTCTGGGGGTCCAAGAACGTCGGCGTGGCGCTGGCGGTCGGCTACCAGTCGTGGGCGGCGGTGGAGGACTCCTACGTGGATGACAGCGATGGCTACTACTCCAGCTTGATCGAGGGCGATGCCGCGGTCATGCCCGTGGGGGTGTCGCTGCTGGGGCGCGGCGAGTTCATGGAGGATGTGAACATCGTCGTCGAGGGCGGTTTGCGCTATGCCTTCGTGGATTCCTCCATCGAGAGTTCCACGTACTACGAGCGCGGAGGGGTGGGGGATCGCACCGTCGGGACGATCGACATCGAGAACGCGGTCCTCGGCATCCTGGCCGTGGAGCTCGACATGCGCGTCTCGGAGAACCTCGCGCTGACGCTGGGCATCGGCTACCAGCTCGATCTTTCGGGCCCCAAGGAGACGTACCTCGGCGAGAGCATCGGCGATACGGACTTCTCGGGCACGCTCATCACGGCTGGCGCCTGCCTGACGTTCTAGGCCTGCCTGCGGTTCCGGAGGGCGGCGGTCAACGTGACGACGTGCGCCTTCTCCTCGCGGATGATCCGATCGAGTTGCGCTTTCGCCTCCCGGCCGGCCATGGCATCTTTCAGGCCCATGTAGAAGAGGATGGCCTGCTTCTCCAGGTCAACCGCGATCTCTAGCAGCTTGGTGAGATTCTCGCGTCCGGTCAGCTTGTCGGCCACGGAGGGGGAGCCCTCCACGCTGATACCGTCCATGACCGCTGCCAGGAAGAGGCCGCCCTCAGGGCGCAGCTCCTCGGCGCCCTCCTTCTGGGCGGCCAGGGCGAGCTTGCGCATTTCCGTGAAGACGCGCTTGTGCTCATCCTCCATGCCCGCCAGTTCCTCCAGGTAGGCCCGCGCGGCCGCGTTCTTCTGTCCGGCCGCGGCCTTGCGGTAGAACGCGGCGCCATTGCTTTCGATCTGAATCGCGAGGCCGAAGACCTCGCGCATGTTCATCAGTGCGCTCATGGTGAGTTCCTCCCGGGGCGTGTACGTCAGCCGGCGGCATGCCGGCCCCCGCCAGCCCTCCGTTCGTGCGTAAGCGTGCCGCCGCCGGCTTCAGGTGTCAATGCCGAAACACAGATCGGGGTCAGACGGTCAGACGAAAAGCGTCGTGGCCCTGGCATGCGGGGCCTTACGGCGTGGCGGCGAAGTTTTAGAGGTCTTGGGATGCGGGTCGACACGTGCCGGAGCGGCCTGTCTGGGGGGGTGGTCAATCAGCCGCCCGGTTAGCGTAAGGGCTTGTCATCCTGAGCGGAGCGAAGGATCTCCCGCCGTAAGGCGGGCTCTCGGCGTCCGCACGGCGGGTACGCCGAGATCCTTCGCTTCGCTCAGGATGACAAGCGCGTTTTGCATCGCCGCTTGCAGGGTGCGACGTGTTTTTCATGGAATCGTAAGCGTCTCACACAAGCACTTATTGCGCTAGGGATGTGACGTAATTGCCCTGCCGCCGTGAGGCGGCGGACAGCACGCTTCGCGATGCCCATTGGGCTGCGAACGTGGGCTGCGAACGTGGTTTCGCCAAGAGAACTAGTTGCGAATGAATACGTTACAGCGTAACCAGACGACTCTGAACGGCTTGCGGCCGCTTTTCGACGGTTAAACGGCGCTGTAGGGCTCCGGCGCTTCCCTCACGGCCCAAGTCCCTCCGCCAGGCGTTGTCCCCCGCTGTTCGAGAATGAAGCGGGACCGATGTCCGTCCGGAAGCGCTGAAGCTGACCTGTCAGTTTCGCATAACCGCTCCAGCGCCACTCGGCGGGGTGCGTAACCGCGCCGGCGCGAACCATGTTCAACTCCACGTACAGCAGGCCATTCCACAAGTGCCGACCGTTCTCGATGACCGTGCGCTGATATGTGTCTTCCCAGAACGCGCCACTGGTTCTCTTGCGCCTGTTTTCCGCTTGTTTGCGCAAACCCATAATGCTACCTTCTTCGGGCCGTTTAAACGCCGCCCGGATCGGCATACGAAGGCCGGACAGGCGCAGGAGGAGGTGGCAGATGACAGTTGAGAACGCCGTTCGCACAATGGCGGGCAGTTTCGTCCTGATCAGCCTGGGGCTGGGGTACTGGGTGCATCACGGCTGGTTCCTGTTCACGGCCTTTGTCGGCGTGAACCTGATCCAGTCGGCTTTCACGGGCTTCTGCCCGGCCGAGCTGATCTTCCGCCGGATGGGCCTGCGCTCAGCCGGTTCCTACGGTCGGTAAGGAGCGGTCGTGCTGGCTTTCGCGCAACGGATTCCGGTGGCGGTCCAGACGTCGGTCCTGCTGCTGTTCTCCAACCTCTTCATGACCGTGGCGTGGTATGCCCACCTCAAGAACCTGTCCGATCGCAAGTGGTACGTTGCGGCGGTGATCAGCTGGGGGATCGCGTTCTTCGAGTACATCATCCAGGTGCCCGCCAACCGGATTGGCTACACCGAGTTGAGCCTGGCCCAGCTCAAGATCCTGCAGGAGGTTGTGACCCTGTCGGTCTTCGTGCCCTTCGCGGTCTTCTACATGAACCAGCCGCTGAAGCTCGACTACGTCTGGGCCGGGCTGTGCCTGGTAGGGGCGGTCTACTTCATCTTCCGGTAGCGGCCGCGGCAGTCAGGGCATGCTTGACCATTTTCAGCATGTCGTCCATGGAGAACGGCTTCTGCAGGAAGTGGACGACGTTCCCGAACTCCTTGAGCTCCTTCTCGTCGAACCCTTCGAACCCGGCCATCACGATGGTGGGAACCTTCAGGCCCTCGGCCTGCATCAACAGGAGCAGCTCGGCGCCATTGATGCGGGGCATGTTCATGTCGAGAAGCACGCAGCGGCAGGTGGCTGATTTCACAAGGTCGAAGGCCTCCACGCCGTCGGCGGCCGTGGCCACGCGGTAGCCCTGATTTTCCAGCACCGTTTTCACCAGGGTGCAGATCGCCTGGTCGTCGTCCACCACGAGAATCATAACCGCATCTCCGCCTTTCGAGGGCGGGCAGGTGTCGCGAGCCAGACCCGTATCCCCTTGAAGGAGAGCATACGTGCCCACCCTCGCCGCTGCAAGCCCGGATTCCATGGCGGAAAAAACAGGTTGAGCCGCTGCGCGCCCGCCGCTATAGTGCGCGGAGTGGGTCGGCACAGGTCCGGCCTTGCCAGGCGGGGCCGCGGACGGGGCGTCGCGGTTCGGACGGAAAGACAGCAACACCAGGGAGACGACGTATGGACAAGTTTGTCTGCAACGTGTGCGGGTATGTCTACAACCCGAAGACTGGCGATCCGGATAATGGGATCGAGCCCGGCACCCCGTTCGCTGAACTGCCGGACGAGTGGGTCTGCCCCGAGTGCGGCGCCTCCAAGGACGATTTCTCCCCCGTTTGACGGCTTCGTGACGGACTGGGAACCCTGGCGGGTGCGTTCGCACCGGCTGGCGGCAACTCTGTCGCGCGGCGCACGCGGTGGTGTGGGTCGCGCGGGTAGCGGAGTCGGCTGACCGGACGCGGGCTTGGGAGGGCGGCGGATGAGTTTCGACCTTCGGCTGGATGTGCCCCACGGCAACGCGCGGGCCGTTCAGGTTCAACTGGACGGAGACCTGCCGGAGGTTGAGTTCGCGGCCAATCCGCATGGTGGTCCGGAAGCGCTCTGGTTCTGTTTCCGCCTCGTGTCGAAAACCCCCGCGCCGCCGCCGGGCGCCCGCGTGCGCCTCACGCTCAAGTACGCCGATGTGGCGCTGACGGCCGCTGCGGCGGACTTGCAGCCGGTTTACCGACCCGCTGAACAGGGCTGGCATCGCGCCGGCGGGGCCGTCGTGACCCAGGCGTCGGACGGGCAGGCGCGCCTGTCGTGGGTTGTGCCCTTCCCGGCTCCCACGCTGGACGTGGCGTGGTGCTTCCCCTACGGCAAGCCGGAGGTCAGTTCGCTGCTCGACAAGTCCAAAGGCTACTGGCGCAGCGATGAAATCGGGCTCAGCCCGGTCGGTCGTCCCCTGATGCGCCTCTCCAACGAGTACGGCTCGCCGGGGGGCGCGCGCCAGGGGCTTTACCTGCTCGCGCGGCAGCGGGGCGGCGAAACGCCCGGCTCATGGGTGCTGGACGGCGCCTTGCAGTTCTTCTCCCGTGTCCGCAAGCACCCGTTCCTGATCTGGTGCGTGCCGCTGGCCGACGTGGATGGTGTGACGCAGGGGCGCCAGGGCAAGGACGCCTACCCCTACGATCTGAACCGCGCCTGGACCACGCCCCCGCTGCTGCACGAGTGCCAGGTGTTGCAGCAGGACCTGGTGCGCTGGCAGGGGCGCTGCCGGCCGGCGCTTCTGCTCGATTTTCACGCCGCGGGCGCGGGTGACGCCGCTGGTTTTGCCTGCCTGCTGCCGGCGGTCGAAGCAACCGCGGCCGTGCGTGGCGACGCCGAGAAATGGGCGAACATCGTGAACCAGGAGCTGGGAGCCGATTATGCCGCCCCGGATTTCAAGCGCACGTGGCCGCCCCGGTCGGGCGAGGCCTCCGCGCTGAGCTATGCGGCGGAGAAACTCGGCGTGCCCGCCCTGGCGCTGCTGGCGCCCTATGGCCGGAGCGGTCCCACGGTGCTGGCGCAGAAGCATTACCGCGAGGTGGGGGAGCGCGTGGCGCGCGCCCTTGTGCGGCGGGTGGGCGGCGGGTGAGCCGCTGCGTGCATGCAGGCGCAAGCGCAGCGGCTTGACGGGGCCATGAAAGGCGGAAACAGAGCATGAAGCAGACGACGATGCGCAACGTGGCGGGGCAGCCCTCCTGGCGTGTGGCGACCCCGGACATGGAGGCGTTCGTGACGCAGTTGGGCGGCCACGTGGGGCCCATCACGTTCGATCGGCGCGGGCGCAAACTCCAGCCCTATTCCGTCGCGCCATGGGCCAAGGAGCCGCAGGCCAAGGCCCTTCCGGCGATCCTGCGCGTGCTGCGCGGCGACTTCTTCTGCCTGCCCTTTGGCGGCAACGACGCGCCCTGGCGCGGCGAGCGTCACCCCGCGCACGGCGAAACGGCGAATGCCCGCTGGCGGCTGGAAGCGCTCACGGGCGCCACCCTGCACGCCAGCCTGCGCACGACGATTCGCGCCGGCCGCGTGGACAAGTTCATTGGCCTCCGGGCGGGCCACCCGGCGGTCTACAGCCGCCACGTCATCTCCGGCATGCGCGGCCCCATGAATCCTGGACATCACGCCATGCTGCGCTTCCCCGACGAGCCCGGCAGCGGCGTGTTGTCCACGAGCCGCTTCCTGCACGGGCAGGTGTATCCCGGCGCCTTCGAACAACCGGCGCAGGGCGGCTACCAGTCGCTGGAGCCCGGCGCAACGTTCTCGGGGCTCGACCGCGTGCCGCTGCTCAACGGCGACACCACCGACCTCACGCGCTACCCCGCCCGCCGCGGTTTCGAGGACCTGGTCATGCTGGTGGGCGACCCGGATCTGCCCTTCGCCTGGAATGCCGTCGTCTTCCCGCGGCAGCGGTATGCCTGGTTTGCCTTGCGCGACCCGCGCGTGCTGCGCTCCACGGTGCTCTGGATTTCCAACGCCGGCCGGCACTACGCGCCCTGGAGCGGCCGGCACCACGCCGTCATGGGCATCGAGGATGTCACCTCGTACTTCCACGAGGGCCTCGCCTCTTCGGCCGCCCGTAACCCGCTCGCGGCGAGCGGAATCCCAACCTGCGTGCAGCTCGATCCGCGCCGCCCGCTGGCCATCGCCACGATCATGGCCGCCGTGCCCGTCCCGGCCGGGTTCGATCGCGTGGCGGCGATCAGCGCCGACGAGAAGGGCGGCGGTGTCGTGCTGAAAGCCGACGCGGGTCACCATGTGCATGTGCCCCTCGACCTGGGCTGGCTGGCCGGAGACTAGTCTTCCCACGCCACAAGCCGGCGCGGGCTGTGAAAGCACAGCTCCTGCCCGGTGCACGGGTCCGTGAACGCGAGCGTGCGCGCCAGGAGTTGCAGGGGCGGGGCGCTGGCGGGTTTGGGTTCGGGCTGGAGCTCCGGGTAGAGCCAGTCGTGACGAATCGGGCAGCCGATGTGGCAGAAGTGCAGCCGGAGCTGGTGCGTCTTGCCGGTCAGCGGCTCTGCCGTGAAGCGCGCCCAATCGCCCTGCCGTTCGAGCAGTCGCAGCCGGGTCCGCGCGTTGGGTCGCCCCGGAACCTCCCGGGCGCGAAACCACGGCGTGCCGCGCACGATGCGGCTTTCCACCAGCCACTCCGGCCCGGCGTCTGCCGCCGGCGCCCGTGCGACAGCCTCGTAGGTTTTCCGCACGGCGCCGGTCAGGAACAGGGCGTGGTACTGCGCGCGTTCGGCCGGCTGCACGGCGAACAGCACGAGCCCGGCTGTCTCCTGGTCCAGCCGGTGCAGGGGGGCGAGGTTGACCAGCCCCGTGCGCAGTTGCAGGCGGTAGAGCAGGCACGCATTCACGTGCCGGCCGGCTGGCGTCACGGGGAGCCCGTGCGGTTTGCAGGCCACAAGCAGGTGCGCATCCTGGTGCAGGATCTCCTCGGCTTCGGTCACGGCCGGCTCGGCTGCCACTTCGCGGAAGTAGCGGACCCGGAGGTGCCGGCGGTAGGGGGCGGACGGCGGCAGCGGTTCGCCCGTGGCGTCGTCGAGTACGAGGCCGCGAGCCAGGCGGTCGGACCACACGGCGCGGCCCACGCGCGGGAAGCGGCGCTCGAGATAGTCGAGCACGGTGGGCGGCGGCTGTGGCACGTTGGGCAGCGTTGTGTAGCAGGGCTGCGGGGCACGGCTGGGCATGGGCTGGGCGGGGGCTGGGGCGGGGGCTGGGGCTGGGTCGGGCAGCGACATGGTGGCATGATCCGTCACGCGGGGGGGAAGGGGCAAGCGCCATTTCGATCCCGCTGGCCTCCGCGTCGGCCTCCGCGCTGACGGCCGCCATGCCAGCCGGGTGGGTTCTCACGGAATCCTTTTTGCTGGCGTGGAGGCGGTGGGGAGCCTATCTTCATCACTCATGCAAGGACACGGGAAACAACGAGCGCAGCAGGATCCCGTCCGGAACATGCAGCGCATCGAGTCGCTGGCAGCCATCGGGCTGGCTGCGCTGATTGCCGTGGGCTGCGCCGTGGTGCTGCTGCCGTTCGTGACGGCCATCCTGTGGGCCGCGGTCCTCTGCTTCGCCACGTGGCCCCTGCACAAGCGCCTGCTCGCCTGCTGGCCGCAGCGGTCGAATCTCTCGGCCGGCCTCATGACCGCCCTTATCGCACTGGTCATGGTCATTCCGTTCGCGCTGGTGGGGGTGACGTTTGCCGAGAGCATCAAACACGTGGCCACCTGGTTCGGGCAGAGTCAGGGCATTCCCGAGCCGCCGGCGTGGCTGGCGCGCCTGCCGTTCCTGGGCGACACGCTGACCACGTACTGGACAGACATTTCCCAGAATGCGGAGACGACACGGGGCCTGCTCACCGAAGGGTTCATGAAGTCCAAGGACTGGATGCTGAAACGCAGCATGGGCATTGGCCAGGGGATTCTGCAGCTGACGCTGAGTGTCGTGATCGTGTTCTTCCTGTACCGCGACGGCGAAGCCCTGACCGCGCGCATCGCCGCCACGGGCAAACGACTGCTCGGGAGCTACAGCCAGCACCTGCTCATCGAGGTGGGCAGCACGATCAAGAGCGTTGTCTACGGTGTGCTGGGCACGGCGCTGGGGCAGGGCATCATTGCCGGCATCGGATTCTCGATCGCCGGCATCGATTCCGCGCTGCTGCTGGGGTTGGTGACCTTCTTCCTGTCGCTGGTCCCCTTTGGCGCCCCGCTGGTGTGGATTCCGGCGGCGCTCTGGCTCTTCTTCAACCGTTCGGTGGGCTGGGGGATCTTCATGGCCCTTTGGGGGCTCATCGGGATCAGCGGCATTGACAACGTGTTGCGGCCCTATCTGATCAGCCGCGGGACGAAGCTGCCCTTTGCGCTGGTGCTGCTGGGCGTGCTGGGGGGGATCATGGCCTTCGGGTTCATCGGCGTATTTCTGGGGCCGACCGTGCTGGCCGCCGGCTATGGTCTTGCGCGCGAGTTCGGGCGCCGCGATCGGCGACAGGGGTGAGCTTGTAGAAGTCCAAACGAAAAGGGAGAAGCCGCCGTTCGCCGCTTCTCCCTTTCCTTGCCACCGCCCGGGTCGGGGCACTACTCGTTCTTGACGATGGTCAGCGAAACCATGGTGCCTTCGTCGGTCTTGGCGGCCGTGACGATGGCCTGGCGCTTCTCTTTCTTGAACGAGACGATGACCTGCTCCTCGGACGCCATCTGGCTGTCCTGTTCCCAGCCTTGGGCCTTCATCTTCTCGCCGTAGACTTCCGCGGTCTTGGACATACTGTCGCTGGAAAGCAGGCTCACGTTCATGCCCGTTCCCACGCTCATCACGGTCTTGATCTTCGCGCTCTTGTCCACGTAAACGTCCGCCGGAAAATCCTTAGGCAGGGCCACGCCCTCGCCGCCGGCGAAGTTCATCTCGCCCTTGTCGGTCTTCACCGTGAACTTGCCGTCCTTGAGATCCACGCTGGTCTTGCCGCCGCCGTCCTTTTCGATGGCCTTCTCCATGGCCTTCTCGACAAGCGAGCGCGCCATCTTCTCCGAGAGCTTCTCGCGCTTCCGGCCGCATCCGCAACCCGCCACCGTGAACATGCAGACCACCAACACAATCGCCACACCCACCTGCTTCATATGCCTGTTGTCCTTTCGTGCCGGCGTCTGATGCACCGGGCGCGCATATGGTGACGCGGGGGGCGGCGGGTGTCAAGTCCCGCGGGTCTCCGCTTGACAACGCAAACGGTGCTTTGCCATGATGCGCGCACGTCTGGGGACGGCCCCGCAGCGGGGGCGCTTAGCTCAGTTGGTTAGAGCACTTGGATCACACCCAAGGGGTCGCAGGTTCGAATCCTGCAGCGCCCACCAGGCTTCTTCAGGGGCAGCAGCCAGGGAGTCTTTCTGGTCACCCTTCGTCGTCACACGGCCGGTACTACTGGCGAATGCGAGAGTGAGCGGCATCTTCGCGGGTGGCGGGCAAGCCCGACGGCCAAGGCCGTCGATCTCCTTGAGGGCTGCACCGGCGATGCCTTGCAGGGCGCCGTACATGCCGACGTTGTAGCAGGCGACATGGAACTCGCTCACGCAGATCTCCCCAAAATCGACTTGCCCTTGGCGGTCAGGCGGTATCTTTGCAGGCGGCTGTTGGGTTTGTCGGGGATGGTGTACTCGATCAGGAATGCCTGCATCGCAGGTGCTATGTAGGTCTCACGCATCCGCCGCCGGTTCCTGAGGGCGAAAGCCTTAAGAATGTCCGCGTTGCCCAACTCGCCACGGCGCGCCAGCAGTTCCACCAGCCGGTTGACTGGTGCCGTGACTGGTGCCGTGACTGGTGCCGTGACTGGTGCCTCTACTTGCGGGGTGACCTCCCCGGCGGGTCTTGACTCAGACCCCGTCTCGTCCCCCGGGACGGCGGTGCCGGCGCCGATGACGATCTGGGCCTTGAACGTAACAATCAGGAATCCCTCCCGTTCTTCAAAACTGGGCGGCGATGCGCCGTGCTTCTCGCACATGGCGATGACACGGTTGGTGCCCCGGCCCCAGCACTCCACGGCGCCGGTCCGGTGAAACGCGCCGGCAATGAGAGGATTGCGGAGTTTGGAGAGGTGCGGTCCCGACAGTTGGTCAAGCCGTACTATGGAAGGCAAACCGCCGTAACTCTGAATCTCGATCCGGTCGTCGAACACGACGATGGCGACGTAGCCGGGGTAGTAGGAGTAGTCGCGGTGCATGACGGCGTTGAGAAGAATCTCCCGAAGAGCATCCAATGGAACCGGGAAGCGATCCTCGCGGAATATCTGGCCCGTCGAAAACCGCGCACCGAGGGGCATGGTCCGTTCAAGAAAAGCCAGCCCCTCGCGCACCATGGCAAAGGCATGCATGCGTTCCTGACGGTTCTCGACGATCGGCCCTGTGATCTCCGTACCCCGAAAGCGGCCCATCTTGAGGAAACACTGCGGATAGTCGTTGATGAATGCCTTCCCGTACAGCACTTGAGCCGCCTGAAGGAGGGTGCCGGCCTGGCGCACGCCAAGCCGGTCAAGAACCTCGCCTATGTCCCGACTGGTATCGGGAGCAATGCGGTTCTGTTGGATCGCCAGTTCACGGGTGCGCAGGATTTCCTTGCGGTCCAGATCCTTCAGTGTCAGCCCCTCAGCCGGCATGTTCTCCCAGCGGCGCGTGGCGTGGCCGCGCTCAAGGAGCAGTTTCTCGTAGTGTGCTTGCGGCATCTTGCGGGTGGTGCTTCCGACCCGTTCATAGGCGCGGCTGTCGTACGTGAAGGGAACCGAATCCTGGCGGCCTTCGACGCGGAGGAACAGCAATTCCTTGCCTCCACCCACAGGCAGGCGCTCGACGGGCATGTTGACCGGTGGTTCGAACTTATCCAAAGCCTGGGCGATTTCGCGCAGCGTCCGATCGGTGACATCCTGCCCTTCGGCCTTGCCGTCAGGACGTACGCCAAAGAAAACCATGCCGCCGGTGGCGTTCAGAAACGCGCAAAGGGTCTGGAGTCCTTCCTTGAGTTCGCCGGTCGAGCGCTTGAACTCCAGCGTCTTGCCTTCGCCCTGTTTGAGCAGGGAGGCAAGTTGCTTCACATGGGTTGGCGCTTCGGGAATCATGTCAGTCTCCACGAACGGTGACTTTCACAGCAGAAGACGCGATGAAATCACAGTCGATTTGCCGAGATCATCCCTGCCCGTTGGTTGGTGGCATCTTCGCCTCCGGCGTAGGGGCGTCCAGGGCCTTAGTGAGGACATGTCAAAGGGAAGCGGTTTTCGGTGTATCCCATTCTGACTGCTGAATACTGGATTGACACCCCGCCGGAATGGAACCTAACATCACACCGTACAGCCAGCGGTTCATGACCGGGGCGGTCCCCGTTCCGGCCCATTTGGGGAGATGTGCCATGAAACGAGTCCAGAGCGGGTGGGGGTGTCTCGGTTTACTGTTGGTCGCGCATGCGGTGTCGGCGGCGATCGTTGCCGGTCCGTTTGCCGCCGGCGGGGGCGGCGGCGTGGTCAACGGCCAGACGCTGACGTTTGGCACGGCCGGGCTGGTCTACGAGCTGGACGCGTTCCTGCACGCGCAGAACCTCGACCTCAATGGCGTGGATGACGGCACCAGTGCGCGGCTCTCCACCCATGCGCTGCCCGTCGGTCTCGCGGTGACCTTCAGCACGAACCTGTCGCCCGACCGCACGGACCTGTGGCTGACCTACGTGGTGTCGAACGCGACGGCCGACACCTTTCAGGATGTGCGGTTCTTCGCGTTCGTGGATGCGGAAATCGACGAAACCGCCAACACGTTCTTCAACGAGTACGGCACGGTCACGGGGGCCGCCGGCAGCGGCAGCCGCGACGGCGATCCGGACCTGTGGAAGATCGATGAGCCCGGCTTCGTGCGCGGCACCGTGCTCGACGAGCTGCTGATGGGATCGCTGCCCAACGCGAATGCCCTGCCGGCGAGCGCGGCCGACGACGCGGCCATGGGGCTGGGGTTCGCGCTGGGCGATTTGAGGCCCGGGCTGGCGGCCACCGTGCAGGTCATCCTGTCGGAAGACGGCTCGTCCACCGGTTCGCTGGCGCTGGTGCATCACGACCTGGCGCACGCGTCGCCCG
>CAYOBW010000001.1:63644-104793 GCA_964402115.1 uncultured Victivallales bacterium
TTGCACGATACGACCGGCGAGTACCGCTTCATGGCGTCGACCAACAGGATGGACGACGGCGACGGCTTCCTCGATCTCAGCGCGGCCGTGGCAACCTACCTGGCCGCCCACGCACTCGGGGATGTGTTCGACGGCGGCGAAGTCGTGCAGGTGACGGGCATCGAGCTCTACAGCCGGCGCCGGACCGTGCCGGCGGCGGACCTGTTCGAAGTTTGGGCCAACGGCAATTAGCAAGGACCGTAACGGGGGGAGCGCCAACCATGCATACATCCACGCGAAGATCCGTCCTCGTTCTGCTGGGCGCCACGCTGTGCGGCGCCGGCCCCACGGGCGCGCAGGCGCCCGTCGCGCCGCCGGCCCCGGCGGGCACGAACGTGGCAGCCATCGCGGCTGCCGCTGCCGCCGCACCGGGCGCCGGGCGCATCGAGTTTGTGCCGCCCAGCCACCAATGGCGCGTGTCGGGCGGGGCGTTGTACCGCACTTTCGACCGCGTCGGCTTCCGCAGCGGCGCCTACTCGACGGCCGGCGCGGTGCCGCGGCTCTTCCCGGGGGGGCACGGCGTGGACTACGGGCCGGTGGGGCCGGCCGACGCCTACGCCGACCGGCAGTACGACAATGGTTTCGTGCGGCTCGACTCCGGCACCACGCTCAACGGCGACACCTGGTACTGGGGCTACGATGCCGCCGCGCAGGTGGGCGGCGGGTCGCTGACCTTCCAGCGCGCCATGGGGACCGAAGCGCGCAGCGACGCCCGCTCCCTGGCGGAGCCGTACGCGTGGGAGGACGACACGCTCGCGGCGCCTGGCGTCTTCGTCGAGGCCGAACGCTGCTTCAGCCAGATCGGCGGCGTGGACCTTGGCCTGCTGTTGAACGGCGCCTGGAGCGCGTTCGACGCGGAACATGCCGGAACGTCGTTCTCGGCCGAACAGCGCTACCATGAGGAAGCCGTCGCGCTGACGGACCGCTACGAGCTGCTGGGTGTCGTGCCGCCGGCCGCGCCTTACGGCACGGCCACGTACGACGGCCCGGGGCCGCTGCTGCCCAACCTCCCGGCGGCGCGCACATCGTCCGCCGCCACCGTGTCCGACGGCGCGGCGAGCTTCGTCAACCGTGTCAGCGAGGCGGTGGACCTGGACGTGCTGACCCTGGCCCTGGCCGCCTCGGCCTCGCGCGAGTTCGGACGCGTGGCGCTGGAGCTGGCCGCGGGACCGTCGCTGTCGCTCGTGCTGGCCGACGCGACGTTTCACGAGGTGCTCACCGGCACGCGCGGCGGACGGACGTTCACCGTGAACGAGTGGACGGCGTCGGATTCACGCGAGGCGTGGCAGTGGGGCGTTTTCGGGCAGGCGGGCCTGAATGTCGCCGTCACCGGGCGTCTGCGCCTGGGGGTGTTCGGCCGCTACGATTGGGTGGAAGACGTCGAGGGCCGGGTGGGGCCGTCGTCTTACACGGCTGAACTGTCGGGTGTGTCCGGGGGCGTCGTTCTGGGCTGGGTGAATTGAGCAAGAGGTGCAACCATGAAACGGTGCGCATGCGGTAAATGGGTCCTGGCGGCTGCCTTGGCGGCAGGCGCGACAGCGGGGCAGGCGGCGACGCCTGCCGTGGGCGTGCTCGGGCAGGAGTCCGACGGCACCATCAAACTCAGGCTGCAGGGCGGCACGAACAGCGTGCACGCGATCCAGGCTGGCAGCAACCTGGTGGACTGGGCCACCATTCTCGCGGTGCGCCCGGAAAGCACGAACGGGATCACGTTCACCGACCCGGAGAGCGCGAAGCAGCCGCGCCGCTACTACCGCGTCGTGGAGCACAAAGGCCTGCGCGATACGACGGCGCCGGGCTGGAATGGCGACCTGGGCCTGCGGTTCAGCCGGAGCGGCACGAACGGGCTGAACCTCGCCTGGGCCGGCGCCCGCGACGCGATCGGCGTGGCTGCCTACCGCATCTACATCAACGGCCGCCCGGCCACGACGCTGCTGGGCAACGTGCACAGCCTGACGTTGACGGGGCTGGACTTCACCGAGCGGCAGGACATCCGGATCGAGGCCGTGGATGCCTCCGGCAACGTCTCCGGGCGCGAGGCGCTGATCTACGTGCCCGGCGACGCGCTCCTCGCCGCGACCGACGACAGCGGCAATCTCTACGTCTCGGCGTGGCAGACCAACGCGTTCGCCAACCTGCAGGTCGTGGCGAACCTCGGCGTGATGGCGCGCGGCGTGACCATGGGGGATTTCGATCGCGACGGCATCCAGGACCTGGTGTCGTGCTATCACACGAACTGGCGCCTGTATCCCCGCTTCTTCCGCGGGCGGGCCGACGGCACGTACGAACCGGCGCGCGAACTGCCCAGCTGCGCGGGCGGCACGTGGGTCGCCGGCATGGCCGCGGACGACTATGACGCCGACGGCTTCCTCGACTTCATCGTGGGCAGCGGCGACTCCGGCTGGCTGGGTTTCTACTGGGGTAACGGCGACGGCACCTTCACGGTTACCGAGGGGCAGTACGCGGCCAACGGCCGCGCCATGGACAGCGGCGACGTCAACGAGGACGGCCTGCCCGACTTCGTGCGCGCGGAGTACGGGGCCGGCTACCTGCGCTGCTACCTCTCGCGCGGCGACCGCACCTTCGCGCAGACCAACCTGGTCGGCGATGTGGGCGACGACCCCTACGGCGTGGCGCTCGGCGACTTCGACGAGGACGGACACCTCGACGTGCTGGCGAACAGCGGCGGCAGCGGCGACGCCTACCTGTACAAGGGCTACGGCAACGGCCTGTTCTCGAACGGCGTGAACGTGGCCTCCGTGGACGCAAACGACTATGCCGCGTGGGACGCCTGGGACTACAACGGCGACGGGCACCTCGACATCGTGATGACCACCTACAACAACCAGAACGTCTACTACTACCCCGGCCTGGGCGATGGCGCCTTTGCCGCGCGCACGGTGCTGCCCAACCGTCCGGGCAACCGCTCCCTCGGCATCGCCGCCCCGCTGCTCGCGCCGCGGGTGGACGTGCGCATCAGCCCCGAGCTGCCCGCCGTCCCGCTCAACCGTTTCCTCGCCCTGGCCGCCGCGGGCGGGGGTGTCCGGCCGACCGACGCGTTTGCCTGGCGGTTCGACGACGGCAGCGTGCTCCACGGCCAGATCGTGAGCAATCGCTGGGCGACCGAGGGGCGCCGCGTCGTGCGGCTGACGCACACCAACGCCACGGGGGTCGCGAGCGTGCGCGGCACCTGGATCACCGTGACCGGCCTGCCGCCCAGCGCCAATGCCGGCGGCCCCTACACGTTCGGCGAAGACAAGGCCAGCCAGCTGCGCTGGACGGCCGAACTCGACGGCGGCGCCTCCACCGACGACTTCCCGCTCGTTGCGTTCATCTGGAACTTCGGCGACGGCACGGTGGCGACCAACGGCACGAACACGGTTGTCACCCACACCTGGACCAACACGGGACCGTGGGCCGTGACTCTGACCGTCGTGGACCGGGCGCGCCAGCTCGGCACGAACCTCACTACCGTGACCTTCGTGCCCGGCGCACCCCCCGTGGCTGCCATCAGCGCGCCCTCCCAGGTGGACGAAGCCGTCGCCAGCCAGGGGCGCTGGACCGTTCCGCTTTCCGCCGCCGCCTCCACCGACGACAACGGCATCTGGAAATACGAGTGGCGCTTCGGCGACGGCAAGACCGGCTCAGGGCGCGACGTGACCGCGGCCTTCGCGGCCACCAACCACTACACGGTCGAACTGACGGTCACGGACCATGCCGGCCAGACCAACCGCACCACGCACGCCCTCGCCGTGGCTGACAACGACTCCCCCGTTGCCCGTATCCGGGCTGCCGCGGTCGTGGACGAGACGGCGGCGCGCAACGGCGTCTGGAACGCGAATTTCTCGGCCGAGGATTCCACCGACGACTTCGGCCTCTGGAAGTACGACTGGGCCTTCGGCGACGGCAAGACGGGCGCGGGCCGCACGGTGGGGACGACCTACGGGGCCGCGAACGCCTACACCGTGACCCTGACGGTCACGGACCACGCCGGCCAGCGCCACAGCAGCACGTTCAACGTGCGGATCAAGGCCAACTACTACCCCATGCCCATGATCTGGGGACCGACGCGCCTGGACGAAGCCGTGGCCACGAACGGGCTGTGGTTCGGCGCGTGGGATGGCTCCATCTCCTCGGACGACACCGGCATTTCCCGCCACGACTGGCGCTTCGGCGATGGCGACACGGCCAGCGGCTCGCGGGTCACGCACCAGTACCGCCGGGCCGGCGTCTACCCGCTCAGCCTCACGGTCACCGACCACGGCAACCAGGCCATGACCGTTACGCAGCGCGTCACCGTGGCCGCGAACGAGCCGCCCGTGGCCCGGCTGACGGCCAGCCCGCTGACGCCCGAGGGGGCGCAGCCCGTGGACTTCAGCGCCGCTGCCTCCACTGACGACTTCGGGATCATGCGCTACCGCTGGCTGCTGCCGCCGCGCGTCTTCGCGTTCGACGGCAACGCCGTCGACCACCTGCAGTGGGTCGCCACGGATGGCGTGACGCAGGGCGACCGGCTGGCGGTGGCGGGCGTAAGCACGTGGGACACCCGCTACGTTCTTGCGCGCGACACCCTGTTGCGCCGCGGTTCCGTCTTCGAGTGTCGCGTCGACACCGCCGCCGGCAGCGGCACGCACGCCATGGTTGGGTTCAAGAATTTGAACGCGGCCAGCGGGCACTACAACCAATTTCCGTGCGCGCTGTACTTCAACAACGGCACCCTCGAGGTGTATGAGTACGGCAGCGGCCGGGGCAGCTTCGGCGGCTACACGCGCGGCACCTCCTACGACGTGCGCATCGAAACCAAGCCCGACGCCGGCGCTCGCTACTACCTGCGGGCCAGCGGCACGGGCGACGCCTTCCAGCTCGTCTACGACAGCCCGAACCAGGCGGACACCGCCTTTTCGTTCGGGATGGTCGTGTATGCCGGCACGTTCGGCCTGGACGACGTGCGCGTGACCGAAGTCTACCGCGACGCGCGCGCCCTGCGCGCGCCCGTGTGGCCCGCGGGTACGGTCACGCTGGAAGTGGTGGACCACGCGATGCAGACCGCCCGCACCAGCGTCGCGATCAATTCCTTCACCGGCGCGCCGCCTGCCGCGGTCATCAGCGGTCCCGCGGGCGGGGCCACCGGCGCCGAACTCGCGTTCGACGGCTCCGGATCGAGCGACGATCACGGCGTGGCCTCGTACATGTGGAGCTTCGGCGACGGCACGCCCGCTGCCTACACCGCGCTGGCGCCGCACTTCTTCGGGGCGGCCGGCGTTTACGAGGTCACGCTGGCTGTGCGCGACTTCGCGGGGCAGGCCAGCGTGGCCACGCAGCGGGTGACGATCGTGGGCGAGCCGCTCGTGGTAGCCGTGCCCTGGCGCATCGTGGGCGATGTGGAGTTGCCGCACGAAACCTGGACCAACCGGACGATTACGCTGAAGGCCGTGGCTGAGAACGTCGCGACGCCGTTCGACTGGCGCTGGGATTTCGGCGACGGCTCGCCGGCGGTCACGGGCACGGCCGCGACCGTGGCGCAAGCGTTTGGACTCGAAGCGCGCCATGCCTACACGGGCTCCGAGGGCACGCCTTTCACGGCCACGATCACGATTACGACCACGAACGGCCTCTCCTCGTCCGACAGGTACTCCGTGTTGATCCGTCCGAAGACGCTGAAGGCGGAGATGAACGTAGCCATCGACGAGGGCTTGTGGTTCATGCACAAGAGCCAGGTGCGCAATTTCGCCAATCCCGCCAGGCCCGAAGGCTACTGGGAATTCCGGGGCTACGGCTACTTCCTGGAGAACGTGACGGCGTCTGCCGTTCAGGGCTACGCGATCAACGGGCACCAGGAAGGGGGCGACGCCGCCCGCGATCCTTATGTCAACACCGTCAGGCGGGCTGTCACGTTCCTGCTGAACCGCCTCCGCAGCGTCAGCATCGCGACGCAGACGTATGGCGACCCGGACAGCAACCGCAACGGCATCGGCCTGGTCGCCAGCGACGACCGGGGCCCCTACAATGTCGGGCCGATCATCGACGCCCTGGTGGCCAACGGTGACCCGGAACGGATTGCCCAAACGGGAGCCGCCAACGTGCGCGGGCGGTACTATCGCGACCTCGTGGCCGACATGGTTGACGCCTATGCCTGGGCGCAGTCGGATCAAACGTGGGGCGGCGGCTGGCAGTATGGCTGGAACGATCAGGCCGCCGACAACTCGGTCAGCCAGTGGGGCGCCATCGGCATGCTCGCCGCCGAGCACTACTGGCGCCTCGAAGCGCCCCGCTGGGCGAAAGAGCGCAACCTCGTGTGGCTGGAAAACACCCGCGGCGCGTCCGGCTGGGCTTACCAGAGTCGCGGGGACTCGCTCGTCCTCACGCCCTCGGCGCTGATTCAGGCGACGTGGGCCGGGCTGACGACCGGCAGCGGTTACTGGCGGCAAGGCGAGGACTACATTGCCAGGAACTGGGCGACGATCATGAGCTGGTACGACATGTACGCCGAGTTCGGCATCGCCAAGGCCATGCGGCTGGCGCAGCCGCAACCCGTCACCCGGTTTGCGGCCACGGGCAAGGACTGGTTCCTCGATCCCGTGGATGGCATGGCGCGGCTGACGATCGACCGCCAGGGCGGGGACGGCTCGTGGCTGGCTTCCTCGCGTTCCTACCTCGGCGACCGGATGATGTCCAGCGCCTGGTCCATTCTCATCCTGTCCAGTTCGCTCTTCCAGCAGGGGCCGGTCGCCGTGGTCCATGTGCGGCCGAATCCCTGCAAGATCGCCTGGCCCGTGCGCTTCGACGCCTCGGGTTCCTACCACCAGCACCCCTCCTTCCGCATCACCGAGTACCGCTGGGACTTCGACCAGGCTGACGGCGTGAACTTCGACACGCCCGACGCCGTCGGCCCCATTGTCCAGCACCCCTTTGGCAGCAACCGCACCTACACGGTGTCGCTGCAGGTGCGCGACAACAACACGCCGCCCGCCTATGACGTGGCGCTGCTGACGGTCGCGATCAACGACCTGCCGCATCCGCCCGTGGCTGACGCCGGCGGGCCGTACGTGGCCGCCGTGGGCGAAGCGCTCCACCTCGACGGCACGGGCTCGTTCGACATCGACGTTTCCGACGGCGACGCCATCCGCGCCTACGACTGGGATGTGGACTTCGTGCAGCCGCTGGACTTCGCCGACGGCGTGACGGGGTCGCAGCCGCACGTCCTCCAGGGCTTCGCCGCGGCGGGCGTGCACAACGTCGGCCTGCGGGTCACGGACAGCACGGCCAGCGTCTACCCGAACCAGCAAAGCGACTTGTCGAGCGACGCGTTCGCCACGGTCACGGTTTACGACGAGCTGGTGACCGATCTCCGCGCGCGCCCCAAGCGCAGCAAGATCCAGCTGACCTGGACGCAGGTCGGCGTCCGGGTCGACGTGCACCGGAGCACGGTTAGCGCCAGCACGGGCTTCGTGAAGATCGGCGAGACGACCTCGCCGTATGCGACCTACCTGGACAGCACGGTCGCAGAGGGCGCGGACTACTTCTACCGCATCTACGTGTTCGACCTCACCCATCCCGACCCCATCGGCGTTTCGCGCGCGGTTTACGCGAAGGCGCCGCGCGCGGGCGACGCCGCCGGCGCTGCCCCGTTCTTCACCTCCACCCCGCCGACGGGCGCGACGCTGGGGCGGACGTACGCCTACCAGGCGCGCGCCGTGGATCCCGGCGGCAGCGCGCTCGTGTACGAACTGCTGGCCGGACCCACCGGCATGGTGGTCAACGCCGCCGGCGGGTTCGTGACGCTGACGCCGACCGTGGCTCAACTGGGCCAGCACGACGTCTGGCTGCAGGCGCGCAATCCCGCCGGCCAGACCGCGCTGCAGGCCTACAAGCTGACAATCGACGCGACGGTGAACCAGCCGCCCGTGGCGGCGCTGCAGGGGCCGCGCACCGGCGTGCAGGGCGCGGCGCTGGCCTTCGCCTCGCTCGGCACGCAGGATCCTGACGGCGATGCGCTCGGCTATCTCTGGAGCTTCGGCGACGGGGCGACGGCGGCCACGCCCAACCCCGTGCATGTCTACCCGGCGGCCGGGCTGTACAGCGTGCAGCTCTTTGTCAACGATGGCCACGGCGGCACCGCCAGCGCCTCGCTGCTGGTCGGCATCACGCCGCCCAACCGCGCGCCGGTGGCTCTCGTCGATGGCGGGCCGGCCTTCGCCGTGCGCATGCGCCATCCCCTGGCGCTGAACGGCCGCCCGTCCTACGACTACGACGGCGATCCGCTGACTTTCGCCTGGAGCTGGGGCGATGGCGCGCCGGACGGCGCCGGCCTCGCCGCGAGCCACGCCTACGGCGCGCTGGGCACGTTCACCGGCCGCCTGGCCGTGACCGACGGCCGCGGCGGGCGCGGCGAGTACGCGTTCACCGTCGCGGTCTCCGCCTCCAACCGCTTCCCCGTCGCGGCACTTGACGTTCCGCAGCCGGGTACGAACGTCATGGACCGGTTCACCTTCGACGCGTCCGCCTCCACGGATCCTGACAACGATCCGCTGCTCTACTACTGGAACTTCGGCGACAACTCCGCGATCATGGGTCCCGTGGCCGCGCACTTCTACGCGCAGCCGGGCGATTACACCGTGCGCGTCGCCGTTGTGGACAACCACGCCGCGACGGGCATGGCGCTGCGCGTGGTCCACGTCAACGCGCCGCCCGTGTTCCAATCCACGCCGTCGCTCACCAACCGGCAGGGCGCCGCCTACACTTACCGGCCCGTGGTCACGGACGCCGACGGCGACCCGCTCGCGTTCTCGCTGGCCACGGGGCCGGCGACGATGGGCCTGGAGAGCCCGACCAACGGCGTGCTGAACTGGACGACGAGCAACGACGACGTTGGCGCCAACCGCGTCGCGCTGGTCGTTACCGACGGTCACGGCAGCGTGGTCACGCAGGCCTTCGTGGTCACCGTGGCGGATGTGAACGACCCGCCCGAGATCAGCTCGACCCCCGGCACCAATGCGACCGAGGAGGTGCTCTACACGTACCAGCTGCACGCCCGCGACGTGGACGACACGAACCTCCAGTTCAGTCTCGTGACCCGGCCGCCGAACATGGTGCTGAACCCGATCAGCGGGCTGCTGTGGTGGACGCCCGAGAACGTTCACACCGGCGCGAACCCGGTTGTCGTGACCGTGAGCGACCCGCGCGGCGGCGTGGCGACGCAGCGCTTCACGATCGTCGTGGCCGACGTGAACGATCCGCCCGTGATCACGACCACTCCGGTCGTCGCGGCGACGGAAGACACGCCTTACACGCATGACGTGGACGCGGCGGACCCGGACGATGCGGCCGGCACGCTGCGCTTTGCGCTGAACCTGGCCCCGCCGGGCATGGTCATCGACCATGTCACGGGCGTGATCGCCTGGACCCCGCTCGCGGCCTCGCCGGGCGAGCCGGTGCAGGTTGTCGCTTTCGACCCGCGCGGCGGGGTGGCGACCCAGGGCTTCACCGTGGTCGTGGCCAACGTGAACGATGCCCCGGTGATCGGCTCCCGGCCGGTCTACCAGGCGCTGGTCAACGTTGGCTATCGCTACGACGTCAACGCCACGGACGAGGACGGTGACGCCCTCGCGTACGAGCTGGGCGCCGGCCCCGCGGGCCTGGCGATCGACCCGGCCAGCGGCCTCGTCACCTGGACCCCGGCGGCGGGGCAGGAGGGGACGGCCACCGTCACCGTCGTTGCGCGCGACGCCCCGGGCGCCACCGGCTCGCAGACGTACACGCTCGTGGTGCAGGCGGCCAACCGCGCTCCGTTCTTCACCAGCGTGGCGCCTGCCACGGCATCCGAGGACCGGCTCTACACGTACGACGCGAACGCCACCGACCCCGACGGCAACCCGCTGACGTACCAGCTCGCGGGCCTGCTGCCGGCGGACCTGACCTGCGACCCGGCCACGGGCCTCGTTCAGTGGACGCCGTCCGCCGCCTACAACGGGGACGTGGTGACCGTGCAGGTGTGGGCGGCCGATGCCTTCATCGGCACGAGCCAGACCTTTACCGTGACCGTGGCGCCCGTGAACGACGCGCCCGTCTTCACCTCCGCGCCCGTGACCAATGCCGAGGTGGGCATGGTGTACGGCTACACGGCGGAGGCCGTGGATGAAGAGGGCGACGCCATCGCGTACAGCCTGCCGACCGCTCCGGCCGGGCTCGCTCTGACCGCCGCCGGCGCGGGCGCGACAAACGTGCTGACCTGGCGGCCCGCGGCCGGGCAGGTCGGCGCGCGCGCGGTCGTCGTGCGGGCGCGCGATGCGGGCGGCGCCGTGACCGACCAGTCCTTCACCGTGCGGGTCGTGGACGGGCGGCACCCGCCCGTCGTGGCCGGCATCGGCGACCAGGTCGTGCAGGATCCGAACGCCTTCCTGCAGGTCGCGCTCGATGACTTCGTGGCGGACCCCGACCACGCGGACGCCGAACTGGCGTGGACCGTGCAGGGCCGGTCGCGGCTGACGGTGGCCATCACCAACCGCATCGCCACCATCGGCTACGCCCCCGGCACGCGCGTCACCGAGACGCTCACCTTCACGGCCCGCGACCCCGACAACCTGACCGGCTTCGCGACGGCTACCTTCACCGTCGCGGAGCCATCGCAGGACAGCGTGCCGCCGGTGCTGTTCCTGGACATCCCCGAGGGCGGGGAGCGCAACACGCCCCTGGCCCTCGACGTTCTGGCCGAGGACAACGAGGGTGTGGCCAACGTGACGGTCAAGGTCGATGGCGTGGCGCGGCCCGTGCAGAACCTCGGCGGCGGCCGCTACCGGGTGATCTACACCACGCCCGCGGTCGGCTTGCACACCGTGCTGGCCACCGTGATCGACCGCGCCGGAAACGCCTTCAGCGACACGCGCACGACGCTGATCGTCGACCCGGCCGTGACAGCCGCCGGCCTGCAGGCGGCCATCACGGCGCCGGTCGAGGACGCGCTCCTGGGCGACGTGACCGAGGTGCAGGGCACGGCGCTCGGGCCGAACTTCGTCGACTACGTGCTGGAGTATGCGGAGAACGGCACGGCGGACTACGTGGAGTTCGCGCGCGGCGCGGCCCCGGTGGCCGACGGGCCGCTGGGCACGCTCGACCCGTCCACGCTGCCCGCCGGCGTTTACACGCTGCGGCTGACCGTGCGCAACACCGGCGGCGCCAAGCGCAGCGCCAGCATCGTGGTGGAGCTGACCGGCAACGAGATCATCGGGCCGTTCGCCCTGCGCTTCAAGGACAAGACCCTGCACGTGGGCGGCTTCCCGATCGGCATCGTGCGCACCTACGACAACCGCGCGCGCGGCGTGCCCGGCGACTTCGGCTACGGCTGGGACCTGGCCTTCTCCGACGTGAAGCTGGTGAGCCGCTACGTGCCGGGCGACCACTGGGTCATGGATACGGAGCGGGGCTTCTTCCCGGTCTACACGCTGCGGGCGACGAAACAGCAGACGCTCACCGTGTACTTCGGCGACCGCGACAAGCACACCTTCCGCATGCAGCCGTCGCCGCGATCCTCGATCCTGTACCCGATCAGCTTCCTGGAAGGCATGGAGTATGACGCGGTGAGCGGGGCGAAGGGCAGCATCGCTCCGGACAGCGGCGCCTCCTACTTCGACGGCGGCGTGATCCTGGACGCGGGGTTCGAGATCTTCGACCCGCAGGTCTACCACTACACGGCGGCCAACGGCTACCGCTACACCTTCCGCAAGCCGCCGTCGGGCACCCTGCGGTACGAGCTCGAGCGCATCACCGATCCCGATGGCAACAGCCTGACCATGTCCGATGCCGGCATCGTGCGCTCCGACGGCACGACGCTGCGCTTCGTGCGCGACGCGGCCAACCGCGTCATGCGCATTGAGGATCCGCTCGGCGCCACCATCCACTACGAGTACAGCGTGCGCGGCGACCTCGCGGCGGTGGTGGACGAGCTCGGCAACCGCACGACGTTCATCTACAACCGCGACCACAACCTGCGGGAAATCCGCGACCCGCTCAACCGGCCGCTCCAGAAGCAGGAGTTCGACACGAACGGGCGCCTGGTGGCCCTCACCGACGCCAACGGCAGCCGGCTGACGCTCGAGCACGACCTGGACGCCAACACGGAGATCCTCCGCGACCGGCGCGGCAACGCGAAGATCTTCCAGTACAACGACGCCGGCTACGTGCTCAAGCAGACCGAGTTCCCGACCGTGCACGGCGTGGTCATGCCCGTCACGACCACGAACGAGTACGCCGCCGAGAACCGGCTTGCGGCCGACAACCTCGGCGGGCGGCGGCGCGCGTACACGTACGACGCCACCGGCAAGCTGCTGAGCGAGATCGTCGACGTGGGCGGGCTCAACCTCGCCACCCGCTACACCTACTCGGCCGCCGGCAAGCTGGAGAGCGTGCTCGACGCCAACGGCCATGTGGCCACGAACCTCTACAACGCCAGCAGGCAGCGCACGCAGCGCGTGGACCGGGCCGGCGCCGTGACCACCTACACCTACGGCGCCCAGGGGCGGCGCGTGCGCGAGACGGACGCCCTCGGCAACTACACGGAGTACGACTACGACGGGCGCAGCAACAAGATCCGCAGCGAGCGCTTCAGCGCCGACGGCGTGAGCCTGCGCAAGCAAACCTACACCTACGACGCCAACGGCAACAAGCTCACGGAGACCCTGCACCTGACCGTCGACGGCGTCGCGCAGCCGGTGACCACGAGCTACCGCCATGACGCGAAGGGCCGCGTGGTGGCCGTGACGGACGCGCTTGGGCACACCGCCAGCAATGTCTACGACAGCCTCGGGCAGGTGATCGAGACGGTGGACAAGCTCGGCGGGCGCACGCGCTACACCTACGACATGATGCGGCAGCTCGTGCGCACCGACCACCCGGACGGCACCTTCGAGACGCGCGCCTACGATCCGGACGGCAACGCCACGTCGCGCACGGACCGGGCGGGGGTGACCCGGGTCTATGCCTACGATGCGGTCAAGCGCATCACGCAGGTCACGTCGCCCGGCGGCGCGGCGCGGCGCTTCGAGTACGATGTCTTCGGCAACCGCACGGCGGAGATCGACGAGTTCGGGCAGCGCACCGACTACGTCTTCGACAAGGCCGGCCGCCAGCTGGCCGTGCTGCTGCCGTCGGTCGTGGACGCCCGCAGCGGCGCAGCCGGGCGGCCGGTCATCGGGCACGCGTACGATCCCAACGGCAATCTCACGGCCCTGGTGGATGCGAACAGCAACCGCACGGCGTACGTTTTCGACGCCGAGAACCGCCTGCTGGCGACGCGCCTCGCGGACGGGCACGTGCTGACCAACCGCTACGACGCGCTGGGCCGTCTCGTGGCCAAGAGCGATGCCGCGGGGAATACGGTGACGTACGCGTTCGACGCCCTCGACCGCGTCGTCTCCGTCACCCAGCCCGCCGTGGCCGGGCAGCCCGCGGCGGTGACCCGCTACGCGTACGACGAGGCGGGCAACCTGCTCACCGCCACGGACGCGCGCGGCCGCGTGACGCAGTTCGCGTACGACCTGGCCGGCCGGCGCACGGCGCGCACCCTCCCGGGGGGGCAGCGCGAAACCTTCGCCTATGACGCTATGGGGCAGGTCGTGGCACACACCGACTTCAACGGGCGGCTCACGCGCTACAGCTTCGACGCGGGCGGCCGCCTGACGGGCAAGGATCTGCCGGCGGGTCCCGACGTGCAACTCAGCTACGACGCGGGCGGCCGCCTGCAGCGCGTGGTGGACGGCCTGGGTACGACGTCCTACGGCTACGACGCGCTCGGCCGCACCGCCGCGGTGACGAACCCGACCGGGAGCACCGTCACGTACAGCTACGATGCGGCGGGCAATATCCTGACCGTCGCGAGCGCCGGCGGCGCCACGGCCTACACGTACGACGCGCTCAAGCGCGTAACCGCCGTGCGTGACAGCCGCGGTCTGACCACCACCATGGGCTACGATCCGGCCGGCAACCTGGTGAGGCAGGCGCTGCCCAACGGCGTGGGCATGGTGCGTTCCTTCAATACGCGCGACCAGCTCGTGGGCGTGGTCAACCGGCGCAGCGACAACACGCTCCTCAGCTCGTTCGCCTACACGCTCGACGCCAACGGGCTGCGCACCGGCGTCATGGAAGCGGACGGCTCGGCCGTGACGTATGTCTACGATGCCCGCTACCGGCTCACGTCCGAGACCCGCACGGGCGCGGGCGCCTACGTCACCACGTACGCGTACGACCTGGTGGGCAACCGTACCGCCGCCAGCCTGGGCGGGACGGCGGTGGCCTACACGTACGACGCGAACGACCGCCTGACCGGAACCGGCACGGAAACGTATTACTACGACGCCAGCGGCAACATGACCGGCCGCACGGATGCCGCCGGCTTCACGGCGCTGGGCTACGACGAGGAGAACCGGCTGACGCGCGTCACGGCGCCGGGCGGCGCCGTCACCACCTACGCGTACGACCTCTACGGCAACCGCGTGCGCCGGACCGACGGCGGCGGCACGCGGGAGTTCGTCGTGGACCCGCGCAACCTCAGCGGCCAGGCGCAGGTCGTGGACGAGCTCGACGGCGCGGGCGGGGTCGTGACGCACTACACGCGGGGCGCCTCGCTGCTGGCCGAGGACGAGGGCGCCACCCGGCTCTATTACGTGGCCGACGGCCAGGGCAGCACGCGGCAGCTCGTGAACGGCGCCCAGGCGGTGACCGACACGTTCCGCTACGATGGCTACGGGCGGCTGCTCGACCGCACCGGCGCGCACGACACGCCGTTCCAGTTCACGGGCGAGGCTTACGACCCGGCCGTGGGCGCGTACTACCTGCGCGCGCGCTACTACGACCCGCGCACCGGGCGCTTCCTCGGCATGGACCCGGACCTGGGCGGGCTCAAGGATCCGACCAGCCTGCACCGCTATCTCTACGCGCACAACAACCCCGTGAACCTGCTCGACCCGAGCGGCCGGTTCTCGCTGTGCGAGGTGAGTATCAGCATCAACATCCAGGCCTCGCTCCAGTCCGCCTACGTGAAGAGCGTGATCACGACGGGGCTGGACCTCGTCGAGATCATCTTCTGCATGCTCGAGCCGGCGTGGGATATGGTCTGGATGGGCCTCGACATGATCGTCAACGACGTGCCCGGCGGCGAGGCGATGTTCTCCGAGGGCAAGCGCCTGGAGGCCGGCGCGTTCCAGGCCATGCAGCAGCGGATCGCGGACCACTTCCAGGAACTGGCCGACGAACTGAATCCCGTGAAGATCGAGATCGAGAGCGACCTGCTGGATTACTACGAGCAGGCCAAGGAGGCCTGGGAATCCCTGCAGAACGGCGACCTGCCCATGCCGCCGCTGCCGGAGAAGATCCAGAACATCCTCGACTTCAAGGACAAGGTCACCGAGTACTTGGGCGCCTTCACCGACGCGCTCGATGACGAGAAGAGCAACTGCGAAAGGTTCAAAGGCATTTCCACGCTGGCCAAGGGCGCCCTGGAGTACCTGCCGGAATTCTAAGGTGAAGGGGCGTCACCAGGGTTGGACGGCGCGAACCCGGAAGCAGGCGCTGGTGCGCCACGCGGGGGGCAGGCGCAGCCACGCCGACTCCAGCGCCGGGTCGGTGTGCGGCGTGAGCGTTGGCGTCGGCGTGGTGAGGGACTGCCAGAGCGGCAGCCGCGGCGCATACTCCGTGGTGTAAACCAGCGCGTGCAGGCCGGCGGCACGGCGGACGTAGCCGAATTCGACCGCTTCTCCCGCTTGCTGGATCCGCAGGCGCGCGCCGCGGGGGTCGGCGATCAACGGCTGGCTGCCGAAGGCGTACTCGGCCAGGTTCACGACCCCGTCGCCGTCCGGATCGTCCTGCCACGCCGCAAGGGTGGCCCCGAAGTGGCGGCGCTGCCAGGCCCCGGCGCAGGGTTCGGGTTGCGCGGCGGCCAGCGCGGCGATTTCGGCGGGGGCCAGGGCGCGCGGGTAGATGCGCACCTCGTCGAGCACCCCGCTGAAATAGCGGTTCTGCACGTCGCTGCCAACCTTGACCGGAGCCGTCGAGGTCGTATGGATCGCCTGCGGATCCTGCAGGCTGAGCACGGTCTCGCGCGCGCCGTCCACGAAGAGCAGCACGTTGGTCACATCGGCGGAGGGCTGGTTGGTGAAGGTGCAGGCGATGTGGTGCCACTGCCCGTCGTTGACCAGCCGGCTGCCCTGGACCCAGCCTTGCGTAACCTCCAGCCGCGCGTTGCCGTCCTTGATGAGGAACGTCCATTTGTCGCCGGCCGTGTTGGGGCCCCAGGCGATGACGGGCATCTGCCCCGTGCCGGTGGTCTGGATCCAGGCCGCGCAGGTACGCGCGTCGGCGCCGCGGATGCCGAGGAAACCCGTCAGGCTGACGTAGTCATTCGTGCCGTCGAACCGGAGCCCGTAGCCGCAGCGGCCCGGAACCCATGCTGCGGCTTCATCCGCCACATTGACCAGGGCCGCAGGCCACCCGCCGCCGGCCTCGCGCGTGGTCAGTCCGCTGTTCTGGTTGAGCGGGTACCAGAACTCGCCGTTATGGAAATAGACCGCAACGGTGACCGTGGCCGTCGCGCTGAAGGCGCTGTCGGTGACGCTGTAGGTGAAGCGATCTTCGCCGAGAAACCCGGGGTTGGGCGTATAGAGGATGCGGCCATCCGCCTCCACTGCGCTGCCGGCGGCAGGGTGGCCGACGGAGGCGAGCGCGAGGGCGGACGGCAGGTCGTCGTCCGTGTCGTTGGCGAGCACGTCGATGTACACGGCGCTGTCCTGGGGCGTGGCGGCGGCATCGGCCGCGGGCTGCGGGGGGGCGTTCGCCGCGGCTCCGTCGCGCCGGAAGGCCGTATCCGGGATGGCCTGCCGGGCGAACCCCGGCCCGCTCCACTGCAGCGCGAGCGCGGGCGTACCGCCCGTACCCCGTGCGTAGTAAAGCCGGAACGGGTGCAGGCCGGCGGTCAAGGTGGCGCTGGCGGAGCGCTCGGTTCCGCCCGTGTAGGCGAAGTCCGCGTCGAGCACGGTGGCCTCGTGCAGGCGCAGCAGCGCCCGGGCGTCGGTGGTGAGGAAGAAGGTGTACGAGCCGGTGGCCGGCACGCGCAGGTAGCCGGAGAAGAGGAGTCCGATGTCGGTGTCGCGCGGCCGGATGCCGAGGTCGGGTCGCGCCACGGTGCCGGTGCTCGAAGGGGGCAGGGCGGTGAGTTCCGGCACCCAGGGGAAGGCCGCGCTGCAGGCGCGCCAGACCACGCCGCTGACCGTTGCCACGGAGGCGAGCGCCGGCACGGGTTCGGCGTCGTAGGGCCGCGGCGCTGCGCCGTCAGGGCGGCGCAGGCGCAAGACGCGGTCCTTCAGCTGCAGTTGCAGCGCGGCGTTGGCGGACGCCAGGTTGACCGTCTCCCGCGGGTCGTTGACGACGTCGTAGATCTCGAAGTCATCCGCGTGCGACTGGATGTCGTAGCGCACGCCCAGGTAGTCGCCGTGGCGGATGGCCTGCATCTGGTTGCGCGCGCGTCCGCGCTTCGCGGCCTGGAACTCCGCGTACGCAGGGGTCGTGCCGCTGTAGGCATACTCGACGTAGACCGTGGGCGTGCGCTGCGTCCCGCTGCCGGTCAGCGTGGGCGCCAGCGACACGCCGTCGCTGCGGGCGGGTGCCGGCACGCCGGCCAGGTCGGCGAAGGTGGGCAGCCAGTCAGGGAAGCTGCAGGGCAGGTTGCTGACCCGGTTGGTCCCGATGTTGCCAGGCCAGCACGCCAGCGCGCCGACGCGGATGCCGCCCTCCCAGCAGTCGCGCTTCATGCCGTCGAAGGGGCCGAAGCTGTTGAAGAAATCCGGCCTGTAGTTGACCGTGAAGTTCAGGTAGTCCTCGTTGCTCGGCCCGTTGTCCGAGGTGAAGACGATGAGCGTGTTGTCGGCGATGCCGAGATCGCCCAGCAGCTTCCGCAGGTCGCCGACGGCGTCGTCGATGCGCCGCACGCTGGTGGCGTAGCGCTTGTAGACGGCCGGCCAGGCCACTTCGGCGGTGTCGCCGTTGCCGTCGTCGTCATAGGTGGCGCCGCTGTAGTCGGGGTGCACGTAGCTGTCCACGGCGCCGGTGGCGGTGTTGATCATCTGCCCGGGCGTGCCCAGCCACTGCAGCCCGCCGCCCAGCCCGCCGCCCGCGGGATAGGCCATGGTCGGCAGTTCCAGCACGGCGTGGGGCGTGTCGTAGGCGAGAAACAGGAAGAAGGGGCGGGCGGGGTCGTCCGCGTGCCGCTCGACGATCCACTGCTTGGCGCGCGCCGTGAACAGGTCGGTGGTGTAGCACGCGTCGAGGTCGGCGGAGACTTCGCGGCCGTTGTCCCAGACCTCCTTCGCGCCGCCGTAGGTGCCCTCCTTGGGGTAATGCTCGTGGCCGTCGCCGTGGCGCACGTAGCCGAAGTAGTCGTCGAACCCGCAGCGGGTGGGATAGCTGGACCACGTCGCGGCGTTGGCGCCGGCGCCCTGCAGGCCCCACTTGCCGATGCAGCCGGTGGCGTAGCCGGCCTGCCGGAGCACGGTGGCGACGGTGTGGTTGGTCTCGAGCGCCTTGTCGAACTGGTTGTCGCGCACGTTGGCGTGCCCCTGGTGCACGCCGAGCAGGAACGAGGCGCGCGAGGGGGCGCACACCGGCGCGGGGCTGTAGTGCTGGCGGAGCTGCAGGCCTTGCGCCGCAAGCGTGTCGAGCCGCGGCGTCAGATGGCACGGCTCGCGGCGGTCGTTGGCGGCGCGGCGCTGGTTCTGGAAGAAGACGCCGAGGTCGCCGTAGCCCAGGTCGTCGCAGAGGATGAAGACGATGTTCGGCCGCGCCGCCGCGGCGGCGTCCGCGCCCCCGGCCAACGCCAGCAGGAGGGGCAGCAGGGAAAGGGTCCTGTGCACGGCGGTGTTCCCACTCACGCGATACTACTCCTTCCGGCTCGCGCGCTCGCAGCCCGCGCCTTGTCACGTTGCGCCGCACCGTCGCGCCGGCCAGCCCCTGGGGGCGCCGTCTCCGCCGCCCGGCTATTTTGTCTGGAGGCGCAGGACGGTCACCGAGTACGCCGGGAAAGTGTGGCGAAAGGCGGGGCCCGCGTTGGCGATGGTCTCCTCCCGCGGCGCCACCTTCTGCGGCTCGGCGAAGGAGTTCTCGTCGTCCGGCGAGGCTGAAGTCAGCACCACGGCCCGGGCCTTGCGGGCGACGCTGGTCGCGCCGCCCAGCTCGATTTCGGTTTCCGCCGGCGCGCCGGCCGCATTCACGACTTTCAAGATCACCTCGCCGGTGGCCTGGCTGAGGCCGGCGACGGCATACATGCTCCTGAGGCCTTGGCCGGCGAGGTCGTGGATGAGCTTGCCGTCGAGATAGCAGCGGACCCTGCCGCCCGCGAGTTCGACCTTGATGTCGTACCAGCGGTTGACTTCGATGGCGCCCGGGACGCGTGCGCAGTCCAGGCCGCGCATTTCGACCGCGTGGGCGCTGTTGCCCCAGCCGCCGATGTTCCACCAGGACTTGCTCTTCTCGTCCGGGGCGGCGAAGGTGACGAGAAACCCTTCCGCGCCGCCGAGCTTGCGGGCCTTGAGCGAGAGGGTGTAGTCCTTCCAATCCTTCTTGCCGGCGTAGGCTCGCGGATCCTGCCCCTTGCCGCTCTGGCGCAGGACGTCGCCATCCCACTTCCAGTCGCCGCCGGCGAACTTCCAGCCTTTGGTGCCTTCAAACAGCACCTTGCCGTCCTGCGTGACCCGGATGTCCTTGAATTCCGCCTGCGTGCGCCAGGTGCCGACGCCGACCAGGCCGGCGCGCGTTTCGGTCGATTCCATCGGCGGGGCGGTGACGGTCGCGGGCAGCACCACGTCGCCGCGGTTGCGGCCAAACAGCGTCTGGACCAGCCAAGAGGGCGTCGCGTAGCTGCGCGCGGCATCGAAGAGAATGGCATTCGGGTTCCAGTGCTTCCAGCCGACGTGCTCGAACAGCGGCGCGTACGAACACAGGGTCACCACGTCGCCGTTGCGCTCGAGCCCGGTCATGAACGCCGCCTCGCCCAGCGCCGCCTTGAGGTTGCCCCGGCCCGCGCCGCGCGTCACCGCGTACTCGCCGACGTAGACCTTGTGCGCGGCGCGGTCGTAGGTGTCGTACTTGTCGGCGTTGCGCATGAAGAACTCCGGCGTGTTGTAGTAGTGCTCGTCGACGATCTCCGATGGGCGGGCGGTGGACGGCACGTAGTCGAGGATCAGGTGCATCTCGGGGTAGCGCTGCTTGATGGCGTCGTGAAACAGCACGTAGCGCTCCTGGTAGGCCTCGCCGCGGTTCTCGTTGCCGATCTCCAGGTACTTCAGGTTGAACGGCGCCGGGTGGCCGGCCGCGGCGCGGCGGGCGCCCCACGGCGAGTCGGCCGGCCCGTTGCAGTACTCGATCGCGTCCAAGGCGTCCTGCACGAACTCGCCCATCCGGTCGAGCGGCACGTTCTCCTTGTGCGACATGCCGCAGTTGATGACGAACAGCGGCTCGGCGTGCAGCGTCTCGCACAGCAGCAGGTACTCGTGGAAGCCGAGCCCGTCGTTCGAGTAGTAGCCCCAGCGGTTCCACAGCCCCGGCCGCTCCGCCGCGTCGCCAATCGTGGTCTTCCAGCGGTAGGCGAAGCGCATCTCGTCGCCCTCGACCCAGCAGCCCCCGGGGAAGCGCACGAAGGCCGGTTGCATGTCGGCCAGGTGCTGCAACAGGTCGGCGCGGAAAAGCTGTCCCTGCGGCATCAGCGATACCATGTCCAGCCAGACCGTGCCCGCCGTCGCGAGGACCAGCCGCGCGTTCGGCTCCGTGGCCGACGCCTTCAACTCCGCCTGGTAGCGCTTCCAGTCGGCCCCGATGCCGGTCACCTCGTGCGCGGCCAGCACGCTGCCGTCGGGCCGCTCCAGCGTGACCTGCACCGGCCCCTCGCCGCGCGCAGACAGGGAGAGCTGGTACACTTGCCGCTTCTGCACGGCGATGCCGTTGGTCATCTCGCGGACGCCTTTCTCGAAGTCCGGCAGCCATTGCGCCGGATCCACGCCCTGGCGGTAGGGCGCGCCCTTGAAGCCGTAGCTGGCCGCGCTGGCGCCCGCTTCGAGGCGCAGGCTGGTGGGGTTGCGCGCATGCAGCGGCCTGCTCTTGTCGAGGGCCAGCGGGCCCTCGCCCTTGACGCGCACCCAACCCAGCGGCGCCGCCGCATCCTCGAAGGAGCGGTTCTGCACCATTTCGGCATAGAGGCCGCCGTCGCCGGCGCGGTTGATCTCCTCGAAGAAGATCCCGTAGAGCAGGGGACTGACCCGCACCCCCGGCTTGTCGAACTGAACACGGATGGAGGCTGGCGCGGCAAACGCCAGGCCTGTCAGGCTCATCAGGCAGACCAGCGCCAACGCGCTGCGGGAACGCTGCTTCATCGGAGTACTCCTGGGTTATGCGAACCGGTCAATGCACCTGGATGTCCAAATGTGAAATGCTTCTGTGAAACGGGGCCTTGGTCGTGTAGGTTGTGAGGGGGACGTCGTTGTCATGGCCCAGGCAGAAGTCTTCCTGCGGACGGCTTCCCGTTCCGTTTCGTCTTCGCGCGTGGCGCGTCGTCGCCCGAGACATAGAGCAACGTCGGTTCGGCCACCTGGCCCGCGGGTCGGCGGGCCGCCGGGTTGTTTCCGCCGATCTCGGCATTCAGCTTATCCGCCAGCGCCTGGAGCTTCGCGACAATGTCCGGATGCTGGCCGGCCACGTTCGTCTTCTCGCCGATCTCCGCAGCGAGGTTGTAGAGGCGCAGCGCACTGCCGGCCGCGTCCCCGTCCGCGCCTTTGCCCATCGTCTCCTTCTGCGCGGCGACGGCGAGTTTCCAGGGCCCTTGCCGCACGGCTTGCAGGTGATAGCCGCTGAAGTAGTAGTGCGCCTCGCGCGGCGATTCCCGCGACTTGCCGAACAGCAGCGGCGAGAGGTCCCGGCCATCGATCACCGGCTCGGCGGGCACCGTTCCGCCGGCGAGCGCAACCGCCGTCGGCAGCAGATCGATCGTGCCGGCGACCGCGTCGCACACGCTGCCGGGGGCGATGCGCCCGGGCCACCACGCGATGGTGGGTTCGCGCATGCCGCCTTCCCACGTGCTGCCTTTGCCTCCGCGCAGGGGGCCCGCGCTGCCGGCATCGGCGCCTTTGACCAGCCACGGTCCGTTGTCGCTGGTGAACACGACGAGCGTGGACCGGTCCAGCTTCAGTTCGCGCAGGGTGTCGAGCACGCGGCCCACGCTCCAGTCCAGTTCCTCGACCCAGTCGCCGAAGCGCCCGTTGGCGGATTTGCCGGCGAACGCCGCGCCGGGATGAATGGGCGTGTGAACGGCCGTGTGCGGCAGGTAGAGCAGGAACGGCCGGCCCGCGCTCTGGCGGATGAAACGCACGGCCTCGTCCGTGTAGCGCTCCACGATGCGGCTCTGATCCTCGTCGGAGAGCAGTTCCTGCACCTTGTCATCGCGCACGAGCGGAACCACCGGCACGCCCTTCTCGCGCGACTTGCGCTGCATGTCGTTCGAATACGGAATGCCGAAGTAGTGATCGAAGCCCTGCTTCGTCGGCAGGAAGTCCGGCTGATCGCCGACGTGCCACTTGCCGATGCACATCGTCGCGTAGCCGTGCTCTTTCAGCCGCTCCGCGATCGTGTGCTCCTGCGGATGCAGCCCGTTGCGGTTGGCGGGACCGAACACGCCCGGCACCGAAACGCGCGCGCCATAGCACCCCGTCAGCAGCTGTGCGCGGGACACCGAACAGACCGGTGCGGCGTAGAAGCTCGTCAGCCGCATACCCTCGCTCGCCATCCGGTCAAGGCGGGGTGTCCTCTGCTTCGTGGCGCCGTACGGCCCGATGTCGCCGTAGCCCATGTCGTCTATGAAGATGATCACGATATTCGGCTTGTCCGCCGGCCCTGGCGCATCGGCGGCCCGCGGCGAGGCCGGCGGAACCAGGAGCAGGGCGGCGAGGGTCAGGAGGCTGCTGTTTTTCATTTGCGTGCTACTTGACTGTCGGGACCGTGTAGTCGGTCACGGGCGTGCTGTAGTTCGTAAGCGGAATGCCGTAGTTCTGCTGGGCTGTCCGCTTGTACCGCTCGTGCAGTTCCCGGATCATGCTCTGGCGTTCCTCGAACCACCTGGGATCGCCGATGCGCTTGATCACGCCCGTGTGGCTGACGGTATGGCTGCGCGGGCGATAGCCCCCGCGACCGCGCCGGCCGGAGCCGCCCCTGCCACGGCCGCGCGCACTGCGCCTGCCGCCCTTCCCCTTGGCCTGCGCGGGGGGCGCCAGCGCGAACACAATGGCGCCCACCATGGCGGTCAGGAGAGACCTCAACAGCTGTCTTCTCTTCACGACGACCTCCTCTACGGCTTCTTCTCGAGCCTGTCGTACTGCGTGTCTATCTTGTTATCGAGGTCCGCTATCTCGCGCTGCTTGGCTTCGATGTCGGCCGGTTTGCCAGCCTTCCCCTCCAGGCGGACGAGGTCCATCTCCGCCAGGACCTTCATATCCTCCAAGGCAAAGATCTGCAGGCACGTTGCGGCTTTGTCGGCGGACGCCCGCTGCCGATAGTCCTCGTAATCGCGGTACAGGTACACGCGGTCCGAAACAAGGTCGGCAATCTCCGCGCGGAGGTCCTCCTGCTCGGCGGCTTTCGCACGCGACAACTTGTCGCCCAGCGCCGTGATCAGCAGCAGAGTGGCGGGACAGCGCTTTTCCATGAACGACTCCAAGGCGCCCGCGTCGAGGCCCTCAAGCCACTTCAACTCCTCGCGAACATCCTGCCTGATCGCCTCGAGCCCTTCGCGGACGAAGGGGCCACGGGGAACCAATGGCGCTGCTGCCGCCGCCACGGCGAGATTCATCCTTGTCAGCATGGCCAGTCCACCTTTCGGTTGCACGATGCTGCGTCGTACTCTGCTCGCTTGCGGACGCCACGCAGCCTTGCACAGATGAGGTTGTCGTGGTCATTCCAAGCAACGTGTGTATCATTATGGCACCGAGCCGACTGTGTCAACGCACTCGTGTCAGGGAGTTCGGAGAGGAGACATCGGATGAAACGAGGTGTGTGGCTGACTCTTTGTGCCCTGCTGCTTTTCCCGCAGGCTGCGCTGCACGCCGACGCTGACCCGGCCAGGAAACCCAACGTCATCGTTGTCCTTACCGACGACCAGGGGTACGGCGATCTGTCCTGCACAGGCAACCCGGTCCTGCAGACGCCCAACATGGACCGGCTCGCCCGTGAAGGCGCGCGGTTCAGCAACTTCCACGTGGACAGCTATTGCTCACCAACACGCTCGGCGCTGATGACGGGACGCTACTCCCATCGTGTCGGGGTGTGGGGCACCGTCTGCGGGCGCAACATGCTACGCGACGACGAGGTGACCATGGCGGATGTTTTCCGCCAAAACGGCTACCGCACCGGCCATTTCGGGAAATGGCACCTCGGCACCAGCTACCCCTACCGGCCCACGGATCGCGGTTTCGACGAATGGCTTGGGCACGGCGACGGCGGCACCGGTTGCACCACCGACTACTGGGGCAACGACCGCGTCAACGACCACTACCTCCATAACGGCGCCTGGGAGGCCGCGCCCCGCACGGGCTACGAAACCGACGTGTTCTTCGAGGCGGCCACCCAGTTCATACGGAACAACAGGCAACAGCCGTTCTTCGTCTATCTCGCCACGTACAATCCGCACAGCCCGTGCAGCCTTCCCGACCCGCAATGGTCCGCGCCCTACCGGGGCACGGGGGGGCCGGCGGATTTCTACGCGGCCATCGCCCGGGTGGACGAGAACCTTGGGCGTCTGCGGGCCTTTCTCAAGGCCGAAGGACTCAGCGAGAACACGCTGTTGCTCTTTCTCAGCGACAACGGCACGGCGGAGGGTGAAAAGGCGTTCAACGCCGGCATGCGCGGCAAGAAGGGTTCGCCTTACGATGGCGGACATCGTGTGCCGCTTTTCATCCATTGGCCAGCCGGCGGGCTCGACAAGCCGGTGACTGTGGACCGCCTCGCCGCGCACATCGACCTGCTGCCGACTCTGGTGGATCTCTGCGCCTTGCAGATGTCGAAGCCCGTCCGCTTCGATGGCGTGAGCCTCAGGCCGCTGCTCGCCAATCCCCCGGCAGCTTGGCCGGAACGAACCGTCGTGTTGGGCACGGTGCCGAACTGCGGCAGCCAAGCCAATCCGCCGCTGCCGCCGTTCGGCCGAAATTGCGCGGTCATGACCGAACGCTGGCGGCTGGTGGAGGATCGGGAACTCTACGACCTCACGAAAGACCCCGGCCAACGGCACGATGTGGCCGCAGAACATGCCGAAGTGGTCAGCGCGTTGCGCAACGCCTACAAACAGTACTGGGACAGCGTCAGTGCGGCAGACAAAGGCTGGCGCGGCCGGCCGATCATTGGCTCCTCCAGAGCAGTGGAAACCGAGCTCTGCGCGGAGGATTGGTATCCCACGCAGGGATCGTGCCCCTGGAATCAGGCCGCCGTGGCTGGCGGCGCAGCCGCCTTCGGCCACTGGACCGTGCGTTTCGCCGAAGCCGGCGCCTATCGCGTGGAAGTTCGCCGCTGGCCGCGCGAGGCGGAAGCACCGATCTCGGGCATACCCGCCGGAACCAAGACGGTGGACGCCTGTCTCCGCGGCCAGCCCGTGCGCGGTCTGCTGTACGGCGGATCCCCACGGGCCTTGCCGGTCGCCCGCGCCCGGCTCAAGATCGGTACAAGCGTCCAGGAGGCGGAGGTGGCGGCCCAGGACCAGGCAAAAGCCTTCACCGTCACTGTTGACGCTGGGCCCGCGGACGTGGAGGCCTCGCTGCTCGACGGGAATGGTAAACCGCTCTGCGGCGCTTACTACGTCAGCATTCGGAGGCACGGCTCGTGAAAGGCCGCGCCTCCGTTTCTGCCGCCCACCTCGCGATACGCTTCGGCGCCGCAAGGGCGGAGCGCTATTTTCCCATGTCCTTCAGGATCGCCTTCAAACCCAGGAACGAAAGCTCGCTGGCCTTCATGGGCGTCACGTCCTTGGGGTACCACTCCTGCTCGATGGTGATCCACTCCGTGCCGCCAACCGTGTAGCACGCGTCGATGACCCCCTTCCAATTCACCGAGTCCTTGCCCAGGATGGGCTCCTTGCCCGCCTCGCCCTGCTTGGCATCCGGCTTGAAATGGACGGACTTGGTCCGGCCGGGGTAGCGCTTGATCAGTTCCACGGGGTCGAGTCCCGCGTGGGTGGTCCAGCCGACGTCCTGCTGCAGCACGACGTCCGCGGGCGTGCGCTCGGCGAAGAGATCCCAGTAGGTCTTGTCCCCGTCCTTGGAGAACTCCTTCGTGTGATTGTGGTAGCCGCAGTAGAGACCCTCCGGCTTCAGGGCTGCCGCGGCCTGCGAGAAGGTCTCGGCCAGGGCCTTGCTCTTCTCCGGGTCCGTGAAGGCGCCGTCGCCGGGCACGACGAGGAACTTGCAGCCGATCGTCTTATGAAAGGCAATCGTCTTCTGGAGGTTGTCGCCGACTAGGGAGCCGGTGCCAATATGCGTCGCCGCCACTTTCAGTCCCAGGTCGTCGAGGCGCTTGCGCAAACCCGCCGCGTCGCCGCCGTACTTGTGATAGCCGGCGAACTCGACACCCTCGAAGCCCATCCTGGCCACCTGTTCCATGGCCGCGTCGAAATCCTTGCCGCAGTCGCCCCGGACCGAATAAAGCTGCAGAGCGATGGGGATGCGCTTGGCCGTGGCCTGGCTGAAGACGCGAACCGGCGCTGCAAGCGCGGCGGCGCCCAGGGCAGCGAGTTTCAACACATTGCGGCGCGACAGCGCCGAGTTGTCCAAGCTTGACGCCAGATTGCTGATCATGGTGTTCATACCCTCCTGTTGTCGTTCATCCTTCCCCGACCGTCCACATGGATGCAAAGCGGGGAGTCTAGTCCGAATGACGAGCCTTGCAAGGCAAGAACGCGACAGGCAAGAACACGGTTCGGAGTAACGCAAGGGGGGCGCTAACGGCGGGGACCGCCGTCTCCACGCCCCGTCGCCTGCCCACGCGATGGAGACGGCCGTCCCGGCCGTTAGTTGCACGGTGAGCCCCCTGCGTCACAGAGGCGTTACGGTTCGGGTAGCGTCGTGAGAAAGACTCTTCGGGGGAAGGCGTGTGGGCGGTAGCGTGCTGACCCACGGCGTTGGCCAGCCGCGGGCACGAAAAAAGGCGGCCCCGCGTGAGCGGGGCCGCCTGAGTGTGCTCACCTTAGTCCTTGCGGACCGGTGTGCGCCGTACGATCAACGACGATCGTGACGGCCGCCGCCACCCGCGCCGTCGCGGGGACGATCCTCGCGGGGCTTGGCTTCGTTGACCGTCAACTTACGGCCATCGCAATCCTTGCCGTTCATCTCGGAGACGGCCTTCGTGGCTTCCGCCTGGTTGCCCATCTCGACGAACGCGAAACCGCGGGACTTGCCCGTGAACTTGTCCATGATCACGTTGCAGCTTGTGACCGTGCCACAACCTGCGAACAGCGTGCGCAGATCGTCTTCAGTGGTGCTGAATGAGAGGTTTCCTACGAACAGTTTAGTCGCCATTGCTTTCCTACCTTGCTGTCTTGGAGGACGAGTTGGGTGAGTGTTTCCGAGTAGCTCGGAATTCGGATCGCACCAACCTGCAACCTGCGGGCGATGGACTACCTACATCATCACGGACTGTCTAGCTCTAAGAACGAATGGCACGATAGCGCGGCGGCATGGGCAATGCAAGGACAATTTTTCAAGGCTTGGCCGGCGCGGGTTGTGCCGCCGGTTGCGGCGCCGGCGGTGTGGCGGCTTGTTTCTGACGGCGCTCCATGAGCTGCACGATCCGTTCACCCTCGGCGCGATCGGCGTCGGTCTTGGCGTTTGCCGCGTTCTTGCGCGCCAGGGCCAGGCCCTCTTCCGGCTTGCCGCCCTCGAAAGCCAGCACGCTGCGCACCAGCACGATGCGGAAATGGTCGGCGCCCACGCTCTTCGCGGCCTGGGTCAGGGCCTGCTCGGCCAGCGCCGGGTCGCGCTTCGGGTTGCGGGGGTTGCCGGCCACGGTCATGGCGAGGTCGCACAGCAGTTCCACGTCGTCACCCGCGTCCTTGATTAGCTGCGCGGCGAGTTCCGGCACGGTCGCGTCGTTCGCGAAGGACTTGCGGGCGAGGTCGGTGACCCGGTCGCGCAGCGCCATCCGCGTCCGTTCCCTGGCCAGGTCGTAGGTGCCGGCGAGGATGGCATCCAGAGCGCCTTCCAGCCCGGCCATGGGGTGCCCGTGCCAGAGGATCCGCTTGTCCTTGCCCACGATGTAGGCGTGCGGAATGCCGCCAATGCCGAAGGCCTTCTGATACGCCGTGGCGGAGAGGTTGTTGCTGTCGCATGCCACAACGTAGTCCATCTGCGCACCCATGCCGGCCAGGAAATTGGTGACCGTGGCCAGGGGTTCGCCGCTGATGCCGACGATCGTCACGCCGCGTTCCCTGTACTTCTGCTGCACCGCCGTCAGGTGCGGAATGCTCTTGCGGCAGGGGGGGCACCACGTCGCCCAGAACTCGACGACGTAGACCTGCTTCCCGTCCGTCACGTCAACCGGCCCGCCCTTGACCCACGTGCCGATGTTCAGCGGGGTGGCCGCCTCGCCAAGTTCGGCGGCCCGGACAGATCCGACCAGCAACAGCCCCGCCACCAGGGCGGCGTTACACGGCAGCATGCGTGACATTGAATGACTCCTCATGTTGTTTGCTCATCCCCCGCGGCGGCGGGCTTCGCCGCCGCCGTCCCCGGCTTCTCCGGCTGCGCGGTCAGGCGGCCAAGGAATTCGGGCAGATCCAGCCCCACCTGGCGCGCCAGCTCGTGCATGGGGGGCAGGGCGCCCATGAGCTTCTTACCCAGTCCGGAGAGGCCGCCATTTTCGCCGCCGCCATCCCAGACGATCACCTTCTGCAACGGCAGGTTGGAGATCGCCTTGGCCTGCACCGTGGCAATCTCCGTCAGCTTTTCGATCATCAGCAGCGTGGTAGCCAACTGCGGGTCGCCAGCCGCCTGGACCAGGTTGTGATACCCGGTGGCCTTGCCGTCGAGCACGGCCTGGGTGCCCTGGCCTTCGGCCGTCATTCTCGCCAGGGTCGCTTCGGCCTGTCCCTTGGCCAGCAGCACCGTTTGCTCCTTCTGCGCTTCGGCCGCGATCACGACGCGCTGACGCTCGGCCGCGGCGGGCACGACGACCTCGGCGTTCAGCCGCGACTGCTCGCGCATGGCGCGCGCATCCTCGGCCTTCTTCTGGGCCGTTTCCTGGGCGACGCGGATGGCGCCATCCGCCTCGCGCGAGGCGGTTTCACCGCGGTTACGCGCCTCTTCCTCGGCCACTTTCTGGTTTGCGCGGTAGCTGGCCTTCCTGGCGCCGGCATCGGTTTCGGCGTTGACCGCCTCCGCGTCCAGCTTGGCGGTCTGCTGCCGGCGGCTGCGGTCGGCGTTGGCTTCGCCCACCTGCGCCTCGGCGTTGGCCGCCGCCACGAGCTGGCGCTTCTTGCGGTTCGCGTCCGCCTCGCCGATTTCCGCGTCCGCGTTGGCCGCCGCCACGGCCACGCGCTGATCGCGCTCGCGCTCGGCGACGCCCATGGCGCCCAGCTTCTCCTGCTCGGCCACGTCGATGTTGGCCTGGTTGATGGCTTCGGCCGCCGCCTTGCGGCCGATGGCCTTGATGTAGCCGGACTCGTCGTCGATGTCGCGGATGTTGACGTTGATCACCGCCAGGCCGATCTTCTCGAGCTCGACGGCCACGGCCTCGTTCACCTTCGCCATGAACGCCTGCCGGTCACGGTTGATGTCCTCGATCTTCATCGTGGCGATGACCGCGCGCATCTGGCCGATGATAATGTCCTGCGCCTGCGTCCGAATCTGTTCGCTGCCCTGTCCCAGGAGGCGCACGGCCGCGTTCTCCATGATGCCCGGCTGGTTGGAGACGGCCGCGGTTACGGTCGTGGGCACGGTGACGCGGATGTTCTCCTGCGAGAGGGCGTTCGCCAGGTCGATGGGCACGACGAAAGGCTCCAGGTCGAGGTAATCATAGGCCTGGAACAGGGGCCAGACGAAGGCCGCCCCGCCGTGGACGCACTTGGCCGCCCCGCTGCCGGTGCGGCCGTAGATGACGAGGATCTTGTTCGACGGACAGCGCCGGTAGCGCCTGGCGAAGACCATGAAAAGCACGACGACGGTCACGCCCAGCAGCAACGCCATGCCCACCCCGGCTAAGCCCGTCCCGCCGTCCCGCCCGCTGCCGATGGCCGCCATGGTCATGAGACCCAGTAGACCGCTCACTGTGCACCCCCTGTCTGGCTGCTGTCCGCCGTTTCCGGCCGCACCTCGATCATGTCCGCGCCGATCAGCCGTTCGACGCGTACCCTTGTCCCGGCCTTGAGCCCACCGCTGCCGGCCGCGCGCGCCTTCAGGTGGGTCATGACGCCACTGCACAACATGCGCACCTCGCCCTGGCCGCCGGTGGGAATATCGAGATAGACCGTGCCCACGGCCCCCACGCAGGTGGCGAGCTTGAGGTTGCCCGTCTCGGTCATGCGCCGCATGCCGTGCACGATCCCCGCCACGGCCAGCATGCCGGCCAGGCCCCAGAGCAGGCCGTAGAGCGTGGCCCGGAGCGGGGCCGTGCCGCTGCTCATGTAAAGCGCGCCGGCCCAGGAGAAGAGCGTGAAGAAGGCGACCACGGAGCGGATGCTGATGAGCTTGAAGGCCATCACGGAGTCCTGGGCGTCGTCGGGCGTGTGGTGCGCGGCGCTGGGGTCCACGTGGGTGTCCACATCGAGGTCGTCCTGGCTGCCGAGGCCCATGAAGGCGCCAATCATCTGCCAGATGAAGAAGACGCCGAAGAAGGTCGCCGCGATGTAGAACCATTGATTGACGGGCGCCAGAGTCTGCCACCACTGCGTGATCGCTGTCATAGCCGCTCCCCTCCCTTGGCGCGAAGCCTGCCTGCAACCGCCGTCAGTTTCGCATGCCGCCGCGAAAACGCAAGTCAGATCCCGACACTCAGATCCCGGCGCTGGGCTTGTTCTCCAGGCCGTCGGCCTTATGTCCGGCGCCAGCCTGCTCCCGGATCAGCGGGTCGGGCTGCTGGTTGAGCACCTTCGAGCCCGCCGGGACCGAGTGGGTCAGCCATACGTTGCCGCCGATCACTGACCCGGCGCCGATGGACGTCTGGCCGCCGAGGATGGTTGCCCCGGCGTAGATCACGACGTTGTCCCCCACGTTCGGGTGGCGCTTCGTGCCTTTGATCAGGCGCCCCTGGGCGTCCTTCTCGAAGCTCAGCGCTCCCAGCGTGACGCCCTGGTAGAGCTTCACGTTACGGCCGATCTCGCAGGTCTCGCCGATCACGACGCCCGTGCCGTGGTCGATGAAGAATCCCGGTCCGATCTGGGCGCCCGGGTGGATGTCGATGCCGGTCTGCGAGTGGGCGTACTCGGACATGACGCGCGGCACGAGCGGCGTGCCCTTCTCGTAGAGCAGGTGGGCGATGCGGTGCACGGAGATGGCCAGCAGGCCCGGGTAGCACATCACCACTTCCATGGTGGACTGCGCGGCGGGATCGCCCTCGAAGGCGGCCACGATGTCGGCCTGCAGGGTCTCCTGCACGCGCGGCAACGATTGCAGGACGTGCGCCACGACGGCGTCGGCCTTCTCCCCGCACTTGTCGCAGTCGGCGCACGGGGTAACCGTGCACTGGTACTCGATGGCGTGGCGGACGATGCCGCCCAGCTCGTAGGCGATGTGGTGCAGCCGGCTCTTGACGTGCCGCACGAGCTCCTCGCCGCGCGCCGGGTCGGAGCCGTGGCAGCCGGGGAACAGGACGGCGATCAGCTCCTTGAGGATCCGGATGGCTGTCTGCTGGCCGCTGAGGTTCAGGGCCTGCTCGCTATCGGCCTTGATCGGGCAGTGGCCGCACGCCGTGAGATGTCGCACGGCTTCGGCAATCAGCTGGTCGGTTGGTGTGGGCATGGGTTGCTACTCCTTCGCCACGCGCGCCAGGACCCGGTCCGCTCCCAGGTTCGTGGCGCCCAGGCGCACGAGCAGGTTGCTGACGGGCCCGGAGGGGAGGCAGCGCAGCTCGAGAATGCGGATGCGCTCCTCCCGGCACAGGGCGATGAAATCCTTGAGGGTGAAGAGATGGATGTTCGGCGTGTCGTACCACTCGAACGGCAGCAGCCGGTCCTTCGGCATCCGTCCATGGGCGAGGAGCGCCAGCCGCCGCGACCACTTGGCGAAATTGGGGAAGCTGACGATGCCCTCGCGCGCCACGCGCAGCAGCTCGCCCAGCACGAATCGGGGCTGGCGGACGACCTGCATGGTTTCGCTCAGGACGGCGTAGTCGTACGCGCCGTCCGGCAGCATCTGGAGCCCCGCTTCCATGTCCTCCTGGAAGACGGCATGGCCGCGGTCCAGCGCGTCAATGGCCTGGTTGAGGTCGATCTCGATGCCGATGCCGCGCACCTGGCGCCGGCGCGCAAGGTGCGTGAGCAGGGTGCCGTTGCCGCAGCCGAGGTCCAGGACGCGCGAGCCCGGCTTGACCCAGTCCACGATCAGGTCGTATTCGCGCGGGTAGGCGTTGCCGACCCGCACGGGCGCCGACGGTGGCGTATCCGCCGTGGGCATGCCCGGGTGCCAGAGGCGGAACCGCCGGCGGGGCGGATGCGCCGGCGCGCCGCCCTCGGGCGCGGCGTCGGCCGCGCCGTCGGGGCGCGTCCCCACCCACGGCAGGAAGGCCCGGACGACTTCGGTCAGATGGGCGATGTCCACGAGGAACGCGTCGTGGCCGTGCGGCGCGTAGAGCTTGCAGTAGGAAACGTGTTTGTCCGCGCGCAGCAGGGCGTTGGCCAGGTCGATCGACTGCTCGGGCGGGAATAGCCAGTCGGCGCTGAGCGCGACGATCAGCACCTTGGCCTGCACGGTCGCGAAGGCCTTCTCGAGCGTGCCGGCGCGCTCGGCAAGGTCGAACTCGTCCATGGCCCGCGTGATCGCCAGGTAGGAATTGGCGTCGAAGCGCTTGATGAACTTCGCACCCTGGTGGTCGAGGTAGCTCTCGACCTGGAAGCCCGTGCGCTGCGTCTGGCGCTCGCGGCCGAACTTGCGCGCCATGATCTCGGGGGAGAGGTATGTGATGTGCCCGATCATGCGGGCGTGGGCCAGCCCCCGCACCGGGCCCGGGCCTTCGGTGTAGTAATCGCCCTGCCGCCAGCCCGGGTCTTCGGTGATGGCCTTGCGGCCGACCACGTCGAAGGCGAGGGCCTGCGTGGAGAGGCTGGCGCCCGAGGCGATGCAGATGCAGTGCTCGACGCTCTCCGGAAACCGCACCGTCCACTCCAGCGCCTGCATGCCGCCCAGCGAGCCGCCGATGACCGCGGCCACGCGCGCGATGCCGAGGTGGCCGAGCAGGAGGCGGTGGACGTTCACGATGTCGCCCACCGTGATTTCCGGGAACGCCGCCCCGTAGGGCTGCCCCGTCGCCGGGTTCATCGAGGAGGGGCCCGTCGTGCCCTTGCAGCCGCCGAGGATGTTCGCGCAGACCACGAAGTAGACGTTCGTGTCCACGCCCTTGCCGGGCCCCACCATCTCCTCCCACCAGCCGCGCGAGGCGTCGCTCTCCGTGTGGTAGCCGGCCACATGCGCGTCGCCGGTGAGGGCGTGGCAGATGAAAACGGCGTTGTCGCGGCCGGGGCGCAGCGTGCCGTACGTCTCGTAGGCGACCTCCACCCCGGGCAGCACGCCGCCGCCTTCGAGGCGCAACCCCTCCGGCAGGTCGAGGCGCGCGATCTGCGTCTGCACGCGGCCCACGCTTTCGGGCGGCGGGAAGGGCGCGGCTGCCGGCGCTGTGGCGGCGGCGCTCATGCTGGCTCCCCCGCCGCCGCGTCCGCGGTCTCCCGCTCGATCCAGGCCAGGTAGGGGGCGTGGCCCGCCGTCACCGGCAGCACGAGGATCTCGGGCACCTCGTAAGGGTGGTTGGCCTTGATGAAGGCCAGCAGCGCGGCGACCCGCGCCTGCTGCGTCTTGGCGGTCAGGCGGAACTCGGCGGCGGTTTCGATCCGTCCCTGCCAGTGGTACACGCTCCGGATGGGGGTGGTCTGGACGCAGGCCGCCAGCCGCGCCGTGACGATGCGCCGGGCCAGCTCCTCCGCCCGATCCGCCCCGTCCAGCGTGGTTTCCACCACCGCGCAGCCACTCGTTGTGCGTTTGTCAGCCATGGGTCCCCATCAACACCGAAGCATACGGCATCGTGAGCGGGTTGTCAGCATTTTGAATCCGCTTGACCATTTGCCGGGCGGGGGTGTTGACTGTGATGGGAAAATTCGAGGCAGGAGCAAGCTGCATGGCTTCCCCTGCCGCCTTCCGGTCGCTGCGGAACAAGGAGATCACATGGGGGCGAAACGCGAGACCGTCAGACGTGCGCCAGCGGCGCCCGCCGCCGACACCTTGCCACCGTGCGCGTTTCAGGACCTGCTGCTGCGGCTGTCCACGCGCATGATCAACCTGCCCGTGGCGGAAACCGATGCTGCCATCCTGGAAACCCTCGCAGCCATGGGGCAGTTCGTGGCGGCCGACCGGGCCTACCTCATCACCTTCACGCCTGAGCGCGAGCATTGGATGCTCACCCACAAATGGACCGGACCCGGCGCCCCGGCGGGGCTGCCGATGTGTACACCCGTGCCGCTGAAAGCGTTCCCCTGGTCCGCCGGACTGATGGCGCAGGGGTTGCCCCTCGTGGTGAGCGGCCCCGCCGACTACCCGCCGGAAGGCGCCCCCGAGCAGGCCCTCTGTGCGCGGGAGGGGGTGCAGGCGTATCTCCAGGTGCCGCTTTCCGTCGCCGGACGCAGCCAGGGGTGCGCCGGCCTCTCGTGTCTGCGTCCCCGCCCGTGGCGCCCGTCCGAGGTGGCCTTGCTGCAACTCGGCGCCAACATGCTGGCTGGCCTGCTGGAGCGCGCCCGCGTCGCCCGCGAGCTGGCGGAGCGCGATGCCCGCCAGCGCGCGATCTTCCAGGCCGCCGACCAGGTGGGTTTTATCGTCACCGATACAGGCAAACCGGAGGCGCGCGTGGTGGAGTTCAGCCCCGGCGCCGAACGCCTGTTCGGTTTCACGTCCGCCGAGGTTGTCGGCCAATCGTTCCTGGGCCTGATTCCCGCCGATGGCCAGGATACGGCGCGGCGCATCGCTGCCGCCATGCTGGACGGCGCACAGGGGTACCGGGGTCAGATCACGCTGGCGCGCAAGGATGGCACGCTGTTCCCGGCCCTGCTGGCCACCTACCTGCTGCACGACGGCGGCGGTTCCGTCACCGGGTTGCTGGGCGTTTGTCTCGACCTCTCCCGCGAGCAGCGGGAGCGCGCGCTGATGCAGACGCTGGTGGACTCGGCCAGCGATCCCGCCCTGCTGCTCGATCGCGAGGGCCGGGTGCTGGCGGCCAACGAGACGCTGGCGCGGCGCATGGGGCGTGTGACCGCCGACCTCGTGGGCGTGCCGATCTTCGACACGTTTCCGCCCGAAGTGGCAGCCTGCCGCCACGCGGCGTTCGCACGCGTGCTGTCAACCGGCGAACCGCTCCGCCACCAGGATGCCAGCGGCAAACGGCACTACGATGTGCTGCTGACGCCGGTCAAGGGGCCGGACGGGCGCGTGAACGCCGTGGCTGTCTACGCCCGTGACATCAGCAGCCTCGTGCGCGCGGAGCAGGAGCTGCTGAACGTGCTCCAGCATGAGCGCCACCGTGTCGTGCACACGCTGCACGACTCCGTCGGCCAGCAGCTGGCCGGCACGCGGTTTCTCTGCGACGCGCTGGCGGCTCGCACGCGGACCGTGGCGCCGGACGTGGCCGAACAGGCGACCACGATCGCCGCGCTGATTACCGAGGCGATCCAGCAGGTGCGCGCCATCAACCGCGGGCTGTGCCCGGTGAGCCTTGACGAGCAGGGTCTGGCGGTGGCCTTGCAGAAGCTGGCCGAGGACGTGCAGCAGGTTTTCCATGTGCCGTGCCTGGTCCATACCGGAGCGCGCGAGACACCGGTGCGCGACGAGCGCATCGCCACGCAGCTCTACTTCATTGCCCACGAGCTGGTGCTGAACGCCGTCAGGCACGGCAAGCCCAAAGGGATTATCGTGGATGTGCGCGTTTACGCCGACAGTGGCGAGTTGCGGGTCACCGACGACGGCACGGGGCTGCCGCCCGACTGGGATCAGCGCGACGGACTCGGCCTGCGGCTCGCCTTCCATCGGGCCGGCTTGATCTGCGCCCGCCTGAGCATTGTGCCGGGGCAGCCGCGGGGCACGGTTGCCACCTGCCGGTTTCCCCTCGACCTGCCGCTCTCGACGGAAACGCCCTGGGGGGTGCCCCTGGCGCTCTGGTTCGAAGCCGGGAAAGAGCGCTAAGGCCCGCACGTTTCGCGTGGGAGGAGGTCAGATGCGGCGAGCTGGATGGCGAAATGCGCTCGGGTGCCGGACTGTCCTGCTGGCGGCCTGGGGCCTGGGCGCCGCGCCGGCCGGCGCGGCGGTGCTGCGCTTCGAGGCCGAAACCTGCAGCGAACCCGCGGCGGCCTGGCAGGCCGATCGCGGCACACCCACGCACTGGAACCTGTGGAGCAAGGATACCGATGCGGCGACCAAGTGGTCGGGCGGCGTGGTCCTGCAGAGTCCCGTCGTGGCTGCCGATCGCGGCACGCCCGAGGAGGGCGCGCCGCCGCTGCACACCCGCGTCACCGGACTTTCCAACGGCGTTTACGACGTGTCCCTGCGCGTGGGGCGTACGGTCGCGGTGTCGCTGGATGGCCGCACCTGGCGCCGCTTCACGGGCGGCGTGCTGGTCGCTGAGGCCCGCATCACGAACGGCGTGTTCTCCTGCTGGGTGGACGACGCCTGCGCGCACACGGGCAATCCCGGTCACGCCTACTACGACTACATCGAGTTCACGACCGTGCCAGTCGTCGTCCCCAAGCCGCGGGTGGCAGGGGGGGCGCGGGAACGCGTGGTCGAGAAGCTGGACCGCGGGCTCGTCGCCTACCCGTCCGCCGCCGGCGTCTACGTCGGCTGGCGGCTGCTCGCCGCGGATCCGCCTGACGTGGCTTTTCACGTCTACCGCGCGGACGGCGGGGCCGCGCCGCGGCGCCTCACGCCGGAGCCCGTGCGCCGGACCACGGACTTCCTCGATTCGACCCCGCCGGCGGCGGGCGCGACGTCGCGGGTCTACCGCGTCCGGCGCGTGGCTGCCGCCGGGCGCGAGAGTGCGGACGAGGGGGTCGCCGCCGTGCGGGCGGACGAGCTGGCGGCTCCCGCCGAGCCCGCCGGGCGGCGGCTTGCGCTCGCCGGGGCGCACACCTTCCAGAAGTGCGGCCTCGGCGATCTCGACGGCGATGGCCGCTACGACTTCGTGCTCAAGCAGCCCCGCGAGAACATCGACCCGTACGAAAGCTACTGGCAGCGGTCGCCCGCGCCCTACACGCTCGAGGCGTACCGCCACGACGGCACGCCGCTCTGGCAGCTCAGCCTGGGCTGGGCCATCGAGCGCGGCATCTGGTACTCGCCCTGCCTCGTGTACGACTTCGACGGCGACGGCCGCGCGGAGGTCGCGGTCAAGACCGGCGACGGCGACCCGCGCGATCCCGACGGCCGCGTGCGCGGCGGGGCAGAGTGGCTCAGCATCCGGGAGGGCGCCACCGGCCGGGAGCGGGTGCGCGTGCCCTGGCCCGACCGCACCGGCTTCGGCGAGGGGCTGCGCGGGTACAACTACGCCAGCCGCAACCAGCTCGCCGTCGCCTACCTCGACGGCCGCACGCCCTGCCTGCTGGCCTTGCGCGGCACGTACACGATCATGAAGGTCGAGGCCTACGCCCTGCGCGGCGACACGCTGCAGCCGCTCTGGTCCTATCGCGACAGCGAAGGCGGGCGCGGCTACCACGGTCAGGGCTGCCACTTCACGCACGCCGCCGACGTGGATGGCGATGGCCGCGACGAGGTCGTGCTGGGCAGCGCCGTGCTGGACGACAACGGCAGCCCGCTCTGGTCCACCGGCCTCGGCCATCCCGATCACTGCTACGTGGGCGATATCGCGCCCGGCCGCCCCGGGCTCGAAATCTATTACGGGATCGAGCCGGCCCGCGCCGCCGACACCATGTGCCTCGTCGAGGCTGCCACCGGCCGGCGCCTGTGGGGGTGGAACCAGCCGACCCGGCATATCCACTCGCAGGGCCTCTGCGCCGATATCGACCCCGTTCACGCGGGCGCGGAGTGCTATGCGGCCGACTCGAACGATCACAAGCCGACCGGCGACCGCTGGCTGTGGAGCGCCGCCGGGGCGGTGCTCAGCCGCGAGGTGGACTTCAAGTTCGGCCGGCTGCCGGTGTACTGGGACGCGGACCTGCAGCGCGAGATCCTGGAGGGCGGGAATGTCGTGACCGATTACGAGGGCGGCGCCCTCACCCCCCGCCTGCGCGGCGATGCCATTCTCGCGGCAGACATCGAGGGCGACTGGCGCGAGGAGCTGATCGTCAGCGAGCAGGGGGCGCTGCGGGTATACGCCACCACCACGCCGGCGCTGGACCGGCGCGTGACGCTGATGCAGGACCCGCTGTACCGCCTCGACGTGGCGATGAACGCCCTGGGCTACGGGCTGGCGCCGATGACCTCCTACGCGCTCGAGGCGTGCGCGCCGAACCTCAACCTCACCGCCCTCGCGCGCCAGCCCGGCGCGGTCCGTGTCGTGGTGAGCGCCCCGCTGCAGGCCCCGCTGCGGGGCGCGCTGCGCCTGGCGAGCGCCGGCGCGACCGTCGCGCCCGACACGCTGGCCGTGGATTTGGCGCCGGGCGAGCGGCTCGTGCAGACGGTCCTCGTGGCGCGCGCGTCTTCCCCGACTCCCGCCGACATCTCCGTGCGCGCCGAGTTGGCCGGTGACGCCGTCCTCCTGCGCACGGCGGTAAGCGTGCCGGGGGTTGGTCGCGCTGGAGGGGGGACGGACAGCACATCCCGCTCCCGGTAGATGCCCCGGGAAGTCACCAACTCCTGGTCGGGCCCGTGACTTCCGACGTGGACGTCCACGGGACAGATGTTCTGAGGGAAATGATGAAGGAATGTCGGAACGAAATCGTCCTCGTCCTCAGTGAGCGAAGCGAACGGTCCTCGTCCTCGTACTCGAAGAAGCGGGGATCGAGGACGAGAACGAGGACGACGACGAGGACGGTTATCAGCGGCAGAGCTGGCGCTCGGGTGACCGACGGGTTTTGATGGGTGCGGAAACAAGCGCAGAACCTGCGCAGGCAGAGTACGCTCGCAAGCTCGCGCCCCTGCTACGCAACGTTGGCCAAGGAGGCGCTGGGCCACGACAGCATCAAGACCACCCTGCTCTACGGTCGTTGCATCCTGCCTGCCGCCGTCGTCAGCCCGCTGGACCGGCTCCGGCAGCGCCAGCGCGAAGCGGAGGTGCAGGCACCGGAAACGACCACGCTCACGGCCCAGGCCGAAGCGGACAAGCAACTCTTTGAGCAGCCCCTCTCAGTTCAGGCGATCGAACTACCCTTCCGTGACCCTTCGGACGACACAGCCGGCGGATTCTACCGGCTGCTCAAGACGCTCATCACCGGCCGGTTTCTGGCCTGGAGCCGCCTGATCAAACGCTCCGGTTGAATTGGCCCGACCCCGGCAACCACGGCAAGAAGCCGACCCTCTCACCTCCGGGGTCTGCCCCGACCCCGCGTCGAACGACGTAACCAGGCAGCAAGGCCCGTAATCAGAACGCTTGTGCACGTCGCATATTGCTTGCGACCGCACCGTTGCAAGGTTACATTCCCCATAGGTTCCGGTCGGCTCCGTTGTCGCCCGGGCAAAGTAGAGCGGAAAATGGCGGCTAGCAGTATTTGCGACATCGAGCCGTCTAATACAGACGTTGTGAGATGGAGGAAAAAAAAGATGATCAAGAACTCGATGCTCAAGCTCACCTTGATGGCAATAGCACTCCTGACAATGACATCGTGTGCTACACGAAAGGTTGTCTCTATACCTGATGACCTGAACGCCGTTCTCAAGAGTATTTCGGTAGGCCAGAGCCGTTATGTAACACTCAGTGGAGAATTGAGGCCTTACAGTGGCACGTTCCCCAAAGGAAGTGGACTATCAGAGATAGCGGTGGGGTCGAAGACTATCCTCATCCGAAATGGTGCAATCCACAAGGATCGAGAAGCTTCATATCTCAATAAGACAGTGACAGCACGGGTCAAGATTTCGCACTTCCCGCTGCCTGACAGTAATCCGGCCTCCCAGATCGCGGGGCCTTGGATCACCGAGATCAGTGAGTTGAAATTGAAAGAGTGAACTCACAACCATGAGGCTGGTGCGTACGGCGTACCGCCGCCGCACAGCCTACACGTTCTGCGTGAGAAGATGAAGCCATTTGCGATAATGATTCTGGCAATTCTCGGCGCCTTTGGGTGTGCCCACAGCGGTGCGATTCAGATCAGCAGGCTGCAGGCGCGCTTTGATCACCTCGACTCACAGCTTCGTGCCGCCGAGGATGACCTCATTGAGCATCATCGCAACGTCTGCGCGCCCCGTCTGCACTCAGGAGGACCGTGCATTGGGTGCCTCGCAGCGCAGAGCCCAACATGGATATCAGAGGAGAACACCCTTTCAAACCGCGTTTCCCGACTGGAAGTGCATGTGCGGACGGCTCACCAAGAACTTGAGAAAGCAAGAAGGGCGCAGAACCAGCCAGTCGAAGGTACGCGCTAGCGCGCCCTTCACCGGCATCGTTGGCCGGGAAGATGAGATCGAGTAAGTGTAACCGAGTAAGTGTGGGGACGAAGTGGAGCGATGAAGTGTGAAACTGCACTTACTCGACACACTTACTCCCACTCTTAGTCGGTTACACTTACTCCATCCGCTTGGTCGAATTCGGAAGAAGCGTGGCTCCGGAAGAGCGCGGATCGGAAGACTGATTTGCCAGTGCAACCTTGCATCGCCGTGCGGCATGCTCAATGATCGGCGGGAAGAAGAAAGCAAGGCCAACACGCCGCGGACGGTAGCCTCGCAAGCTCGGCACCGTGACGGCGGGCGTTGGCGCCTGGGGATGA
>CAYOBW010000002.1:0-96485 GCA_964402115.1 uncultured Victivallales bacterium
GGCAGATGGAGCGTAACGGCCGGGGACGGCCGTCTCCATGCCTCGCCTGCCCGCCCCGGACGCAGACAAACGTTTGACGTTGGGCCGTGCTCACAGTATGTTAAGCGACACGGCCGTGGGGCGCGTGGCCCCGAAGGAGGAACACAGCATGAGGCAACCGGCGGGAGCTGGGATCCGGGCGACTTCCAAGCGCAGCATGCACCAACGCGCCATCTGTGCCAGCGTCGAAGCCGGCTTCGGACTCGCCTTGGCGCTCGCACCCGCCGCCGGCGCAGGCGATTCGCCCTACGCGTACCTCACGCAGATGGACCTGCGGGACTTGACCAATATCACCGTGACGATTGCCTCCCGCAAAGCCGAGACGTTGCAGGCGACACCGGCTGCGGTGTCGGTCGTCACGGGCGAAACCCTCAGACGCACCGGCGCCACCACCGTGGCGGATGCCCTGCGCCTCGTGCCGGGGCTGCAGGTGGCTCGCATGGAGGCCAACAAGTGGGCCATCACCTCCCGCGGGTTCAATGGCCGGTACGCCCGCCACATGCTCGTGCAGGTGGATGGGCGCACGGTTTACAATCCGTTGATGTCGGGCGTCTTCTGGGAAGTGCAGGATCCGCTGCTGACCGATATCGCCCGCATCGAAGTCGTCCGCGGCCCCGGCGGAACGATGTGGGGAGCCAATGCGGTCAACGGCGTGGTCAACATCGTCAGCAAGCCTGCCGCGGAAACGCTCGGCACGGAGATCACCACGGGCATCGGCACGGAGGAGCGGGCCTTCGGCAGCATCCGCTACGGCGCACATGTCGCCGACACGCTCGATTACCGCGTGTACCTGAAGGCCTTCGAGCGTGATGCGGGCGCCGTGGGCGATGCCGATGGGCACGACGACTGGCGGCAGGCGCGGGGCGGAGGACGCGTGGATTGGACACCCGGCGCCGCCGATACGCTGACGCTGGCGGGCGACACCTACGCGGGCAGGGCCCGCCAGTTGCTGCTGCTACCCGATGCAGCGGGATTTCTCCCCGTGCCCGAAACCGTGGAAATGCGCGGCAACAACCTGCGCCTGCGCTGGCAACACGACGTGAGCGCCGCTTCGGATTGGATTCTCCAATCCTACTACGACTACACGGAGCGCGATGAAGTCACGTACGGCGAGCGCCGGCACACGGCGGACCTCGACTTCCAGCACCGGTTCCCGCTGCACAAGCGCCATGAACTGCTCTGGGGCTTCGGCTACCGGTGGACCGGCGACCGGCTGCGCGCCTCGGAGACCCAGTGGTACACGGACGACCGCCACAGCGACGTGACGCTCAGTGCGTTCGTGCAGGATGAGATCGCCCTGGTCGAGGACCGCCTGAAGGCTACGCTGGGCAGCAAGCTGGAGCACAACGACTACACAGGCTACGAACCGCAGCCCAACGCGCGCCTGGCTTTCACGCCCCATGCGGCCCTCACAACATGGGCGGCCTATGCGCACGCCGTGCGCACGCCCTCCCGCGTCGAGCGTTCCATGCGACTCCTGCGCACGCTGCAGCGCCCCGGCATGACCTTCTTTGGCCAGCCCACGTTACCGGCCATGATCATGGGTGACGCTGTGTTCGGGGCCGAGAGACTCAATGCGTACGAACTGGGGCAGCGCGTGCAGGCGCTCGAGAACCTGGCTTTCGACCTGGCAGCCTTCTACAACGCCTACTACGACGTGCAGTCCGTCGAGCCGCAGGCGGAAACGCTGCCGGCGCCTTTCGCGCTGCGCAACGGCATCAACGGGACTGCTTACGGTTTCGAAGGCGTGGCGCGCTGGCAGCCGCTGGCATGGTGGACCTTGCGCGGAGCCTACACCGTCATGACCCTCGACTTGCAGCCGGACCCCGGCAGTGCCGACATCTTCACGGAAGAGACGTTCGAGGAGGATATCCCCCTCCACCAGGCCAGCCTGCTTTCCTGCCTGAACCTGCCCGGGCACACAGAGTTGAACCTGTGGCTGCGGTACGTGGATGAGATTCCGATCGAGGCGCTCGACGCCTACCTGGAACTGGATGCGAGCCTGACCTGGTTCGCGACCAGACGCCTGGAATTCGCCGTGGTCGGACAGAACCTCCTGAATGGTTCACACTACGAGTATGGCCCCTCGTTCCTGCTGACCACGCAGAGCACGGAAGTCGAACGCGGGGTCTATGGACGCATGACGCTCCGGTTCTAACCCAGCCGGGCGGGCGCAGCTGAGGTTGCAGGCGTGCAGGCTAACAAAATCATGCGCACAGCCGTTCTGGCCGTCAGCCTTCTGGCGGCCAACCAGCTCACGGCTGCGCCAGCCCTCACGGCGACCGGGACGGCGGTGGGGGTGCCGCTGGAGGCGCTCAAGCTCGTGTATGTGCACAGTTTCGCCCACTTCACGCAGTGGCCCGACGACAGGGTGTTCGCGACCAACGCCCCGCTGGTAATCGGCGTCCTCTCCAGTCACACGCTCCGGGAATGCGGCGCCGTGCTGACCGGGAAGCTCGTGCGAGGCCGCCCCCTGCTGCTCCGCCACTGCGCCACGCCGCGCGATGCCGACGGCTGCCACATTCTCTTCCTGAACGACGCTGACGATCTCAGGCAGCAGTCCTTTCTCGCGCACACGGCCGGCAGCCCCGTGCTCACGGTGGGAGAAGACGACGGCTTTCTGCGTGCCGGCGGCATGATCCGCTTACGGCTGGCGGACCGAAAACTGAGGTTTGAGATCAACGCGCCCGCCGCCGCGCGGGCTGGGATCAAGCTCAGCGCACAGCTGCTGGAAATCGGCAAACAGCGGGAACGGGAGGCCTCCCCGTGAGCGTCTTGCGGCGGCTGCCCATTCCCCTTAAGATTACGTTGCTGGGTGTAACGGTCTGCACGTTTGTGCTGCTGGCCACCTCCTCGGCCTTCTTCCTCTTCGATGTCTACTCTTTCCGCAAGGAAATCCGCCACGAAACGGTGACGCTCGCCCGCATCGTGGCGTTCAACTGCCGGGCGGCATTGACCTTTCGCGACCCGGACACAGCCCAGCGCATCCTGACGTCGCTCAGCGAGAACGAAGATGTGCTGGCCGCCGCCGTGTACGACAGCAAGGGGCAGCGGTTCGCCTCCTACCGGCAAGCTGTTGGCGCGGACCCCACGCCGGACTGCCTGCAGACCAAGGTCAGCATCGTGCAGGCGGGTCACACGCTGCGCTGCAGCGAACCTGTTACGCTTGACCAGGAGGTCATTGGCGCCGTGCTGATCGAGTCCGCCATGCTAAGATGCCGCACGCGGCTGGCGCGGTTTGCCGCGGTTGTGTTCGTGATCATGGCGTTTGCGATCGCCGCTTCGTTCGTCGTCACGTTACGGCTGCAGCGGCTCGTGTCCAGCCCGATTCAGAATCTCGCAGCCGTCGCGCGACGCGTCGCCGGAGCGGCGGACTACACCCTGCGTGCCAGCCGCGAAAGCGCGGATGAGATTGGCGACCTGGTGGGCAGCTTCAATGCCATGCTTGACCAGATCAAGGTTCGCGACGATAGCCTGCTGCGGCAGGCCCAGGAACTTCGCGAGCACCAGGAGCGGCTCAGGCTGCTCGCATCGGAATTGCTGCTCACCGAGGAGCGGGAACGCAGGCGCATCGCCACCGCCGTGCATGACTCGCTGAGCCAGTTGCTCGTCATCTCCAAACTCAAGCTCGACATGGCCAACCGGGGCGCCGAGGCTGACCTCAAGACCGCCGTCGCGTCGGTCTCGGATTTGCTCAGGGAAGCGATTGAACATTCCCGCGCCCTGACGTTCGAGTTAAGCCCGCCCGTGCTGTGCGAGTTGGGCTTGTCGCCTGCCCTGCAGGATCTGGCGGAGCGCATGACGAAGCGCTACGGCCTGCGCATCGTGTATGAGCCGCAGTCGGCCCAGCTGGCCATCAAGGACGACACCGCCGTGCTGCTCTACCGGGCGGTACAGGAGTTGCTGACCAATGCCGTCAAACACGCTCATGCCAAGTTGGCACGGATCCGGGTGCACACAGCGGACAACCTGATCCAGATCGATGTTTCGGATGACGGCGAGGGGTTCGCCCCACACGCGATCGGGCACGCCGGGGAGGGGGGCTTCGGACTGTTCAGCATCCGCGAGCGGTTGCTGCACTTGGGCGGCAACGTGGAGGTGGACTCGCGCCCGGGCCAGGGCACGCGCATCAGACTGACGATCGCCTTACCACACCCGCTCTGAGGCGCCGGCTCCCCGTCAGGAAGCGAGAGCGGTGAGCCTCGACAGCTGGCCTGGCGCTCTCACTCGTGAAACGTGTGCGTGCGATCGCGGAAAACCCGCGTATGGTCGTCTTCCCAGAGACTGTCCGCGTGCAGGCTGATGTTGAGCAGGATGCCGACACCCATGAGCGCGACCAGCAGGGCGGAACCGCCGTAGCTGATAAAGGGAAGCGCCAGACCCTTGGTGGGCAGCCAGCCCACAACCACGCCAATGTTGATCGTCGCCTGCAGCGCGATCATCAGCGTGATCGCGAAACCCAGCAGCTGGCCGTACCGGTCTTTCGCGGCGAGGCTGATACGCATGCCGAGGATGAGAAAAGCCGCGAAAAGGGAGGCAACCACCAACGTGGCAACGAAGCCCAATTCCTCGCCGAGAATCGCGAAGATGAAGTCCGTGTGGGCTTCGGGCAGGTAGAGCTGCTTCTGCATGCTGTGCCCGAGCCCGACCCCGAACCAGTCCCCGCAGATGAACGCAATCTTCGACTGCTTCAACTGGTAGGCAGCATCCGGATACTTGGACGGGAACAGGAACGCGAAAATCCGCATCAAGCGCACAGGGTTCAGGTAAACCATCCCGGCAAAGAGCGCAACCCCGCCCGCCCCGAGCAGGGACAGGTACCAGAAACGCGCGCCGGCCACGAAGAGGATCGCCATGCCCACGGCGCCGGTGAGAGCCATCGTGCCGAAATCAGGCTCGGCAAGAATGAGCCCCAGCGTGAGCCCGAACGCCAGCAAGGGCGGTCCTACCTGCTTGCACACGGTACGCCACTGGCGCACGCCGCGATCCGCCTGCCGACCGATGTCCGCCAACCAGCCGGCCATGAAGACGAGAATGGCCAGTTTCGCGAACTCGGAGGGTTGGACGCTCAAGGGGCCCACTCGCAACCAGCGGTGGCTCCCGCTGATCCGTCCGCCGATCCCGGGAACGAAGACCAGCACGAGTCCGACCAGCAGGCAACAGGCGCCAACCAGCACGAAGCGCCGCTTGCGCCACCAGTGGTAATCGCACCGCGCCAGCACCCACATGACGACGAAGGACGCCACGAGCCAGAGGAGTTGGCGCAGGACGAAGTAGGCGGGGTTGTGTCCAAACTTGCTTCCAGCGCCTTTGACGCTGCTGGCGCTGGCGAGCATGATCATGCCGATGGAGACCAGCAGGACCACAACCGCAACCAACGCCAGACGCAACCCACGCACATGGCCCCGCACTTTACTGGGCCGGCATCGGAATCTTCAACACCTGGCCGGGCGTCAGCTTGGAGTCGGTCAGATTGTTGGCTTTCTTCAGTTCCTCGGCCTGCACGCCCCACCAGATGGCGACGGAGTAGAGGTCCTCGCCTTCCTTCACGGTGTGGGTTTCGAACGTCGTGGCCGCAGCCGGCTTCACGTCCACGGCAGGTGCGGGCGTGACAGCGGCACCTGCGCCTGTGACCGGGGCAGGCACAACCGCTGGGTCGACTGGCGGATTCGACACGGGCGGCGCCAACGTGTCGGGCGCAGCCACGGCGGGCGCCGGCTTGACGACCGGAGCGGGTTCCAGCACCTCGGGCGCGGGGACCTTAGCCGCCACCGCGGCAGGCGCCGCGCCGGGCAGTTTGAGCTTCTGGCCGACGCTGAGGCGATCGCTCTTGAGCCCATTCGCATCGCGCAGTTTCTGCGTGGTCGTGCCATGCCGCTGGGCAATCTTGGACAGCATATCGCCGGACTTCACGACGTACTCGCCACCAGCCGCCGCCGGGGCGGCGGTTGCCGCCGCACGCTTCGTCGTCGTTGCGGAGGCCTTGGGGGCAGTCTTGTGCGTGATAACGGGGGGCTTCGACGCGTCGACGTTGTGTTTGCCGGGCAGCAGCAGCTTCTGGCCGACCTGCAACTGGTTGGCGCTCTTCAGGCCGTTCAGCGCGACGATGTCGCGCGTGGAGAGCCCATAGTGCTTCGCGATGGAGGACAACGCGTCACCCTTGCGCACGATGTAAGTCGTCGTGCTCTCGGGCGCCCAGGACTTGGCGGGCTTGGAAACCACCGCCGGAGCCGGGACCGGGGCTGGCCGGTCCAGATCCACCGGCTTTGCGAAAGGCTTGGACTGAGGCTGGTCCGCCACGACCGGGCCAGGCAGTGTCGGATCCTGCGTCGGGGGCATCGGGGTTGTCGGCGTACCGCATCCCGAAATCAAGGCCAACCCGCCCACCACAACCACGTGCACCGCCGCTACCATACCCCATACCGTCGCCGTCTTCATCTTACTTCTCCTCACGCTCAGACTCCACCATCTGCCTGAAACGATCTCCCCGTTCACCGTAGTTTCGAAACTGGTCGAAGCTCGCACACGCCGGAGACAGCAAAACGGTTTCGCCAGGGAGTGCGTCTCGTTTTGCTTCCAGCACGGCCCGATCCAGCGTCCCACACACAACGCAGGCCACGACGTCGCGCCACGCCTCAGCCATGGCAGGCGACGATTGGCCGATAAGATAGACCTTCCGGACCCGTTTGGCCAGCACTTCTTTGACTCCCTCGAGTTCATGCTCTTTGAGCAGTCCGCCGGCGATCAGGCGGACCCCGCCAGCGATCCGTTCGAGGGCCGCCGTCATCGCGGCGAGGTTGGTCGCCTTGGAGTCGTCCACGAAGCGCACGCCCCCGCATTCGGCGACCAGTTGCAGGCGGTGCGGCAAGGGCTGGAAGGCGCGCGTTGCGGCCACGATCGCCGCAGGGGTGGCGCCACAGGCCAGTGTGGCCGCGCACGCTGCCGCCGCAGTCAGACCCAGCACGGGGTTGTCGAACAGGGTGTCGCACAAGCTGATTTCGCCACCGTCCGGCCCGCCCCACGTCACGCCCCCCGGGCGGTAGCGGTAATCGGCTTTGGCGTCCAGGCCGAAACCGGCCACAACCGCTCCCCGCCCCGCGGCAGCAGCCGTCGCGGCACGCCGGTCCGCCGGCGCCACCGCGGTATCGCCCGCGCCCTGGTTGGCGAAGATGCTGTCCTTCAGAGCCGCATAGACCGCCAGGCTGCCATGGCGGTCAAGGTGATTGGGATGCACATTCAGCAGAATGGCAACCGTCGGCCTGAACTGCTCGACGTGTTCGAGTTGAAACGTGCTGACCTCGGCCACGATCCAGTCAGGCGGCGGATTCTGCCGCACGAGCGAACAAAGCGGTCTTCCATAGTTGGCGCCCACTTCCACGGCAAAACCCGCGCGGGTGAGAATATCCCCGCACAAGCGGGCCAGCGTGCTCTTGCCGTTGCTGCCTGTGAGGGCCAGGAGGCGCGAGCGCGAACGGCGGGCCCCCAGTTCCAACTCGGACAACACGGGCACGCCGGCCTTCCGCAGGTCCAGCACCCACGCCGCGTCGGCCGGCACGCCCGGGCTGACAATGCACACGTCGAAGCGATCCTGCGGCAGGCTGGCAGCGCCGGTGACAACCGTCACCCCAGCCCCGCGCAGGGCTGCGGCGCGTGGCTGCAGGTCGGCCGTGTCCGCGGCGTCCACCACCGTGACGGCTGCGCCCTCCGCGTGCAGCAACAGGGCTGCCGCTTCGCCGCTGGCGCCCAGTCCCAACACGAGCGCATGCCGATAAGCCGCCTGCATGACTTCCCCCATTCCGCAAATCCCATCCCCGCGCGCACAGTCCGGCGGACGCGCCTGGCGCGCCGACACGCTTCGTCGCACCCGCCGGCTCAGCGTCGGTCGTCCTCACCCCACAGCATCAACGGGGGAGGGTCTCCGTTCGGGCAAATCGCCGCGGTCCCCCGCCAGCCCGACCGTTCACGAACCGCGAGAGGCGGACGCGGCACAACCGGCAACTGCACCGCGCGGCCAACCGTGGGTCGGAGCCCTCCCGCGCCGCGCGTCTCCCGTTTAATCTCGGCAGGCATCATGGCCTCAGCCCTCCGTTTTTGCATGCAAATGCTGCACCACTTCCTCCAGTCGGAAACCGCGGGAGCCCTTGAGCAGGACCGCATCGCCGGCGCGCAACGCGATGGCCAACGCCTCGCCCGCGGCGGCGTTGGACGGACAGGTCAGCACTCGGGCCGCGGGGAAGCCGGCCTGCACCGCGCCGTCCGCCACACCCCGCGCCAGATCGCCAACCGTCAGCACGCCATCCCAGCTCCCGCCCGCCAGATGGGCGCCCAGCGCGCGGTGCTCGACCGTCGCCTGGTCTCCCAGTTCAAGCATCCCACCCAGCACGAGCCACTTCCGACCTTCCACGTGCACAGCGGCAAACGCATCCAGCGCTGCCCGCATGCTGGTCGGATTGGCGTTGTACGCGTCGTTGATCACGAGGACGTCGCACCAGCGCGACTGCTGCCAGCGCAGGGGGAGCGGCTTGAACTGCTCCAGCGCCGCCGCAATAGCCGACCAAGCCAGCCCGGCGGCCCGCGCGATGGCAATCGCAAACAGGCAGTTGTGGACCATGAAGGCCCCGGGTTGAATGGGTCGAAACGTCAGGGTGTCGCCAGTCGCGCGCTCCTGCACGACGGCCGGCGCATCGGCTGCCGGCGCATACCGCAGGCAGACGTAGTCGGCCGCTCCTGTCATGGCCACGGTGGTGACCGGTGCGGCCGTGCAGCGCAGCAGGGCGTCGAAATGGGCGCCGTTCCGATCGAGAAAGGCGCGACCGGAGGGCGGCAGCGCAGCCAGCAGAACCGCCTTCTCAGCGGCGATGCCGGCCTCGGTGCCGAAGAACTCGATGTGCGCCCGGCCGACGTTCGTCACGACACCCCATTCCGGTTGCAGGATCCGGACCAGGGGCGCCATCTCGCCAGGGTGATTCACGCCCAGTTCGAACACGCCGAACGCTGCGCGCGCATCCATATGCAGCAGGCTGAGGGGCAGGCCAATGTCGTTGTTCCAGTTGCCCTGCGTACAAGCCGTGTGCCACTGGGCGCTCAGCACCTGCGCCGTCAACTCCTTCACCGATGTCTTGCCCACGCTGCCGGTGATGCCGATGACGCGGGGCGCCACCTTGCGGCGGTACGCGGCGGCCATGTGCTGCAGCGCCGTCAGCGGATCGGGCACGCGCAGCAGCGGCCGCCGATCCGAGCCCTGACCGGGGGCGTCCTGCCGCACGATGGCGCCGGACGCCCCGCGCTGGAAGGCATCCGCGACAAAGGCCTGCCCGTCGTGCCGGGCGCCCTTCAGCGCCACATACAGGTCGCCGGGCACCAGTCGCAGCGTACTGTTCGTGATGCCGCCCACGAGAGGCGGGGCGCACGGCTCCCAGGCGCCGTCGCACCAGGCCGCGAGTTCAATGGCCGAGAATGTGGACATCACTTCCGCTCCGCCAGGAGTTCGCGCACCACCTGCCGGTCGTCGAACGGCACGACGCGGTTGGCAAACTCCTGGTAGGTTTCGTGACCCTTGCCGGCGATCAGCACGACGTCCCCCTCGGCGGCGAGGGAGAGTGCTTCCGCGATGGCCGCCCGGCGCTCCGCCTGCACATGGACGCGCGCCGGATCCTCAAGCCCCTGCCGGATCCCCTCGATGATCTGCCCGGGATCTTCGCGGCGGGGATTGTCAGAGGTCAGCACGACGACGTCCGCCAGTTGTTCGGCCACGCGGCCCATCGCAGGGCGCTTCGAACGGTCGCGGTCACCGCCACAGCCGAAGACCACCAGCAACCGCCGGCGGGTCACGGTCCGCAGCGTGCGCAACACGTTCGCGAGGGCATCGTCCGTATGCGCGTAGTCCACGAAGACGGCGAAGCCGGTTTGCGTGGGCACCCCCTCGAGCCGCCCCGGCACGTAGGGCGCGTGCCCCAGCCCCGCCACGATGGGGTCGAGGCCGATGCCGCTGACACCCGCCACGGCGGCCGCCGCCAGCAGGTTGCTGACGTTGTGAGCGCCCAGCAGGCACGACCGGACAGCCGCCTGGCCCCAGGGGCTGACGAGGCGGAACGTGCTGCCGACATCCGACAGCACCAGGTCCTCGGCGCAAACGTCGGCTCCCGGCTGCAGGCCATAGGTCACGACGGCGGCGGCAGGCGCGACAAGCGGGCGCAGGGCCGCGGTCCACGGGTCGTCCCGGTTCAGGATCGCCGTGGCGCGCTTCTGCCCGCCGCCCAGGGTGCGAAACAGGCGCGCCTTGGCCGCGAAATACTGCTCCATGGTCTGGTGGTAATCCAGGTGGTCGCGTGTCAGGTTCGTGAACACGGCGGCATCGAAATCCATGCCAGCCACGCGCTGCTGATCGAGGGCGTGCGAAGAGACCTCCATGACGGCGCTCTGACAGCCCGCCTGTACCATCTGGGCCAGCAGGGCCTGGAGTTGGACGGCATCGGGGGTCGTACGCGCGGCGGGAATGGTCCGCGCCCCGACGCGGTACTCGATCGTCCCGATCAGACCGGGCGTCAGACGGGCCGAGGCGAACAGGGCATGCACGAGGTAGGCGGTCGTCGTTTTGCCGTTCGTGCCCGTGATGCCGACCACGCGCAGGCGCGCGGCGGGCGTCCCGTTGAACACGACCGCCAGGTGTGCGATGGCCGCGCGGGCGTCGGGCACGCGGATGGTGCAGACCTCGCGCCGGCTGAGCTCGTGCGCGCTCAGGATGGCCACGGCGCCGCGCTGGATGGCGTCCGCCACGTAGGTCTCGCCGTCCTGGCGGGCGCCCTGCAGGGCGGCGAAGAGGAACCCCCGGCGGACCTGGCGCGAATCCAGCGCGAGCCCGGCGATGGCGACGTCGCGCGGTCCGGCGACGACGGCGGAATCGAGTCCGGCCAGCAGCGTGTCGAGTTTCATCGCCCTCCCCCTCCCCCGGTGCGACCGGCCACGGTCCGCCGCACCGGCGGCACGTCCAGGTAGCGCACGGTATCCGACAGGATCCGGCTGAAGGCGGGCGCGGCGACGCGGCCCCCGGTGTGATACGGCTGCGGTTCGTCCACGACCACGACGGCGGCGATTTCGGGCGTCTCGGCCGGGATGAACCCCACGAACGAGGAGATGTAGGCGGTGTCGGAGTAACCGCCGGGAATCGCCTTCTGGGCGGTGCCTGTCTTGCCGGCCACCTGGTAGCCCTCCACGCAAGCCCTCTCGCCCGTGCCGCCGTCCTCCGTCACGCGAGCCAGCAACCGGCGCATGAGGGCGGCCGTGGCAGGCGTGATCGGACGACTCACCACCTCCGGCAGCGGCTGGGCCAGGATCGTCCCGTCGCGCGCCACTACCCGCCGGACCACATACGGGCGCATCAGGCAGCCGTCGTTGGCGATGGCGCCATAGAGCCCCAGCATCTGCACGGCGGTAACGGCCACCCCCTGCCCGATCGCGATGCGCGTGCCGCTGATGGCCGACCAGCGCGCCGGCGGCTGCAGCAGCCCCTTCTCCTCGCCGGGCAGGTCCAGCCCCAGCTTCGAGCCAATCTGGTAGGCCTGCAGGTAATTGAACAGCCGCCGGTCGCCCAGACCCAGCGCGATCTTGGCCGACATGATGTTACTCGACTTCTTGATGCCGTCCGCCACCGTCAGCACGCCGTACGGATGGTAGTCGCGCAGCACGCGCCCCCCGTAGCTCCAGGCCCCGTTTTCGCAATCGAACAGCGTTTCCGGCGTGACCGTGTGTTCGTTCAAGGCCGCCGAGAAGACGACGGCCTTGAAGGTGGAACCGGGCTCGTAGACCGTGGCCAGCGCCTGGTTGCGCCACAGCTCCTTGTCCACTTCCGTGTACGCGTTCAAGTCGAAGGCGGGGCGGCAGGCCATCGCCAGGATCTCCCCGGTGCGCACCCGCTGCACCATGGCCCAGACGGCCTTGGGCGCGTGTTCGGCCATAACCTCGTCCAGCGCGCGCTCGGTGAAGTACTGCACGTTCTGATCGATGGTCAGTTCGACGTCGGCGCCCGGCAAGGCCGGAATCCGCTGCCCATCCGTCCCGTAGACGCGGTGCCGGGTGGCGTTCAGGCGCCGCTCTTCAAGCCCGCCGCTCCCTCGCAGGTACTTGTCCATGAGCAATTCCACGCCCGTGCTACCTTCCCCGGCGCGATTGACGAAGCCGAGCACATGGCACATGAAATGGCCTTGAGGATAGTGGCGCAGCGAGGCGTCCTCGCACTTCACGCCCGGGACTTTGCGGGCCTCGATGACGCCGGCCAGGCTGGGCGGAACGCTGCGCCGCACACAGGCGAAGCGGTCGCGGGGATTGGACAGGAGCGCGGCAACGGAGTTGGAGGAAAGCTGCAGGGTTCCGGCCAGCAACGCGGTGGCGACCTGCGTATTCGTGGTCTCCACGACCACCTTGGGGTCGAGGCAGACATCCTTGACGTCCATGCTCAGGGCGAGGACGTTGTCGGCGCCGCCACAATCCAGAATGCACCCGCGGCCGGCGAGCAGCGGCTTGGTCACGCTGCGGTTCCTCTCGATCTGAGTTCGCAACTCGTCGTGAGGACCGAGATGCAGAAAGGCGAGCCGCCCCGCCAACGCCACCATGGCCGCCAGGACCAGGCGCGTGCAGATCTTGAACCGCCGCGTGAGAACCGGGTCGCTCATTCCACGCCTTTGCGCCGGGAAGGGGAAAGCGCCGGCGCATGTCGCGCCAGGTTCTCCGCGCCCGACGCCTTCCCGTCAGAGACCCAGACCACCTGCTCGGGGCGCGGCAGGGTCATGGCGAGATTCCAGCGCTGGAGCGCGGCCCCCAGATTGTGCGGCGCCTTCATCTGCGCCCATTGGATGCGCTCGGCCGTGTAGCGTTCGCGCAGGTCGACCTGCTCCTTGCGCAAGCGCGCGGTGTCGGCCTCGACCCCGGCGCAGCGGGCGCGCAGCAGGGACAGGCCAACGCCGCCGGTGATCAGCAGCACGGCAACACCCACCAGGGAGGCGGGAAACACATTGGCTCTTTGCTTCTTCTTGCGATAAACACGTGGCATGTTCTTCTCCTCCTCTTTGCCGGGGCCGCACCACTGCCGGCTGCCCGTCTCAGCGTGCGCCAGTCTCCGCTCGCACGGCGGCCCGCAGCTTCGCCGAGCGCGCGCGCGGGTTCTGCGCCACCTCTTCCGGCGATGGCAGCACCGGCTTGCGGGTCAGCAACCGCACGGCCGGCTCTGCCCCCTCCCAGACCTCCCCCCCCGCCGGCAGTGCCACCCACCGCCCGGCGTGCAGCCGGAGACACTGTTTCACGATCCGATCCTCGAGGCTGTGAAACGTGATCACCGCCAGCCTCCCCCCCTCCCGCAACAGCCCGAGGGCGGCAGCCAAGCCACGTTCCAGACTCTCCAGTTCCTCGTTCACCGCCAGGCGCAGCGCCTGGAACGTCCGCGTCGCCGGATGCCGCTTCTCGCGCCGACCGCCCAGCGCCGCGGACACCAGCGCAGCCAGGGCACCCGTCGTCACGATCGGCGCCTGGGCTCGCGCCCGCACAACGGCCCGCGCAATCCGCCGTGACTGCGGCTCCTCGCCGAGCGTCCAGAGCACGTCGGCCAGGTCCGCCTCTGTCAGCGTGCGCACAAGATCCGCGGCAGTCAGCGGTTGCCGCGCGTCCATGCGCATGTCCAGCGGCCCGTCCGTCTGAAAACTGAAGCCACGCTCCGCCGCCGCCAACTGGTCCGACGACACGCCCAGATCCAGCACGATGCCATCCACCGCGGCAAGCCCCTGGCCCGCAGCCAGTGACGCCATGTCCGCGAAGTTGCCTTGCACGAGACAGCACCGGTCTCCATATGGCGCCAGCCGCACCCGCGCCCGCTCCAGTGCCGCCGCATCGCGGTCCACCCCCAGCAGCCGGGCCGCGCCGCCGGCCCGCGCGAGCAAAGCGACCGCATGCCCCCCACTGCCCAGTGTGCCGTCGACGTAGACCCCGCCCGGGCGCGGCGCGAGGTACTCCAGCACGGCATCCAGCAGGACGGATTGATGCATGCTGCCTGGCCCTCCCGCGCGGCGCCGCCCGCCCGCTACAGCTTGTATTGGGCGGCCAACTGCGTAAACCGGGCCGTATCCAGCGACGGCTGCGCGGTCATCGCATCGGGCGCCCACAGCTCGAACGTGTCCAACGTTCCCACCAGCACGATCTGATCAACCAAACCCACTGCGTCGAGCACCGCATCGCGAATGCGAATCCGTCCCTGCGCGTCCCAGATCACCACGTCCGAGCGCAGCCCCAATTCCCGGACGAAGCTGCGCGCCTCGGCATCCGACAGGGGCAGGTTGCGCATCGGCGCCATACGACGATCCCACACCGGACCGGGAAAGACCCGCAGGCAGGGTCGATCGAAGTCCTGCAGAACGTACAATGAACGCGGCGCGGGGATCACAGCCCGCCAGACGGAGGGGATGATCAGCCGCCTTTTCCGGTCCAGCGAATGGGCAAACCGCCCCTGAAAGCTGCAGCTTTCGCTGATCGCCTGCTCCAGCGCCAAATCCTGACCTTCCGTGCTCATGATGAACGAGATTCCATGCCCTCCACTACGGCGTCAGATTGCACCACTAGCCTCCACTTTTGTCAATGGTTTTCAGGGAGATTCTTCCGCTGCTGCGACCCCCGCCGGCCGATCATCGACGGTGTGTGTCGCAATCGGTTGTTCATCAGCAAGTTATCGAATCACCCACCGTCGGCGCCCCGCACCCCGTACCTTATTAAAGCAGCGGGTCCGCCTGCCTGACCTGCCGCGTCCGGACGCGCGCCGGTGACAGCGCGTTTCCACCGTGGACAACATAATGGGCTTGCGACGGATGGAGTCGTATCCCTACACTGCCACCGCTGAAGTCGAACCGGGCGCCCCCCGCCAGCGGAGCAGCGGACCGGTGACAGACGAGGAAACAGGACTTTGTGTCGACGCACGGCGACGGGCGTCGCCGACGGGAAGAAGGGTGGCAGGCATGTCTCTGGCTGAAACGGCGATACCGATCATCCCCTGGCCTGAACTGGTGCAACGCCAGGAAGGCGTATTCACCTTCAGCAAAGGCACGCGCGTCGTGCTGAACAAGAACACGCGCAGCCTCAAGGCCCTCGGCGAACTGGCGTCGCAACTCCTGAAACCGCTGACCGGCCGCGCGCACTCGGTCGTCGTGAATCAGAGCGCCAGCGGACTGCGTCAGGCCGTGCGCATCACGCTGGACGAGGAGGCCGTGACGCTGGGTCCGGAAGGCTACCGGTTGCACGTTACGCCCGAATGGACCTGCATCGACGCGCCGCACGAAGCGGGGCTCTTCTACGGCCTGCAGTCCCTGCTGCAGTTGCTGCCGCAGCCCGGGCCGGAGCGCGAGCGCGGCCGGAGCGGAGACGTGACCATCCCCTGCGTCCTGATCGAGGACCGGCCGCGCTACGTCTGGCGGGGGCTGATGCTGGACGTGTCGCGGCACTGGTGCGACACGGCCACGCTGCTGCGACTGCTGGACGCGATGGCCCTGCACAAGTTCAACCGGCTGCACCTGAACCTGACGGGCGACAGCGGTTGGCGGGTGGAAATCCGCCGCTACCCGGCCCTGATCCGCGTGGGCGCCGTCGGCACGGCCACCGACCGGAGAGCGCCGGCGCAGTTCTACACGCAACGGGAGATTCGCGAGCTGGTCGAGGCCGCGGCCCAGCGGCAGATCGTCGTCGTGCCGGGCGTGGACATGCCGGGCCATGCCGGTGCGGCCATCCGGTCCTACTCGGACATCGGCTGCGGTCACGGCACGTTCCATCCCGCCAAGAAGGGCACCTACACGTTTCTCGAGAACGTGCTCACCGAGGTGATGGAGCTCTTCCCCTCTCCCTGCGTGCATCTCGGCTGCGCCGAGGTCAACCGCAAGGGGTGGGAGCAGGACGGTCTCGTCCGACAGCGCCTGGAGCGCGAGAAACTCAACGACACGTTCGAATTGGAGGGCCTCTTCATGCGCCGCATGACGGATTACGTCACGCGCAACGGGCGCCGACCCATCGTCTTCGACGAGGCCTTCGCGACCGGCGTGGACCCGTCGGTGATCGTCCAGTGGTGGCGCCACGACAAGCCGGAGCTGCGCGACTGGGCTTTGGAGGAAGGCCACGACCTGATCCTCTCGCCCCGCGCTCCGCTGCATTTCGACTGCCCCCAATTCCCCGGGGAGCGCGCAGACGACGCTCAGCTGCTCAATACGCTGGAGGCGGTGTACAACTGGACCAGCACGCCGGAGGGCATCGACGAGGCGGCCGAGCAGCGGATCCTGGGCGTGCAGGCCAACGTCTGGACCACACCCACCGCGGCGCGCGAACACCTGGAGCCGCTGCTCCTGCCGCGCCTCGCCGCGCTGGCGGAGCGCGCCTGGAGCCCGGCTGCGCCGCGCCCGCTGGAGGACTTCCGCCAGCGGCTGGCGGTCTTGAGGCGGCGGTACGCGCACATGGGCCTGGGGTGCGCCCCACTCGCGGGCGCCACGCCGTCGTGACGGGCACGGCGGGCGCCCGGCCGGCAACCGGTTGACGATGCACACAACGAACACAGCGACGACACAGTCGGCGGGAGACGCAGCGCGCGTGGGGGCGGGTCTCTGGATCCTGGCCGTGGGGGCGGCGATAGCGCTGGCCGCGGGCAACCTCTGGTTCGGCGATCTGAACCAGGACGAGGGCTGGTATCTGTACGCCGCCCGTCTGGTGCATGCAGGGCAGCGGCCTTACGCGGATTTCGCCAGCACGCAGGGCCCGGTCATGCCGTACGTCTACGCCGTCGTCCAGCCGCTCATGGATCGGTTCGGGGTGGCGGGCGGCCGCGGCTTCACGGCCATAATGGGATTGCTGGGGGCGGCGGGGGCGGCAGCCCTGGCACGCACCCTGACGCGCTCCGGGCGGCCCTTGGCGGCTTTCATCGCCTTCGCGCTGGTAGGCGTCAACCTGTTCCAGAGTTACTTCACAACCGTGGTCAAAACCTATGCCCTGGCCGCCCTGCTGCTCGTGCTGAGCTTCCTGGCCCTGGCGCGGGCGGGACGGCGGAGGGGTTGGCTGTGGGCCGCGGGGGCGGGCATGCTGATCGGGCTCGCCGCGGCCACCCGCTCATCCGCCGGCTTCGCCGCCCCGGCGGTGGGGTTGGGTTTGCTGGCGCAGGCGTGGGGGGGCGCGCCCGCGCCGGGCGCCGGCGCGCGTGGCACGGCCGGACGCTGGAGCCCGCTGCTGGCCTTCGGCGCGGGGCTGACCTTGACGCTGGCCGCGGTATTCGGCCCGTTCCTGCTCAGCGCGCCGCAAGGCGTCTGGTTCGCGCTCTACGAGTACCATGCCGGACGCCAGACCGGCGGCGGGTTCACGGCCCTGGCCTACAAGGCCGGCTTTGCCTCGCGCGTCGTGCAGGCGTACTTCCTGGCCGTGGCGGGCGGCCTGCTGGCCCTGGCGGAACAGGCGGCGCGGAACGCCGCGGACGCGGGCGGAGGGAAGCCCTGGCTGGCACGGCTGTGGAGCCGCCTCGGCACGCCGGCAGGCGGGTTGTGGCTGAGTGTGCTGACCATCTCCCTCGTCCACGCGGCAGCCCCGTTCCCTTACGACGATTACCAGGCGGTCGTCTATCCGCTCGCCGCGGCCGGCGTGGCTGCCGCGCTCGCGGACGGGGTCGCCGGCCGCGTGCGCGCGCCGCTGGCGGCAGCCCTCGTGCTCGCGCTTGCGCTGCTAGCCGCAGGGTCAGCCCCGACCCTGCAAGGGTGGTTCGTCGGCAAGCGTGACCGCATCTGGTGGCCGCTCAAGACGGAGACGCCCTTGACCAAACTGCGGCGGACAGGTAGCATGCTTCGCGAAAGAGCTGGGGACGGCGCGCTGTTGCTGACACAAGATACGTACCTCGCGGTGGAAAGCGGACTGAACCTGCCGCGCGGATTGGAACTGGGACCGTTCAGCTACTTTCCGGACTGGGACCAGCGCAAGGCTGAGCGTTTGCGGGTGCTCAACCGTGCGAGTTTCGAGGCGTTGCTGGCAAAGTGCGAGGCGCCGCTGGCAGCGGTGAGCGGGTATGGGCTGGCCATCCGCTGTCCGGAGGTGCAGCCCCTGCCGGAGGGCGAACGCGGCGCACTGTGGGCTCTGCTGCGGCAACGGTACGCCCCGCTCCTGACGGAGAAGGATTTCGGACAGGCGGAAACGGAGCTCCTGGTGCTGGAGCGCGCGCGCTGAGCCGGCGTGCCGCGCAGACGGGAGCCGCGGCGAACATGGGCCATGGCGGGGAGAGACGTATGCGAGCAATACGGCGGCAGGCGAGTGGGTGGGGAACGACGTACGGGCTCTGGATGACGACGTTGGGCCTCCTGTGGCTGACGGGCCTGGCGCGGCCCGCGGCGGGGCAGAGCCTGAGCTTCGGCAACCACCGTGAGATCCAGCCCCCCGACTATGCGCTGCTGCGGATCGGCCCGTTCTACTCCTCGCTGACGTTCAGCCAGAGCGTCGGCTACCGCTACGTGAGCACGAAGGGCACGGGCGCCGACTACCTGTTTGGCAACTACCGCGGCGTCTACCTGAAGGACGGCTCCGAGTTCCCGTTGACCACGCAGCTCGATTCGCGCAACTACGTGATTCTGGGGCGCAACGCGGACATGGACATCTCGGTTCGCGCGCGCTACTCCTACTATCCGCTGAAGACCCAGGAGAACGACTTCTTCCTCGGCCTGACCGACGAACAGATCAGCGGCAGCTACTCGACGGAGCTGCAGTGGACACCGTACCTGCGCACGTCGCTCTACGACACGATGACGTATCTCACGGACTACATCGACGCGCGCGGGTTGGACGACCGCTACGGCGGCACCCAGTACCGGCTGTTCTCCAACGTGCTGGGCACGGAGACGGACTGGCTCATGTCCAAGCGGCAGAACACCCGGTTCCTGCTTGCCCGCAGCGATTACATCCCCACCGAGGATGGCTTCGAATTGCATGAGCGGTACGCCTACGACGAGTCGCTCGTGTACGAGCTGCAGGTCATCGGCGGACTGGTCGTGGGCGGTAGCGGCTGGGCGCGGCAGGTCAACTACAAGTCGACCGCTCGCCAGGACGTGAACCTGCAGGGCGTCTACTTGTTTGCCGGATACGGCCAGGCCGGCGAAAAGGGCGCGGACCTGCCCGTGAGCCCGGCCTCCACGGTGCGCCTGAGCCTCGGCTACGCCGGCGCCGCCGCGGCCACCGCGGGCCAGGGGCTTCCCCAGCGGCCGGCCAACAGCGACGAGTTGAGCGACCCCAATTCGACGCCCTGGCAGGAAGACACGGACACCCACGTGTCCCTGGTGGGCGAGGCCTCGCTCCGTACCCAGCTGAACAAACAGCTGTCGCACCAGCTTTTCTATCGCAAGGAACTCCGCGAGGGATACCTGTGGGTCGACGAGCTCGTGGACACGTACGGCTACACGCTCGACTGGGCCGGCGAACTGGCATCCGCCCAGCTGTTCACGCGCAAGTCGATCGTGGATATCAGCCGCGAGGACTGGCCGGACTACGAGGACTGGAGCACGGGCGGCTCGGTGAATTACCCGCTCACGCGCATCATCATCCTGCACGGCTCGAGTGTCTACAGCATTCGCGAGAATGAGGTGCTGGTCGCGCCGTTGGACGATCCCGGGTTCAACGGGGAGTACACGACGTGGGTCACCGAACTGGGCACCGCCTTCCAGCTCACGAAGAAACTGCGCACGGACGCCTACTACCAGCACATCGAGCGCAACGGCGACGACGAGCGCAACGATTTCGAACGCGACGTGGTGGGCGTGAACCTGACGTACTCGCACACATTCTAGGCACAGCGGCAGGAGAGCGACATGCGAGGATGGCAGAAACTGGTCCTGGCGGCCGGTCTGGCGTTGTTCGGCGTGTGGCTGACGTTCAATCTGCCACGGATCGTGGCCGAGCAGGAAGGCCTCATCAGCTCCGTGCTGGGAGGCCTGTTCGCCGTACTGATCCTGCTGCGCCCCAAGGCGGCGAGAACCGACCGCCGCGTGCCGGACTGGCTGCCGGCTGCCGCCGGGCTGGCGGGCGGGCTGCTGGCGCTGGCCGGCCTGATCTTCAAGGTGCACCAGTTCGAGTGGTTGGGACTGTGCCTGCTGCTGGCGGCCTGCCTCGTCGCGGCCCTGCCGGCGGTTGCCGCGCGCGACGCGCTGCTGGCCGTGTTCGTGCTGTTCTGGATGCATCCCGTGCCCGGCCAAGTGTTCAACGGCCTCCAGCTGCAAATGCAGAAGCTCTCGATCAAGGGAGCCGAGTGGGTGCTGCACTGCCTGAATTTCCGCTGCTGGGCCGACGCTGACGGGTTCATTCTGCGGGCCGGCTTCAAGTCCTTCGGGGTGCCGGAGGCGTGCAGCGGCATGCGGGCAGTCGTGACCATTCTCCTTTGTGTCCTTGGAACAGGGCTGCTGCTCCGGTTGCGCTGGTATGAACTGGGGGTGTTCCTCGGCCTGGCGCTGGCACAGGTGCTGACCCTGAACATTATCCGCATCGCCGGTATGGTTTGTTTCGCGCGCAAGATGCCGACCGAGTGGAGCAGCACGTTCCTGCACGACACGATGGGCACGCTGCTGCTCGTGGCGCTGATCCTGATCCAGATCGAGATGTCGATGTGGCGCGTCTGGATCAGCCTCGTGCGCCGCAAGCGGTCCGGCATCGCGTCCGGCGAGCTGGAGCGGCCAGACAAGGCCTCCGTCCTCCCGCGCATCTGGCAGCACGCCTTGCGTTGGAGCGGGGCGGTGTTCCTGGCGGCGGGAATCGCCGGTACGCTGGCCATCATGGTCTACCGGCACCGGCCGGCGCACAGGGCCGCCATGATCGGCGGCATTCTCGACGAGTTGGCCGAATCCGATTTGCCGGCGGCTGACCGCGCCGTGCGCGCGGCCCTCGCGCTGGCCCCGACCGACCGCGGCCTGCAGACCCAGTACCTGCGCGTGCTCGTGATGCGAGGCAAGTTCCAGGAAGCCCTGCAACAGAAGCAGCGCCTGCAGGAGCCGCTCAGCACCATGGAGACCGTGCTCACGAGTTGGGCACTCATGTCGCTGGGCCACGGCGACGAGGCCATCCGCTTGGTGGACGGGCTTTCGGATCAAGACCGCAATCTCCCCGGCGTCGCCATTGTGCGCGCCGAGTACGCGGCGATGCGCCGCGAACCGGACGAGGTCAGCCGCAACGTGATTCTGGCCGCGCGCGCCCATACCCTTGCCGACAAGGTGCGGAATCTCTTCCCCTTCCTGGCGGCGCATGAGCAGTGGCAGACGATCGTCGAGGCGGACTGCGACATGCCGTACCGCAAGCCCGAGCATGCCCTGGTGGCCGTGCAGGCCAATCTCCGCCTCAACCGCGGCGCCGGCGCCATGCGGACCATGAAAGCCGCCCTGCAGCAGTGGCCGAATGACGCCCGTTTTCTGGATCCGCTCTTCAGGCTGGCCCTGTTGCGACCGGGCACCGAGTGGGAGGAAGCGCTGGCCCGGAACTTCAACGCCAACGTCGAACAACTCGACCAGCAGCAGTTGTCCACCTACCTCAACTACTGCTTTGAGCTCAGCCGGCCGGACCTGGGCTGGAGAGCCTACCGCCAGCTCGCGAAACGTGACCCCAACGACCCGACGCTGGCGCTGGCCGTGGCGCGATTTGGCCCCGCCTGGTTCCTGTTTCGCAGCCACCAGCTCGGGCTGAAGGCGCCGAACAGGACGGACCGGACAGACCTTGCGCCATTTCTGCGCGAAGCCGCCGCCATAAGCAGTTACCGGGGGTTACTGGCGGCGGTGCCCGGCGCGAACGAAGTGCTGGCCGGAACCCCCGAAGCGGTGCAGCGCCAGTCTCTCACGCGCGGACTTGCGGAGTTGGCGCGGCGCGAGAACGTCGGCGGGCTTCCCCTGCATCTCGACACGCTCTACGCGAACGCCCTGGCCATGGACGGCCAGTACGAGGCCGCACACCGGCGGTTGGACCGCATCAGCGAGAGACACCCCGAGCTGAAACGCGACGGCGAACTGCTGCGGGCCACCTTCTACACCGAGCAGAAGCGCTGGAGCGAGGTCTATGAAACCCTGCGGGGCTTCGTGCAGGAGACGACGGCCACGCCTGACTTGCGCGCCGCCGGGATGCAGATCAACGCCACGATGAACCTGAACCTCGCGGTTTACGCGCTTGAGCTCGCCCAACGCATGCGGCGGTCCTTCCCGGAATCGGCGGAACTGGCGGCGAACTTGGCCGCCATCTGGGCGGTCTTCCACTACGATGAGGAAGCGCTGTTCGAGCTGACCCGTGCCGGGATCGACAACACATCGCGCATTGTGCCCCAGTTGTTGCACAACACGGAACGCTTTCAGGCAGCGGAAAAACTGGCCACGGCGTTGGGAGTGGGACTGGCGAAGCCGCCGCTGGCAGGCAGGCAAGCCCTGATGCTGCCGCCCGCGGAACTGACCATCGAGAAACGGTGGGCCGATCCGCTGACCGGCGCGCAGATGGCGGAAGCCGCCACCCGGCTGAAGCGTGAACCGGAACCCGCCGGTTGTCCCTTCCTCCGCGACCTGCAACAGCTGACCGCGGACTGGTACGCAGCCGGCGGCAAGGGAGAGGCCGCGACGGTGGCCCGGTGGAAAGCGGTGGGGCGCGACAGTCTCGAACAGGGCGTGGCCTTGCACCGCCTGGCTGCGTACATGGCGCGGCAGCGGGATTATGCCACGGCCCAGGCGGCCGCGCGGGAAGCCGTCGTGCTGCTGCCCAACTCGCCGATCCTGCGCCGCATGGTGATCGCCTTGAGCGACGGCGAGACACAGAACGTGGAGGCGGCGCGCCGCGTCTGCCCCACGGATGGCGAGATCTGGCTGGCCGCACTGGTGACGGGCGCCCGCGACGGCAAGCCGGCGGCCTGGTTCGACGCCCAGGCCACCGACGCGACAAACGGCAACTATTTCGCCGTGGGCACGGTGGTCCGTGCCGGTGATTTCATGCTGCGGAAAGGTTACGATCGAGCCGCCGTCGCACTGGCTCGCTACGCCCAGGCGCACGGGCGCGGTCTACTGCCTTCGCATGTGCTCGCCCTGCTGACGGCCCTGAAGACGCGCGACTGGGACTGGGCCAACACCGCGGCCATGCGCGGCGTGGAGAACGCCCGGGATCCAACCCCTTTCTTCAAGACCCTCGTCTATACCAAGACCGTCCAACACAACCGGGATGCCGACCTGCGGGCAGCGCTTGAGTACCTGCGCGAGCACCTGCCGGGCGAGCGCGCCTGGACCGAGCGACTGGGCTTCGAGTACTTCGTGGATGGCGACACGAAACGGGTCCTGAGCGTGCTGGGGCCGTTGATCGACAAACGCGCCGCCGATGTCCGCGTGCATTCGCTGCTGCTGGCCGCGGAAGCGGCCCGGGTACAAGGCCAGGCGGCGCGGGCCATCGAGATCCTGGAATCCGCGCACGCCATGTACCCGGACAAACTGAGCGTGCTGAACAACCTTGTTTACACGCTCGCCCAGGAGGCGCCGACGCTGCCGCGCGCACAGGCCCTGCTGCCCAAGTTGATCGAACAGGGCCAGCAGAAGCCCGTCGTCTGCGACACCATTGCCGCCGTTTACCTCCGGGCCGGCAATCTGGCCGAGGCCAAGCGCTACAGCGACATCTCGCTGAAAGCCATCGACCGAAAGGAGTACTCCGCGCTGGAAAGCCAGCTGAATGCGGCTGAAATCCTGCTTCGCAGCCACGACACGAGGGGCGCCCGCGAGTTGCTCGATGGCGTGCGCAAGGACTCACGGCGACCGGCTTTTATCGAAGCGGGATTGCGCGATCTCACCCGTAAACTGGAAGAAGCCGAGCGTCGGTGAGGGGTTGTTTTTTTGTGTTGACCGGATGGTCTCAGGTGAGTAACGTCCGTTCTTACATTGACTGTGGAAGTATATTCATAAGTCGTCCAGCGGGAGTATTCAGATTATGACACGCCAGATGGTCATGGCTACGCGTTCAGCGTTGTTACTGATTATGTTGGTTGGGTTGTCTACCGGCTGCGCAACCCGCCGCGAGAGGACGCTGACCAAGGTTCTGCAGGACTTGGCTGATGAGCATGCTGCCGAGAAGAGCGCCCAGACAGTGGGCCTCGACGCGCCGGATCAACCGGCTGGCACGCTGCCGGCGCTACTGGGCGACGCTGGCCTGCCGGGGGGCGGGGGAGACCTCACTATCCAGTCAGACTGTCTGCTGCACATTACCGTCGCCGAGGATCCGGGTTTGGACGGTAGTTATCCGGTGAATGAGATCGGCGCCGTGCAGTTGGGCTATATCGGCCCGGTGATTCTGTTCAACAAGACCGAGGAACAGGCTGCGCGCAAGATTGAGGAGACGCTGAAGCGCCGCGACTTCCGAAACGCAACGGTCAAGGTGCGCATCCAGCGGGCCTCGTATGATCGGGTGCGTATCGATGGCGCGGTCAACGCACCGGGCATGATCCAGATCGGTTCCGGTGACGCGATCACGCTGAATGATGCCCTGCTGCGCGTCGGGGGCCTCAAGCCCACGCTGAGAGGAGCCAAGATCAAGGTCGTCAGGGGCGGCGTGACAAATGCCCTGGTCGCGCAGGCTCAGGGAGAGGAACTTGAGTTGGTGGCCGAAAACGGACAGTCATCGATTCCGGACATAAGGCTGCGCAACAACGACTTTGCGTACGTCTTCTCGACGGCCGCACCCGCGGCCCTCGGTGGCAACGAGAAGGAGATCCTGGTGCTGGGCGAAGTGAAGCGTCCGGGGATCTATCGTTTTGCATCTGATGAGCCATGCACCATGATGCACTTGCTGCTCAAGATGGGCGGCTTGCCCCCCTACGCCAACATGAAGAAGATCGCGGTGGTGCGGCGCGACAAAGCCGGCAATGAGCAGGCGTTCGTCATCAATGGCGCGCCCTTGATGGATGAAGGACGGCCCGAGGACGATTTCCAGCTCGAGAGTGGCGACCGCATCAAGGTGCATGCCCGGGTCTTGAACCTCTTCTGATCTGGACCGCGCCTACAACCTGGCCGCCGCCTGCCCCCCCCTCCTCCTCCTACGCTTACCGCGCATGGCCATGCTTTACGTTGGACAGTACACCCTTGTGTGGTGTATGGTTCCTCGCTGTTGTTAGGCGGGTTGAGTCGCTCGCCCCGCGAACATCCAGGCATTATCACAACAAACTTGGTGATAACAGGTTATGGCTTCACCGATTACACGCGAGACCCCGGCTTCGGCGCTTGATTTCAGACTCTACCTGGGCATGCTTTTCTTCCGCTGGCAGACAATCGTGGTTTGCTTCCTGTACTGTCTGCTGGGTGGAGTCCTCTACATCAACATAGCCCCCAAGCTGTACCAGGCCAAGTGCAAGATCATGATCTATCGGGATCCGCAACTGGAACTGGCCGAGCAGGATTCCCGCTGGTCGGCCGAGGCACACGTCTACCTGCTGCAGAGTCCGCGGTTACAGAAACTCGTCGTCGCGCGACTGGCTGACCAGTGGGGCAAGCAGGTCGGCACGCAGTCAAAGATGTTTCTGCCCGTCAATGCCTATCCGGCAGCCGCCTTCCGACCGGCGCTACTGGTGACGGTACGCAGCGAGCAACCCGGATATGCCCGTGATTTCCTGTCGATCTTGATAGAGGAGCACCAGAAAGAGTGGCAGAGCATGCAGGGCGAGGCGGCAGAGACAGCCTCCAAGCTGATGGAGGAGGAGCTCCAGCGTTTGGAGGAGAAGATCCGTAACGCGCAGGACGGCGTTACGGAGTTCCAACGCCTGCACGACATCCTCCGCCTGGAGGCCGGGGCGGCCATGGAGAACTCCTACCTGGCTGCGCTCGTGGCTCGCCGCAGCCAGTTATCCACCGAGATTGCGCTCATGGAGTACCAGTACACGTTCCTCAAGGACGCCAATGTAGGGGTCGTCGAAGCCGTGGATGCCCTGACAAAGGAGAGCGGCACGGTGGAACCCATCCTGGACGAGAAGGACCAGTCGCTGGCCAAGGACATGCGTTCACGACTGCCCGAGAGTTTGCGACGCACGCCGGAAGCCCGCGGTCCGATTGACGACGGGCGCGGGTGGCCTGAGCTCCGCATCAAACTGGTGGAACTGCAGCAGAAGGAGAAGGAGTTAGCCGCAAACCTGACCGAGGATCATCCCACGCGACGCGAAATGCGCAAACAGATCGACGAGGTAAAGCGGCAGCTTGACGTCGCCGCCCAAGTGGCCATCAACAACCTCCGTGACCGCCACGCGGCCTTGCAGATGCAACACTCCGCCGTGGAGGCGGCTGAGTATAAGTGGCAGGCCAAGAATCTGAACGCCACGCAGCGGCGCAGCGAGTTGAATCGGCTTAACGACATCGTCCGCCGGTTCGAGAGTAATTACAACACGCTCTATTCTCGTCTGCACGACATCCGCGTGTCGGAAGAGCTTAAGGCCGAGCATTTTAGAGTTGTCGAACCCGTGGAGGTGGGTGGTACGCCCGTGTGGCCCGACCCCCTCAAGATCCTGTTCATTTCGGTAATGCTCGGACTCGGGTCGGGGTTTGGGTTGGCCCTGCTGGCGCAGACGGTCGACAACAAGGTCCAATCGATACGCGACGTCGAGAACGTGCTCGGCATCCCGTTTCTGGGGGGTGTCCCCTACTGGGCGCACAGCGGCTTGGAGCGAGCCATCCGCCCGATCGTGACCGAGGAGCATTCCAGCGGCGCCATCGAGGCTTACCGAGCCCTGCGCACGAGTATTCTCTCCGCCTTGAACAAGATGAATGAGAAGGTTGTGCTCGTAACCAGTGCGGACTCGCGCGAGGGCAAAACGCTGACGACGCTTAACCTCGCCATCATGATTGCCCAGATGGGCAAGAGGGTCCTCCTGATGGATCTGGACTTGCGGCGGGGCCGCATCCATCGGTCCCTGGCCATGGAACGCGAACCGGGGATAACCGACGTGCTCAAGACCGGCGGCAGCCTGCGCGATGTCATCCGCAAGACGCGCGTCGAGAACCTCGACTTGGCGCCCACAGGCAGTTCCACGGACAACTCTGCCGAATTGCTGCAGTCCACCGATCTGGTCAAGCTCTTCGTCGAGATCCAGGACGACTACGACTATATTCTCTGCGACACGTCACCCGTATTGCGCGTAACCGACACAGTCATCCTGGCGACGGAGGGCATCGGCGTTGTGCTCTACGTAGCCCGTGTGAACCGTACGCCTAAGCCTTTGATCCGCTACTCGTTGGACATGCTCAAGGACGCGCGCGTTCTGGGTCTGATCATGAACAGCATTGAGATGCACCGGATCAGTAGTCTGTACTACACGTACCAGTACCCGAACTACGCCTATTACAGCAATGCCTATTCCTACGGGTACAACTACTACGATTACGGGGACGATGCGGGTCGGCAGCGGCGCCCGCGCAAGGGATCGAGCGACAGTCGCTGGCAGTCGTTGTCGCGACGCGTCAAACAAACGCTGACACCCACGGAGTAGACCGGTGCGGTAGACAAGCGGGAGGGGAAGCGGGCGTGGGTTCACGGTCGCACATCCGTGCGTTGACACTGTGGATCGCATCCATGGACCTGGCCTGCTTGGTCACAGGCAGCGTCATCGGGTTGCTGGTGCGCATGCCCCGGTGGGAGCGCAGCCAATTGCTGTTCGACAACCTGTACGGGTGGCTACTCCTTTTTGCGGGCGTGCTTCTGGCGAATTACCTGGCTGGGGGCTACCGCATGCAGTACACGTATTCCCGCTTTAACCTGATCGTGACGTGGCTGTTCTCGGTCCTCTTCGCCATGCTGTTCCTGGCCTTGACGTGCACGGCTTGGCTGCGGGTGTTCTGGCTGCGTGGCGTGCTCCTGTTGTCGCTGCTGTCGTACAGCCTGCTCGCCCTCTTTCTCAAACTGCTGGTCTACCGCTCGCTTTTCCGCAGCCATTGGTTCATGTGCCGCACAGCCATCCTCGGCACGGGGCACCGAGCTTGCGAGCAGTTACGGATCGTGCATGGGGAGTTCGTGGTGCCAGCCCACAAGGTTGTGGCCTTCATCGCAATCGAGCAGGAACCCGTCATGGCGACCACCGCCCTTGACGATGTACCCGTGATCAAGGCTACGACAACCACGCTGAGCGACATCGTGCGCGGCCTCGGCGTCAATCTCATCGTCATGGGGTTTGACGACCTGCGCACGGTGGCAAACTGCTACCCCGTGCTGAAAAGGCTGCGGTTCGACGGCATCGAGGTGTTGACCCCGCTCAATGTGGCGGAAACGTATCAGGGCCGCATGCCCCTGGATCTGCTGAACGAGGATTACCTGATGCAGGCCATCATGGAGTCGGGCCTGCCGGTCTATCGCCGGTTCAAGCGGATGTTTGACGTGGTCGTGGCGCTGAGCGGGATGCTGCTGACCGCTCCCCTGCTCTGTTTCGTCATGCTGCTGCAGAAAATCGCAGAGCCGCACTCCCCCATCTTCTACGCCCAAACACGGGTCGGGAGGTTTGGCAAGCTGTTCACGCTGTTCAAGTTGCGAACCATGCGGATTGACGCTGAGAGTCTGACCGGTGCTGTATGGGCGAGCGACAACGATCCCCGCGTCACCACCCTTGGCCGCATCCTGCGCAAGTACCGGATCGATGAGCTGCCACAGTTGATCAACATCCTGCAAGGTGACATGAGCGTGGTAGGACCGCGACCAGAGCGACCGGAGTTGACGCACGAGCTGGCCAAGCGCATCCCCTTCTATGTGGAGCGGGAGAACATCATGCCTGGGTTGACAGGGTGGGCACAGATCCGCTTCCCGTACGGTAACAGCATCGAGGATACGGCTCGCAAGCTGGAGTACGACCTCTACTACATCAAACACCTTTCGTTCAGTCTGGACCTGCAGATCATCCTCAGTACCCTGCGTATTGTGCTGATGGGCAAGGAGCACCAGCACTAGGCCGAGGCTGAATTGCCCCGCTGTAGACCACTTCGGACTTGACGGGGTGTGTCACCATGCCCAGACTAAGCGCGATTTGACTTCTGAACCTGACTTGCGCGGAAAGATGACTTATGTGGAGCACGTTTTCGGGACTTTTCTCGAACGATATCGGCATTGACTTGGGTACAGCCAATACGCTGGTCTACGTCAAGGACCGGGGTATCGTACTCAGGGAACCCTCCGTGGTGGCCATCCAGTCCGGCACAAAGCGGATTCTGGCGGTGGGAGACGAAGCCAAGCGGATGTTGGGACGGACGCCGGCCAATATCATCGCCATACGACCGATGAAAGCCGGTGTTATTGCCGATTTTGAGATTACGGAAGCCATGCTGCGGTACTTCATCAAGAAGGTGCAGAACCGCCGCAAACTGGTCGCACCCCGAATACTGATCGCGGTACCCAGCGACATCACGGAAGTGGAGAAGCGGGCCGTCAAGGATTCGGCGATGCATGCCGGCGCCAGGGATGTGTTCCTCATCGAGGAACCCATGGCGGCGGCGATCGGCGTGGGACTTCCCGTCCAGGAACCGGCTGGCAACATGATCGTGGACATCGGCGGCGGCACAACGGAGGTGGCGCTGATTTCCCTGGCCGGAATCGTCTTCAGCCGAACCGTACGGGTCGGCGGCGACGAGATGGACGAGTGCATCGTTCAATACATGAAGCGGGTGTACAATTTGATGATCGGGGAGCGGACGGCCGAAGAGGTCAAAATGACCATGGGATCGGCCTACCCGCTCGAGGAAGAGAACAGCATGGAGGTGCGGGGCCGCGACTTGGTTGCGGGCCTGCCCAAGACGCTCACGATCACCTCGGAGGAGATTCGGGAAGCCCTGCAGGAGCCCATCACGGCCATCGTGGACGCCATCCGCGTCACGCTGGAAAGGGCTCCAGCGGAGTTGTCGGCGGATCTTGTGGACCGCGGCATGGTCCTGGCCGGGGGCGGCGCCCTGTTGAGGGGACTGGACAAGCTCATTGCGGAGCAAACCGGTCTGCCGGTACACGTCGCCGAGGATCCCCTCAGTGCCGTGGCCGAGGGGACGGGCGTCGTGCTGAACGAACTGAACTTCCTGCGGCGAACGGTGATAGGCCGTTCCTGAGCCTTCCGACATCGAAGAACTGCCCCGCTGGTAATGCTTGCTCCTCCGGCAACGGGAGTGTGCGGTGAAGGGCAGAGTCTTTCTGATTATTCTGGTGGCGGTGGCCCTACTGGCCCTGCTGCTGTTACCGGCCCCGGCAACGCGGCCGGCCAAACGGGCGACACGAGACATCGTGGCGCCCTTCCAGGATGCCTGTGCCCGCGTGACAGACGGCGCCCGCAACGCCCTGGTCTACTTCGGCGACTCGATCCGCGCCGCCGAGGACCAGCAGCGCCTCCGCAACGAGATCACCCAGCTACGCAACGAGGTGATCCGGCTGGAGGTGTTGCGGCAGGATAACGACGAACTGCGCCGGGTGTTGGGATTTCGTCGACAGTCCCAGCGCCGACTCCTCCCCGCCATGGTCGTAGCCCGGAACGAGATGACGGGCTGGTGGCAGACCCTGCAACTCAATGTCGGCAGCCGAGCGGGCGTCACCACGGACCGCGCGGTCGTGACCGCGGAAGGACTCATCGGAAAGACAGTTGCTGTATCCGCGCAAACGACAGACGTGCTCTTGATCACGGATCCGGCCTGCCGCGTGGCGTGCCGGCTGGCACGCACGGGCGAACTGGGTATTCTTCAGGGACAGGGAGTCTCACTGGGCAGCCGCGACAAGATGGAGTTACTGTACGCACCCAATCCCTGCCGGATGGAGTACATTCCGAAGGCCGCCGTCGTCAATCCCGACGATGAGGTGGTAACATCGGGGCTGGGCGGGATCTTCCCTCCCGGCTTGCTGGTCGGACGCGTGCTGCGGGCCAGTCCGGATGCCTCGGGGTTGTACATGCGGGCCTATCTGACGCCGGCGGCAGCGGTTTCGGATATCCGCTATGTTTGTGTCGTCCTGGAATGAAGCACGGAAAGGGTGTCTGCACATGACGTGGTTGGTGGCCAGTTTCGCGGTGCTGGGGGGCACTCTTCTGCAGTCCCTCCTACCGGCGCCCCCCCTGTTCGGGCAGGCCAAGGCCCCCATTCTCCTCGCTGTCGTGCTCTACTACACGCTCAACCGCCGCTTTCACGTGGCGCTGGCAGTGGCGGCCGCCGCCGGTTTCCTGCAGGACATGCTCAGCCCGCTGCCCTCTGGCGGATCCGTGGCTGGCTTTTGCCTGGGTGTCTGGTTGATCCATCGCTGGAACAAGCTGTTCATCGGGGAATCCGCCATCACGGCGGCAGCTTTGGGGGCCATGGCGGCGGCGTTGCAGGTGTGTGTGCAGTACGTCGGGCTGCGCCTTCACGGGGACCTGCTCTGGCCCATCTGGATGGCGGCCCTGAAGGTCGCCGGCACGGTTGTCTATGCGCTTGTTTGCACGCCCCTGGTCTTCCTGGCCGTGGGGTGGCTGGATCGATCGGTCGGCAATGTGGAGGTCAAGGCGAGTGTCGGCTAGTTCGGATAAGATCACGGGGCGCGAGACGTTCTGGCTGCGGGCGGTAATGACCGTCATTGTACTGAGCTATGCCGGCTTGGCTGTCGCGCTCTGGCACGTACAGATCACGCAGAACTCGAGTTTCCAGAGCAGCCTCGACCGGCAGAGCGTGCGTCGGGTCCGGTTGCCCGCGCCCCGCGGCCAGATCTACGACCGGCAGGGTGTCTGCCTGGTCGACAACCGCCCGAGTTACGGCCTGGCCATCTACGTCGAGGAGTTGCGCCAGCGCGGGAACTGGAGCAACACAGTTGACAAAGTGCAGAGCGTCATCCAGACGCTGGCTGAACGAACCGGCCTGCCGAACACCACCACCCATGCGCAGATTGCGCTACACGTACGGAATCAGCGCCTGCTGCCGTTCATCGCCTGGCACGACGTCGACGAACGCGTGCTGGCGCTGGTGGCCGAGCATGGCCATCAGCTACCGGGCGTGGGCATTCAGGTTGAGGCGGTGCGCCTCTACACGCAGACCAACCTCCTCGCGCATGTCCTCGGATACGTGGGTCGAGCCAACCTGGCGCAGGACTCGGCAGTCGAGGAGTACCACTTCTACCTCCCCGACCAGGTGGGGCGCTCCGGTCTCGAGCAGCGCTTCAATGCGCACTTGGCAGGCACGCCCGGCGGGCGCCTGGTGCGCATCACGGCGTCCATGCTGAAACACGAGATCATCGAAGAGCGCTCACCCGTCCCCGGCGCCGATCTGCGCCTGACGCTGGACGCGCGCATCCAACGCCTGGCCGAGGCGGCCCTGGGCACGGACCGGGGCGCCTGCGTCATTCTCGACCCGCGCAACGGCGATGTGCTGGCACTGGCCAGCGCTCCGGGCTTCGACCCGAATCGCTTCATCCCGAACATCCCCACCGCCGAGTGGCGGCGCCTGATGGAGGACGACGCGCACCCGCTGCTGAATCGTGCCACCTCCGGACGCTATCCCCCGGGCAGCATCTTCAAACCGATCGTGGCGCTGGCCGCCTTGGAGAACCACCGCGCGACAGCCCTCACGAGTTTCCCGTGCGGCGGTGCTTTCAGGCTGGGCACCGCGGAATTCGGGTGCTGGCGCACGGGCGGCCACGAGACCCTGGCCATGCGCGACGCCATCGCCCAGTCCTGTAACCCCTATTTCTGTCAGTTGGGTCTGCAGTGCGGACAAGAAGCTATCTATCATATGGCGCAGGCCCTCGGCCTGGGACAGAAAACGGGCATCACGGTGGACAGCGAGCAGGCGGGCTTGGTGCCGTGTGACGCCTGGAAGCGGCGCGTGCTGAAAGAAGGGTGGCGGTCGGGCGACACCTGCAATATCTCGATCGGCCAGGGCGCGCTGCTCGTCACGCCCCTCCAGATGGCCGAGGTGGCGGCCACCATCGCGAACGGCGGATCGCTGTTGCGCCCCCGCCTGGTGCTGGGCACGGCACATCGTGAAGTGGTCAACAGCCTGCACTGGTCTCCCGATGCCCTGCAACTCGTGCGCGCGGGCATGCACGACGTGGTCGAGACCGATCACGGCACCGGCAAAGCCGCCCGCATCTCCGGCGTGACCATGGCCGGCAAGACGGGTACCGCGGAGTTCGGCCCCGCCGGCCGGCGCCGCAAGCACACCTGGATGATTCTTTTCGCGCCTTTCGCTGCGCCGCGGTATGCCCTCGCCATGCTTATCGAGGACGGCGTGACGGGGGGGCAGACGGTGGCGCCGCGCGTTCACGATTTGATGGCCGGGGTCTTTGCGCTTGACGGCACACTCCCCCCCGCCGGAACAATGGGAACATGAAAACCCTGTGGGAAGACTTCAAACGCCTGAAGGGGGCGAACTGGTGGGTGGTGCTCACCATGGGCGCCCTGCTTTGCATCGGCGTCATGGCCGTCTACAGTTCCTGCCACCATCACGGCCAGGCCGCCACCGCCACGCTGCACATCCGGCAATTCCGCTGGATTGCGGTGGGGTTGGTTTGCCACGTGGTGCTGGCCGCCATCGACTACCGCCGGCTGGGCCAGGTGGCCTGGTGGGGCTACGCGGCCTCCCTCGTGTTGCTCGCGGTCGTGTTCATCCACGGCGACGCGGTCATGGGCGCCCAGCGGCGCATCGACCTGGCCGGATTGACCATCCAGCCCTCCGAGTTCGCGAAGCTCGCCCTGATCCTGCTGCTGGCCTGGCTGCTCAGTCGGCCGAACCATGATTACGGCAAGTGGCGGTCCTTCCTGGGATTGATGGCCGTGGCGCTAATCCCAATGATCTTGATCTTCAAGCAGCCGGACCTGGGAACGACGATCGTATTCGTCCCCGTGGTCGGCGTGCTGCTGCTCGTGGCCGGGTTCTCGCTGGTGCCCGTGTTCTGCACGGCCTTCCTGGCCCTGGCCGCAGTTGCCGCCGTGTTCTGTGCGGCGTATGTTCCGCAGAAGCTCGACCTCCCCGAGGAAGAGCAGCTGAGCATCTGGCGCTACACGCTGCTGAGCCCCTACCAGCGCGACCGCATCTTGACCTTCATCAACGGCGACAAGGACGTGCTCAACAAGGGCTGGAACAAGAAGCAGTCCATGATCGCCGTGGGCTCGGGCGGCCTTACCGGCAAGGGCTGGACGCACGGCACCCAGAACATCCTGGGGTTCCTGCCCCGCTCGGTGGCCCCCACGGACTTCATCTACTCGGTCATCGCCGAGGAGCACGGTTTCGTCGGTTCCGTGACGGTGATCTCGCTCTTTGCCGGACTGGTGCTGGCGGGATTCAGTACAGCCTTTCGGGCGCGTGACAGGTTCGGTCGACTGCTCTGCGCGGGCGTGTTGACGCTGTTGAGTTGTCATGCACTCGTGAATATCGGGATGACGGTGGGCGTGTTTCCGATCACAGGCCTGCCGTTGCCGTTTCTGAGTTACGGGGGTTCCTTCATGGTCGTCTGCATGTCGGCCATGGGAATCCTGCAAAGCGTTCACATTCGTTCCAAGCTTCCCCGGCAGGAGATCGGCTAAAAGCCTGACCGGGGCGGGAAACGGAACACGGGGGAAGGGGTGGCCATGTTTGGCTTGTTCAAGAAAAAAGACACCATCAAGCGCGAGATCATCGTCAACGCCGAAAGCCTGGAGACCCGCGTAGCTGTCCTCGAAAACGGGCGGCTCGAGGAGTTCCAGGTCGAACATCCGACCGAGGAACGCATCGTCGGCAGCGTGTTCAAAGGGCGCATACAGAACCTGGAGCATGACCTGCAGGCCGCCTTCGTGGACATCGGTCTGCGCAAGAACGCTTTTCTCCACTACTGGGACATGACCCCCGACGAGGATGCGGATTTCGACTGGGAGGAAGGGCAGACGCGCAACCGCACCTCCCGGCGCAAGCGATTCTCCAACGAAGAGATCGAGCGGCGCTTCCCGCCAGGGTCCGAAATCGTCGTGCAGGTCTCCAAGGGGCCGATCGGCACGAAGGGGCCGCGAGTCACCGCCAGCCTCAGCATCCCCGGCCGCTACCTCGTCATGATGCCGGGCTCCAAGTCGAAGGGCGTTTCGCGCAAGATCACCGACGAAAAGGAACGGCTGCGTCTGAAGACCATCCTGGCGCGCCTGCCGATCCCTGCCGAAGTGGGCCTGATCGTGCGCACGGTGGCGGAAACCGCGCGCAACCGCGCCTTCGTGCGGGACCTGCGCAGCCTGATCACGATCTGGACCGAGATCCAGCGGGCCATTCGCGAGCAGCCGGCGCCCTGTTGCGTCTACCATGAGCCGGACCTCATCGAACGCGTCGTCCGGGACTGGCTGACCGAAGACGTGGACCGCATCGTGATCGACTCCCGTGCGGCGTACGAACGGATTCGCGAGGTGGCCATCCAGGTTTCGCGGCGCGCCCGCTCGCGGATCCACCTTTACGAGGGGGATCTGCCTGTGTTCGACTACTACGAGGTCGAACGTCAGCTCGAGAATGCCCTGCGGCGCAAGGTGACCTTGAAGTCGGGTGGCTGCATTGTCATTGACGAAACGGAGGCCATGATCGCCGTGGACGTCAACACCGGCCGCCACAAGGGCCGCGGCTCGCAGGAAGAGGCCATCCTCGAAGTCAACACGGAGGCCGTGGAGGAGGTGGCGCGCCAGCTGCGCCTGCGCAACGTCGGCGGGCTGGTCGTCCTCGACCTCATCGACATGAAGAGCCGCAAGCACCAGAACCAGGTGCATCGCGCCTTGAAGAACGCCCTGAAACGCGACCGGGCCCGCACGAACGTACTGCCCATCTCCGAGTTGGGCCTGCTGGAGATGACGCGGCAGCGCGTGGAGGAGAGCATCACGTCCCAGCTGATGGTGGACTGCCCCTACTGCAAGGGGCGGGGCAACGTCAAGTCGCCCCTCGGCATGAGCGTGGACATCCAGCGCCAGATCGCTGCGCTGATGCGCCGGCACCGCAACCAGAAGGAAAGCCTCGATCTCCAGATCGTCGTGCACCCCACGGTGCTGGAGCGGCTCAAGCACGCGGACGAGGCTTTCCTGATGGACTTGCAGCGCAAGTTGTCGGGCACCCTGACATTCAAGTCGTCCCCGACCACGCACGTTGAGCATTTTGGCATTGCCAACGCGCGGACAGGCGAGGTGCTGTACTCGAACATGGAGAAGTGAAGCAGGCGCGGGGGTCAGCCGGCCCGGGGTCGGCGCCCCCCCCCGTGAGAAAGGGAGCATGGCAATGAGGGCACGAAACAGCCTGAAGGCGGGCGGCAGTGTGATGTGGCTGGCTTGGGCGCTGGCCATCGGCACGAGCCAGGCCCAGATGCCGGGAACGTTGGATCCGCGGAGTCTGCTGGAGGCGCCGGGCCCGATCGCGACGCGTGCCGACAAGCTGGACGTCAACCGCGAAACGGGCGATATCACCGCCGACGGCAATGTGGTGATCCGCAAGGGCGACGTGGTTCTGAAGGCCGACCATGTCCGGTGCAACGTCAACACGGAGGGCGTCAAGGCCTGGGGCAACGTCGAGCTGCGCCGGGGCGAGGACGTCTGGCGCGGCGAGTCCGTGAACGGCAACTTCCGTACGCGCGAATGGGACGCCATCAATATCGGCGTCGAGTCTCGCCCGTTTGTCGTGGAGGCCTCGCGCACGTCGAGAGGCGCCGCTAACAGCTACGAGCTCGAAGGCGCCCGCGTCACCACGTGCACGAACGGCATGGGCGATGCGCATTACAGCCTCAGCGCCCGCCGCCTCACCCTCGTGCCGGGCGAGAACCTGAGCGGCTACGGCGCCGTGCTGCGCCTGGGAAGCGTGCCCGTCATGTACCTGCCGTACTGGTCGCACAGCCTGCAGGAGGACAGCGGGTGGCGCCTCCGTCCCGGTTACAGCAGCCGGTGGGGCGCCTACCTGCTCAGCTCCTACCGCTACCGGCTCAATCCCTACCTCCGCGCCGAAACCCACCTCGACGGCCGGACCGAGCGCGGCCTGGCCGTCGGGCAGGACTTCAAGTGGGCCGACACCAACAGCCTCTGGCATGGCGATCTGGCCCTGTACTACGCCGACGACAGCAAGCCGGTGGACGAGGATACGATCGGCGTGGATCCCGACCTCGACAACGAACGCTACCGCATCCGGGCGCGGCACCAGGTTAACCTCTCGGATCGCGACTACCTGCTCGCCCAGGGCAACTACCTCAGCGATCCCGAGATTCTCGAAGACTTCTTCGAGCGCGAGTTCCGCAACAGTCGCGAGCCCGAGAACTACGCTTCACTCATGCATCGCGGCGAAGGCTACACCGCCGGCGCCCTGCTCCAGTCACGTTTGAACGATTTCTACGAGAGCGTGGACCGCCTGCCGGAATTCACCCTCGACGTCGTCCGTCGCCAGCTGGGCGACAGCGGCTTCTACTACGAAAGCGCCAGCGGAGCCGCCTTCCTCCAGAAGCGCTGGAGCTCTGTCACCACCAACGCCGACGACTACTCAACCTTCCGTTTCGACTCGTCGCACATGGTGTACTACCCCGGCAAGTACTTCGGCTTCCTGAACGTCGTCCCGCGGGGCGGCGCCCGCGTGACCTACTACTCCGACACCCGCGAAACGGAGCGTACCCTCGTGAGCGTGCGCACCACGGTCACCAACCGCGTGGTGCGCAACGGGTTCACGAACCTGGTCGTGACCACCGGCACGCAGACCAACACCCTGTACCGCGACATCGCCCGCGGCTCGGACGTGCGCGCCCTGGCCGAGCTGGGCGCCGAGTTCTCGTTCAAGGCGTTCAAGGCCTGGGAAGGCGGCGTCGTCACCCCGCTCCGCCATATCGTCGAACCCTACGCGAACTACACGCTCGTGCCCAAGCCCTCGGTCGAGCCGGAGAGCCTCTACCAGTTCGATCGCGTGGACGCGCTGGATCAGCAGCATATCGTGCTCCTGGGCACGCGCAACAAGTTGCAGACGAAACAGGAAGATCGGCCGTTCGACATTCTCGATGCGGACTTCAACACCATCCTCAACCTCGATCCGGACGCGGACCAGGAGTCCTTCACCGACGTCTACGGCGACATCGAATGGCGGCCGACCGGCTGGTTCAGCCTGGACGTGGACGGGATTGTGAACGTGGACCAGTCCGAGCTCAGCCGCTTCAACGGGCGGGCCGTCGTACACGGGTCGGAGACCTGGGAAAGCTACCTGGAGTATCGCTACCGGCTCGACGAGAGCAGCCTCCTGCTGGCGGACATCACCTTCAGCCCCAACCGCGACTGGTCCCTGAACGGCTATACGCGCTACGAATTCGAGAACGACGCCCGGCTCGAGGAGGTCGGCTGCAAAGTGCGGCGCAACCTCGACTGCATGGTCATCCGGACCGGTCTCGGCGCGCTGCCGGGCTATACCCGCTCCGACGGCTCGGAGCGCGACGACGAGATCAGGGTCGTGTTCGAACTCTGGCTGACGGCCTTCCCGGAGGTCGGGATTTCGGGCGAGGGTTGAGCGGCTGGCCAAGCGCGGGGGGGATTGCGTGCACATCACGGACTTGAACGCCGCTGATCCGCTGCTGTTCGGCGCGAACCGCACACCCGGCCTGGTGGCCGTCGAGTGGCTTCCCGCCGCGGGCGACAGCCCCGACCAGATGCGCCTGTTCCTGCGGCGGGGCGCGGAGACCGTGATCCAGGACGAGCCCTTCACGCCATTCATCGTGGCCACCCGCGCAGCCGCAGCCGCTTGCACGGCGCCGCACCGCGCGGAGACGCTCTCAGGCGACGCCCCCCTGAATACGACCCTGTGGTTCACCCGCTGGCGCGCGTGCGGGCAGGCGCGCCAGGCGCTGGCCCGGGCCACGGCGCGCAATGCGACGGACGCCGACGCGCCGTACCTCTTTGTCAGCGACGCCGTGCAGCAGCACCTGCTGGTCACGGGGCGCACCCTCTTTGCCGACATGCGCTTCGAGGACGTGCGCCGCCTGCAGCTCGACATCGAGTGCGACACGACCCCCGGGTTCGAGTTCTGCAACGCAGAGCGCGAGGGCGACCGCATCCTGGCCATCGGGCTGGCCGACCAGACCGGCTGGACCAGCCTGCTCGTGGACGAGGACGAACGCCGGCTCCTGGAACGTTTCGTTGCCGTCGTGCGCGAGCGCGATCCCGACGTCATCGAGGGCCACAACCTGTTCAATTTCGACCTGCCGTACCTCGCCGCGCGCGCCGCCCGCCTGGGCGTAACCCTGGCCCTGGGCCGCGACGGCAGCCCCCCCGAGAGGCGTCCGGGGCGCTTCAGCGCCGGCGGGCGCACCCTGACCTACGACCGCTTCGACCTGCACGGCCGGCACATCGTCGACACGCTCTTCCTGCTGCACGATTACGACGCCGGGCATCGCGCGCTCGACGGCTTCGGCTTGAAGCAGGCCGCCATCCATTTCGGCGTTGCGGCGGCGGACCGCACCTATCTCGAGGGGGCCAGAATCGGCGACGAATTCCGCCGCGACCCGGAACGGGTGCTGCGCTATCTGCGCGACGACCTGGCGGAGACCGGCGCCCTGGCCGGAATCCTGGCGCCCAGCTATTTCGCCCAGGCCCAGGTGCTGCCGCTGAGCTACCAGAACGTGTGCGTCCGCGGCAGCGCGGCCAAGATCGACGCCCTCATGCTGCGGGAATACCTGCGGCAGCGCCACGCCCTCCCGCAACCCGACGCCGCGCGCCCGTTCGAGGGCGGCTACACGGACATGTTCCGGGAGGGCGTGATTCGCAACGTACACCACTGCGACGTGCGCTCCCTGTACCCCTCGCTCATGCTCGTGCAACGCCTGGCCCCCGCGCGCGACACGCTCGGCATCTTCCTCCGGCTGCTGGAACAGCTGCGCGACTTCCGCTTGCGGGCCAAGGCCGCCCAGCGCCAGGCCGCCACGCCCCACGAGCAGAACTACTACGGCGCGCTACAAACCAGCTTCAAGCTGCTCATCAACGCCTTCTACGGCTACCTCGGCTTCGCCCAGGCCCGGTTCAGCGACTTCGCCGCGGCGGAAGCCGTCGCCCGCGGCGGGCGGGAGCTGCTCGCCGGCATGATCGCGTGGCTCAAGGCGCACGGCGCCGAGCCGATCGAACTGGATACCGACGGCATCTACTACGTGCCGCCCCCCGGCGAGACCGCCGACAGCCAGGCGCGGTTCCGGGCCGCACTCGCCGCGTCCCTGCCTGCGGGCATCGAACTCGAATTCGACGGCGAGTATGTGGCCATGTTCAGCTACAAGATCAAGAACTACGCCTTGCTGGGGGCGCATGGCGAGGTCACGATCAAGGGCGCCGCGCTCAAATCGCGCGGTTTGGAGCCGTTTCAGCGCGATTTCCTCCGCGACGTCATCCGCTTCAAACTCGAGGGCCGCGAACGCGAGCTGCCCGCCCTGAAGCGGCAGGCCGAGGAGGCCATCCGCCGACGCCAGTGGCCGATCGCGCGCCTGGCCAAGACCGAGACGCTGCAGGATGCGCCGGCCACTTACGCCGCCGGCAAGGGGCGCGGCGACCGGGCGCGCAGCGCCGCCTATGAACTGGCCCTGCGCAGCAACCGGGAGTACCGCGCCGGCGACCAGGTGTCGTACTACGTCACCGGGGACCGTAAGAGCGTCGCCGTGCACGAATCCGCACGGCTGGTCGCGGACTGGGATCCGACCCGGCGCGATGAAAACGTGGCGTACTATGCAGCGAAGCTGGACGAGTTGTACCGCAAGTTCTGTGACGAAGCGCCCCCGGCGCAGTTGTCGCTGCTGTGAGCCCGGCCGAGGCCGGAGAGGGAGGGCAAGGCATGCGTCGCCAAGCAGGTTTCACGCTGTTGGAAATCCTGGTGGTCGTGATGATCATCACGATCCTCGCCACCATCGTCGGCGTGCAGGTCGCCAAGGAACCCGCGCGCGCGCGCGTGGCCAAGGCGCGCACGCAGGTGGGATCGATTCGTACCGCCCTCCAGATGTACCGCATGGACAACGGCAGCCTGCCCACGCAGGAGCAGGGACTGAGCGCCCTGTGCGAGGCGCCGACGCTGCCGCCCGCGCCGGCAAGCTACCGTCCCGAGGGCTATCTCGACAGCCGCAAGCCCCCGCTTGACCCCTGGGGCAACGAGTATGTCTACCTCGTGCCCGGCGCCGACGGGGCGCCCTACGAGATCCTGACCTACGGCGCCGACGGCGAAGAAGGCGGCGAGGGGGAGAACGCGGATCTCTCCAGCCTGGACGAGTAGACGGCACACAAGGGAGGCTCTTGCAGAACCGACTGCAAGCGCCTCAAGGGTTCCACGGGGAGGATCAGAAATGCAGTTCGATCGCACACCGGTGTGGCGCCACATGCTGCGCCTGAGCCTTTTCGTGCTCGGCCTGGCCGCGCTGCGGGCGCCTGCGCAGGACACCGCCGTGACGCCCCCCGCGGCGTCCACGGGAACCGTGGTCCGGACGCTGTTCGACGGCCGCTCGTTTGCGGGCTGGGAGGGCGACACCAACCGCACGTTCCGGATCGTCGGCGAAGCCATCGTCGCCGGCTCGCTCCAGGGCAACCCCCGCAACGAGTTCCTCGCCACCACGCGGGCCTACCGCAACTTCAGCCTGCGGTTCGAGTACAAGCTGGTTGGCACCGAAGGCTTCGTGAACGGCGGCGTTCAGTTCCGCAGCACCCGCACAGTCCGTCCGCCAAACGAGATGAGCGGCTACCAGGCCGACATCGGCGCGGGACATTCCGGCTGCCTGTACGACGAGTCGCGGCGTAACCGGTTCCTGGCGCGCGCCACGGACGCCGCGATCAAGCGCCTGGAAAAACCCGGCGACTGGAATCGCTGCGAAATACACGCGGATGGCCCGCGCATCCGCCTGGTGCTGAACGGCGAGCAGACTGTGGACTACACCGAAACCGAGGCCGGCATCCCGGATACCGGTTCCATCGCCCTGCAAATCCACGGCGGCTGCAAAGCCGAACTGTCGTTTCGCAACATCTCGCTCACGGAACGGCCGTAGGGCTTGATGGTTTTCGGCGGCGGCAGGATTTGACACATACGCGAACATCTGGCACGTTACCTCGCGTGCCCCTTGCGGTAGCGGGGGGCGTGCCAGGTATGACGCACAAGGCGCGCAAGGCGCAGAGACGAAGGAGAGCCCGTATGAGCGATGGACTGAGCAGGCGCAGCTTTCTGAAGACGGCAGCGGTGGGCGTGGGGGCTGGCGTGGCGTTGTCGAACATGCTGACGTCGCAGGCGCAGGCGGCCAGCAAGACGGCCATGGGTCTCAAAACCCAGCCCTTGCCCGTGGTACGCATCGGTATGATCGGCCTCGGCGCGCGCGGCAGCGGTCACCTCGGCGATCACCTGCGGCTGGAAGGCGTCGAGATCAAGGCCATTTGCGATAACCATGAACCGACCGCGAAAAGCGCGGCGGCCCGCTGCGAGAAAGCCGGCAAGCCGGCGCCAACGCTCTACACGCAAGGCGACGAGGACTTCCGGCGCATGCTGGATCGCGAGGAACTGGACCTCGTGGTGATCGCCACGCCCTGGCAATGGCACACGCCGATGGCGCTCGCGGCGCTCAAGGCCGGCAAGCATGCCGTCACCGAGGTGCCGGCCGCCGTCACCCTGGATGAGTGCTGGGATCTGGTCGAAACCGCGGAGAAGGCGCAGCGGCACTGCATGATGCTGGAGAACGTGTGCTACGGCCGCGAGGAGCTGATGGTGCTCAACATGTGCCGCAAGGGCCTCTTCGGCGAGCTGCTGCACGGCGAGGCTGCTTACATCCACGATTTACGCGGGCAGATGAACGAGGTGGAACGCGGCACGGGGTCGTGGCGCACGTATCACTACAGCAAGCGCAACGGCAACCTCTACCCCACGCACGGGCTGGGCCCGGTTGCACAGTACATGAGCATCAACCGCGGCGACCGCTTCGACTACCTCTCCTCCGTCGGCTCGCCGGCGCTGGGACGGGCGGCTTTCGCCAAGGCGAAGTTCCCCGCGGATCACAAGTGGAACAAGGTCGAGAAGTGGAATTGCGGCGACATGAACACCACGCTCATCAAGACGGCGCTGGGCCGCAGCATCATGGTGCAGTGGGACGAAACCTCGCCCCGGCCCTACACGCGTCACAACCTCATCCAGGGCACGCGCGGCACATTCGCCGGCTTCCCCAGCCGGCTCGTCGTCGAGGGGCGCGGCAACACGCACGAGTGGGTGCAGGGCGACGCACTCAAGCCTTACTTCGACGAGTTCGATCACCCGCTGTGGAAGCGCATGGGCGAGGAAGCCAAGAAGTATGGCGGCCACGGCGGCATGGACTTCATCATGAACTGGCGCCTCATCACCTGCCTGCGAACCGGCGAAGCGCTGGACCAGGATGTGTACGATGCCGCCGCGTGGTCCGCCGTGGGACCGCTGAGCGAGAAGTCGGTGGCGAAGCGCGGCAAGTCCTATGATGTGCCTGACTTCACGCGCGGACTGTGGAAAACCACGCCGCCGCTCGGGATCATTTCGTAAGTCCGCGCAGACGCGCTGCGCAGAAGACCGTCGCCGGTCGGCTCAACTCACCTTGCAGCCGGCCGGCGCGGGCCCGTCCACCGTAATCAAGCGAAGACGGTCGCCGTCGGTGGCGGCCAGCAGCATGCCGTTGGACTCCACCCCGCGGATCTTCGCCGGCGCCAGGTTGGCCACCACGACGACCACGCGCCCTGGCAGCTCTTCGGGCGTGTAGAACTTCGCGATGCCGGCCACGATCTGGCGCTGTTCGCTGCCGATTTCGACCTGCAGCTTGAGCAACTTGTCGGCGCCGGGCACGCGCTCGGCCGCGCGCACGATCGCCGTGCGCAAATGCACCTTCTGGAAATCGGCGTACGCCAGCGGCACAACGCCCGTCGGCGCAGTAGCCGGCGACACAGTGGCCGTCGACGCCGCCGGCGCAACGCCCGCCGGCGCGGCGGACGCTCCCGCGGAAGCGTCGGGGGCCGGCGGCTGAATGCGCGGGAACAGCCCCGCCGCCTTGGCGACGGCCGCCCCGGGCTCCAGCACGCCCCACTGCCGCAGCTTGCCGAAGTCCGGCAGCCCCGGGGGCAGCCCGAGGGTGGCCCGCAGTTCGGACATCTTCCCAGGCATCACCGCGTACAGCATGCCCGCCACGATGCGCAGCACCTCCGCGGCGCTGTACAGCACGGTGCCCAGCTCCTCGATCTTGCCTGTCTTGCCAAGCGTCCACGGCTGCCGCCGTTCCAGGTAGCGATTCGCCACGCGCACGACGTCCGTCATGGCCGCCACCCCCTGGTCCGGACGCATGGCCTTGATACAGGCCATGGCCTGATCGACGGCCGTCAGCGTCGTGTCGCGCAGCTGCTCCTCCTCCGGGCCGGGTGCGGCAGGGGCGGGGATCTTTCCCCCGCAGTAGCTCGTCACCATCTGCATGACCCGGCTGAGCAGGTTGCCGAGGTCGTTGGCCAGATCGGCATTGTAGCGCCGCACAAAGGCTTCCTCGGTAAAGCTCGCGTCCTGGCCAAGCGACATCTCGGACATGAGGAAGTAGCGAAACGCATCCACTCCGTACTTGTCGGCGAAGTCCATCGGGTTGACCACGTTGCCCGCGGTCTTGCTCATCTTGTCGCGCCCCACCAGCCACCAGCCGTGTGCGAAGATCATCTCCGGCTGCGGCAGCCCCATGGCTTGCAGCATGGTCGGCCAGTAGACCGTGTGCGTGGTGAGGATATCCTTGCCGATCAGGTGGCACGAGCAGGGCCACCACCGCGCAAACCGGTCGTCGCCGGCCAGGTAGCCCACGCCGCTGATGTAATTCACCAGCGCATCGAACCAGACATAGGTCACGTACTTGTCGTCGAACGGCAATTCGATCCCCCACCCCATCCGGCTCTTCGGCCGCGAAATGCACAGGTCCTGCAGCTCGCGGCGCAGGAAACCCAGCGTCTCGTTGCGGCGGTAATCGGGTTGGATGAAGGTCGGGTGCTGTTCGATATGCTGCACCAGCCAGTCCTGGTACTTGCTCATCCGGAAGAAGTAGTTCGCTTCCTGGATGCGCTCGACGGGCCGCCCGCAGCCGGCGGCGGGACACTGCCCGTCCACGATGTCTTTCTCCGTGTAGAACCGCTCGCAGGTCACGCAGTACCAGCCGTCATAGTCGGCCCGGTAGATCTCATCGCGGTCATACAGGTCCTGGAGAATGCGCTGCACAACGACCTTGTGCCGGGATTCGGTCGTGCGGATGAAATCGTCGTGCGTGATGCCCAGCCGCTGCCAGAGCTCCTGGAAACGCACGACCGTGGTGTCGGCCTGCTGCTGGGGCGTCACGCCGGCCTTGTCGGCCGCGCGCTGAACCTTCTGACCGTGTTCGTCGGTCCCGGTGAGGAAGAAGGTGGGGGTGCCCTCCAGGCGGTGGTAACGCGCCAGCACATCGGCCAGGATCGTCGTGTAGGCGTGGCCGATGTGCGGCTTGTCGTTCACGTAGTAGATCGGCGTCGTCACATAGAACTTGTCACTCATGCTGCGTTCCTTCCGCTGAAACCCGGGTCAGCCTCGAACGGAAGACGATACACGGGCGGACAGGCCGGCCGGAAGCAAAAAGAGTGTAACCTCAGAACCCCACCACGCTCCCGAGGTCGGCCCCGCCCCATTTCTTGACCGTCCACTCTTTGCTTTCCAGCCATTGCGCGTGGCCGTCCGCGTAGAGGACGTTGCCACCGCGATCGCGGTGGTTGCCGCCAAACCCGGCCTCGCTCACGTTACCCCGCTGGCCATCCTTGTCGCAGAGCACCAGCGTGCGGGCCGACGACGAGGAGCCGACCTGGCCGCCACCCTCCTCGCGGGTGACCAAGTCGTAGCTGCAGTACCTGTCGGCCGTGCCGACCGTGATGTTCGTGACCGTTTCCGCGATGGTGCGCCACCTGTCGCTGCGGCACTTGAACATGTCGGGCACCTCGGCGTAACCGGCCTCGCTGAGTTTCACGAGGCGGTCGGGGTACGCATCCTGGTGATCCATCGCGTACATGGCCAGGGCCTTCCCGAACTGCGACAGGTTGTTGGCGCAGTGCGTCCGGTTGGCCTTCTCCTGCACGAGGTGCAGAACCGGAAACAGCAGGCTGGCCAGGATGCCGATGATCGCGATAACCACCAGCAGTTCGACCAGTGAGAATCCGTTCTTGCCTGTCACCGTTGTTAGCGTCTTCATGCTCCGCCTCCTTTCGTGGGCGTGGCGCGCGTGCATCGCGAACCACGCCTTCATCGCTCCAGCATCCGGCATGCCAGGGACGGACAACGCGCTGCACGGGCTCAAGAATGGGGCCCGGGCGAGACGAAAACAGGCGGACAGGCCGGCGCACCACGCACAACGGCAGGCGGCGCGCGCGCCTGGCGTTGCAGGACGGCAACGGCGCGTTGCAGCGCCGCAACGGCGGGGGCGGCAGGGGCCTGCAGCGACTCAGACCGGGTCGGGCCAGGCGGGCAGCCGTACGCATACCTGCACGCCCTCGCCCGCCGCGGGCCAGGGGGACACCAGCGCGATGGCGCCGCCTTGCGCCGCTACGGCCAATCTGCAGAAGGCCAGGCCGAGGCCGGCGCCATCGGTCGCGGACAGCGCGTCGCTCCCCGCCGCCGACGAGGCAAAGGGGTGAAAACGGTGCGCCTGTTCGTCAGGGGTCAACGTGCGCCCGCGATTGGAGATGCGCAGTTCGACCCCGGCCGGCGTCGCCGTGAAGGCCACCACCACCGCGCTGCCGGTTGGTGCGTGCTGCATGGCATTCCAGAGCAGGTTGGTCAAGATCCGTCCCAACAGACGCCGGTCGGCCCGCACGGCGGCGTCGGACGCCCAGTCGGTCTCCAGCCGGAGCCCCAGCAGGTCGGCAGCGGCCTGGTGCTCGGCCAGGCCATCCTCAAGGAAAGCGGCCAGCGCCACACGCTCGTACCGGGCAACCAGCCGTCCCTCCTCGACCTTGCGGATGTCGAGCAGGTTGTCGATGAGGATCACCATGCGTTCGCCGGTGGCCTTGAGCGTGGTCAACAACTCGGCGCCCCCGCCGCCCGTCGCCGGCGCACGCTGCTCCAGCAAGCGCACGGTCATGAGGAGGGAAGACATGCGTTTGCGCAGATCATGCACCAGCATGTCAATGAACTGCTGCCGGGCGTTCTCCATCCGCTCCAGGCGCCGGCGCTGTTGCCGCTCCTCGCTCCACGCCATCGTTTCCAACAGCGAAGTCGTGCCCAGCAGCGCCAGCAGCGGCGTGACCAACGGCGGCGCCACGGCCAGGAAGAAGACGGTGAGGATGGCGCCCACGATGTAGGCCAGCAGGTAGGCGGAGGAACAAAGCACCATGAGCAGGGGACGCTCGAACCGCGGCCAGGCCGGCAACAGGCAGAGCAGCGCCACGAGCGCAACCTCCACGCCGCGCGGCGCGTGAGCGAAGTCATAGGCGCCTGGGTAGAGCAGGTAATCGGCCAGCAGCCGCTCGAGCGTATCGAACACCTGCGAGTGCATGGCGTCGAAAAGCCCGACGGCCACGGCGGAGCAGCAGAGCAGCCGCACCCAGCGGGCATGATAGCGTATGCGTTCGCGCATGGCTCCCGTCGCCGCCCTTTTCCGTTTGAACCGTGCTCTCTCTGCCGTATGATGCGTCCCGATGGCCGAGAACAAGCATACCGCGAAACCGCATGAAAGCAACCGTCCTCCTTGTTGACGATGACCCGCTGGATTTGCGCGCCCTGGCGTTGCGCGTGGAAGCGTGGGGCCTGGACGTACTGACCGCCCGGTCTGGCACGGCCGCGCTCGCCCACATGGCGGAACACGCGGTTGACCTGGTCATCTCCGATGTACGCATGCCAGGCCTTTCGGGCGACGAACTGGCGGCGGCCGCTGCGCGAACCCATCCGGGGCTGCCGGTGATCCTGATCACGGGCCGCGGGGACATTCGCTCCGCCGTGAAGGCCATGCAGGCGGGCGTATTCGACTACCTCGTCAAACCGCCGGATGACGAGGAGTTCCGGCTGGCGATCGAGCGGGCGTTGGAGGTGGGACGGCTGAAGCGGGAGAACGCGTTCCTGCGGGCGGAACTGGCGGCAGGCGGCATGTACGGCGAGCACCTGATCGGGAGGAGTCCCGCCATGCTGGCGGTTTTCGAGCTCGTGAACCGGGTGGCCCGCACCGACAGCACCGTCCTGCTCACCGGCGAGACCGGCACCGGCAAGGAACTCGTGGCCCAGACCGTTCACTACAAGAGCCCGCGCGCCGCGCAGCCGCTGGTCGCGCTGAACTGCGCGGCGCTGAACCCGAACCTGGTGGAGAGCGAGCTGTTCGGCCACGAACGCGGCGCCTTCACCGGAGCGGTGGCGGCGCGGCGCGGTCGTTTCGAGGACGCCCACGGGGGCTCGCTGTTCCTGGACGAGATCGGCGAGACCAGCCTGGAGTTTCAGGCCAAGCTCTTGCGCGTGCTGCAGGAGGGGCAGTGCGAGCGGATCGGGGGCAACACCGCCATTCGGGTCGACGTGCGGCTCATCGCCTCCACGCATCGCGACCTGCGGCAGGCCGTGCAGGACGGGACCTTCCGCGAGGACTTGTTCTACCGGTTGAGCGTCGTCCCCATCCACCTGCCGCCGCTACGGGAGCGGCGCGAGGACATCCCGCTGCTCGCCGCGCACTTTCTCGCCGTGTACCGGAAGCGCTATCAAGGGCCCGCCCAGAGTCTCTCGCCGCGCGCGCTGGCGCAGCTGGAGGGAGAACGCTGGCCGGGCAATGTGCGGGAGTTGCAGCACGCCATCGAGCGGGCCGTCGTGCTGGCCCGCGCCCCCGTCCTGGAGCCGGAGGATTTCGCGCCGCAGACGCCGGCGAACACCGGCGCGAGCGCCCCGGAACAGGCGACGCTGGAAGCGGCCCTGGACCGCGCCACACAGGCGCACCTCCTCGCGGTGCTGGATCGAACCGGCTGGCGCAAGCAGGAGGCAGCCCGCCGCCTGGGCATGGACCGTGCCACCCTTTTCCGCTTGCTGCGCAAGTACCGCCTCACGCCGCCGACTTGACGTCCGGAGGACGCCTCAGCGACCACGCCCGCGGGTCAGGCGCAAGACCGGGCGCAGCAACCCCGGGTGCGACACCAGGAAGCACGACACCAGGAAGCGCAGCCGGGCCTCCAGCGTCGGCGCGGTCTGCAGGTAGTCCGGCGGCAGCGGCAGACGCTTCAAGGCCGCCAGCTGCTCGGGATGCACGCGCGCCTCCTGCGCCAGCTGCGCCACCAGGCGATAGACGTGGTTCCAGTGATGGCGCCGGAAGTCGTACGTGCGCAGGAAACGCTGTATGGCGTGTGCGTGTGCCAGGTACGCGTCGTCGGTGAGTTGCAGGAGATGATCGCGCAGCGCGGCTGGCGAGCCGAGCCGGCGGTAGTCGACGAAGCACTCCGTGGGGACGTAGCGTTCGATGTTGTAGCAGCCGTAGTAGACCGGCACGGCGGACGCGAAGAAGCAGTCGAAGAGCTTCTCCGTGAGGTAGCCGCTGCTCCAGTGCGGCAGGTAGAGGTTCTCGAAGCAGAGCGCGAACCGGTACCGGCCGTAGACAGCCAGCTTGTCGTCGGCCCGCCCGCGGTAGTTCGGCAGCTTGAAGGGAGTCGCGCCGTAGACGTCGAACGGCACCCGCCCGTCGGCGTGAAACCAGGCCGCCATTTCACGGCGCGCCGAGTACAGCTCGCCGGGTATGAGGGAGCGCTTGTTGTTGTTGATCAGGCAGATCGCGCGGGGGCGCCGCAGCAGCTCGGCAGCGGCCACAACGGGCGCCGGATGCTCGTACCAGCGGTCGAGCGCGTAGTCCAGTTCGTACGGGTAGCCGTAGTTCGGGCGCACGACCGGCAGGAAGCGGGGATGCGCGAAGGAATCCACCAGGGCCAGGCAGTAGTCGAAGTGCCGCCACGTGGAGCGGCGATACTGGGCGGGGTGCACGCTGAGCGGTTCGGAGATGAAGAGCACGCGCAGTTTCCCGCCACTGCACGTCGAGCGCGGGTTGAAACCGTAGGAGTTGATGTAGAGATAGACGTCCGCACCCGGCGTTTCCGCACGCGACCAGATCACCGTCGCATGCGTGTCCGGCACGCTCAGGCCCGGCAGCGACTCCTCACGCAAGTGGGCATAAACCACGTTGATCGTCAAAGCATCCACAACACGCTCCCGTTGCAGACCCACTGTCCAACATCCTGCGAACCTTGTCAAACAGGGTTGCAGCGCTGCGCCGACATCGGGTTTCGTCTTGAACCCGGTGGGGCAGTGTGGTTGACTCCGCTTCGCAGCAGCGGAGCACTCATGGATACTTGTCTCATTTGCGGCAGCCGGGATTTCCTGGATCTACAGCCTCGCTACAGCCGTCAGCCCAACCGCCTGTGCCGTGCCTGCGGCTTGGTCTTCAGCCCCACCTGCGACGCCAGGACCGTCCACACTTACTACTACGCGGATGGTTATCAGAAGCGCTCGGTCAATCGCAGCGCCCGGAAGTCCGTTGTCTCCAAAGGGTTGCTGCTGCACAACGCCCGCGCGGGCCTCCGCTTCTATGAGTCATTCATCCTGAACGACTTCCGCGACAAACGCGTGATTGACGTCGGCTGCGGCTACGGCGGCGTGCTGGCAGCCCTGCGCGCGGACCGCAACTGCCACGTGGTCGGCCTCGAACCCTCACCCGAGACCTGCGCGGCTTCGCGCGCGTTCTTCGGCCTGGACCTCATCAGCAGCACGCTTGAGGATTTTCACACGGACGAGCGTTTCGATGTCGTCATGTCGGTCCACTGCATTGAGCATTCAGTCGATCCCGTGGATTTCCTGAAGCGGCTGCGCGCGCTGCTGCGTGACGACGGCGTCATGTACATCGAGTGCCCGAATCTGCTCGCCCCCACGGGCGGGTTCGCCCTGCGCCGTTTCTTCGAGAGGGACCACCTTTTCAATTTCACCGTCGCCACGTTGACCGCGCTGGCCGGGCGAGCCGGCCTGGAGGTCGTGCGCGAGCGCCACAGCGGACACCTCAAGCTGCTGCTGCGCAAGAGCGACGCGCCACCGTCCGCACCCGCCCTGACGGCTGAACTGCGCGAGAATGGCGCACGGGTGCTGCGCTTCTTCCGCACCTACCCGGTCGTGCGCTGGCTGCAGTTCCGACCCATACGTCTCTTCTTCTGGCGCCTCGCCTACCTGGCACGCGTGCTCTGGTTCAAGCTGGCGCCGGGCCGCCAGTGAGCGCCTACTCCACGACAAACGTCTTGCGGAAATAGGTCGTCATCCCTTGCGGCCGATCCCACCCGCGCCACCCGTAGTAGAGCTGGCTCGCGGCCTGCATGTCCACGTATCCGTTGGGCAGGAACTCCCAGTGACTCATGCGCGGCAGCAGTCCGTCGCCGCCGTGTCGCACCGCCGGCGCCCACGCCACGCTCGTATCGCCCGCCGCCCGCGGCCACGTCGCCGGCTTGCTGCGAGCGCACTCCCACGTCGCGTCGGTGTGGAAGTCCAACTTGTGCGTGCGCACGTGAACGGAAACCCACGGGATCGGCAGCACCGGCGTGACTTCCAGCGTCACCTCGTGCGGCCCCGGCTGGATCTGCGAGGGGAAGACCGCCATCTCGATGTCGCTGTTGCCGTGTCCCAGGTAACGACCATCCAGGTAGAGCCGGTACTGCGCGTTGATATGGGCGCCTATGAGCACGCCATCCGCGTGGCGGCCAAACCAGAGCAGCGTCTCCGCCTGCAAGGCCACGGGCGACTTGTCCTGGCGGGCCGCCAGCGCGGCGTAGTCCGCCTCCACCGCCTCAAACCCCTCCAGCTTCTCGCGATACGCCAGGGCCCGCAGCTGCAGCAGCGGATTCAAGTGCGACTTCGGAAACCGCTCGATGTATGCCAGACACCGCTCACGAGCCTCGGCGTGGTGGTCAATCCGGTCCAGCTCGAACAGGTGCGCCATGATGGCGGGCTTCTCCATCGGGTCGGCCGGCGGCACGCGCGGCGCGCCAGGCGTGTCGAGCTGCGTGCCCGCCGCAGCCGGCGTCGTCTGGTACCAGTAGGCGACACTGGAAAGGTAGCCCTGGGAGGCGTTGGCCTCACCGAACTCGAAGCTCATGTCGAACTGCCGCTCGAACGGCACCTTGTCCGGCACATGGAAACGGTACTGATCGGTGCGGATGGGCGCTTTCTCGACCAAGCCCTGCAGGGGCAGGTCATAAAGTCCGGTGTAGTACCAGCCGCCGTTGAAGTAGTCCTCCAACCCCGTCCCACGCCAGGCCGGCTCCTCCTCCCCATCCACGCGAATCGTCTCGTCCCCCTCCAGAATCTTCCACTCCTGGTCGAGGCTGACCGCCGTGAGGAAGCACCCGACGAAGTGCCCTGCCCCGTTCGCGCGCAGGACCGTGTGGGGCGCCTTCGGCGAGAGAGACTGATTCCAGGTCGCATGCAGGTAACGGAGGGAACGGCCGGCTGGCCACGAATCCATGCGGACCGCCGTGGTCACGTTCACCGGCGTCCGTCCGTCGTTGCGCAACTCAGCCTTCACGGAACGGGCGAAGGGCATGGGCAGGCGGCAGATGTAGGTGTCGTTCACGCGCCCCAGCGGCAACGCTCCGAAAGCGCGGTAGTGGTAAGCGTTCCCAAAGAAATCGCCCAGGGGCACGTTGATGCTCGGCGCCGGAGCCCCGTCCCACGTCACCCGCAAGGTCAGCTCGCGCAGCAGCCGCTCGCGCGCGAGGATGGAGACCTCCGGCGCGCAACTCAGCTTGACGGTGAACGCAACCACTTGCGCCGGCCCGGACTGCTCGAGCCAGGTATGGCGGGTGCCGGGAGCCAGCGGGAAGGTTTGTGGTGAGGCGCAAGCCGCCGACGCCGCAGCCAGCGCTTCGTCCTTGTGCCGCCAGGCCTCGTTGACGGCAACCAGATGTGCCTGCTGCTCCGGTGCCAGGGTGGCCGGAAAACTCGTCACGGGCGTGCCGCGGGGATAGACCTCGTGCACCACCTGGTAGTACTGCCGCGCATTCGGGTCCCAGCCGTCGGGTTCGATCGCGATGCGCAGCGACCGGGCGAACGGCAGGGGCAGGTAGCTGTAGTAGCCGCTGCTCACGAGGTTGCAGAGCGGAGGCAGGCAGGGCGAACGACCGCCAAAGATCTCATCCGTCGTGCCCGAGAGCCGGGCCGTAGCCTCGCCATCGAAGAAGAAATGCCACCGCCGGGCGCGGATGCTGGTCATCCAGAGCCGCCGCACACATCCGGGCCCTTGCAGATCGACGACAGCCACCAGGCCGCCAGGCGGCGGTTGCGTCCACCGTGCCCAATCGGAATTGCCCCCCGTACGGTCGTAGGAGGATGCCATGACCATGCGACCGTGGGGCCCCTGCACCATGGCCGTCACGTTGGTCAAATCGGCGAGGGTCGTGTCGAAATCCACCGCCGGTCCGGAACCGGACGGCGGACGACAACCCGCCAACCCCAGAAGTGCCAGCGCGGCACCCCACACCAAGTGACGCCTTGCCTGGTTGCCATGCATGCTATGTCCCTCTCTTGCCTCTTCCCTTGAATACCCCGGCCACGGAGGCCCGCAGCCCTCCACGGCACGCCTGCCGCCACGCGGCTCTCATGCCACCTGGAGGGGCGACGGCCTCGGCACCCCGTGGCATCCCTGCCACTCATGCCCCGGCCTCACCCCGCGGATTCACGCTTGAGTATGTCGGCGATGCGTCCGGCCGCGTCGCCGGCGCCGTAGAAGGCGGGGCGGTGCGCCCCCGCGGGGGGACCCGCCGCGAGCAGGGCCTGAGCCACGCTGCCGGCTTCGGCCGGCGCCAAACGATTCCAGCCCGCCGTGACCGTCTCCACCCACTCCGTCGTGTCGCGCACCGTGACGCACGGCACACCATGGAAAAAAGCCTCTTTCTGCACGCCGCCGCTGTCTGTCAGAATCACCCGCGCCGCGGCTTCGAGCCGCACCATGTCCAGGTAGCCCACGGGCTCGCACAAGCGCAGGCGCGGCTCTGCCTCCAGCCGTGCCAGCCAGCCACCCCGCTCCAAGCACTTCCGCACCCGTGGATGGGCCGGAAAAACCACCGGTAGCCCGCAACCCAGCAACCCGTTCACGATCCCCGCCAACCGGTCGGGCGCGTCGGTGTTGAAGTCGCGGTGAATCGTGGCCAGCACGAAGGCGCCGGGCGTCACGCGCAACCGTTCGAGCACGGTGCTGACCGCCGCCGCGCGCGCCCCGAACCGGAGAACGGCGTCGTACATGACATCGCCCACCAGCACCACCCCCGCCGTGATGCCCTCGCGCGACAGGTTGTCGACCGCCGTCGCCGTCGGGCAGAAGAGCCAGCGCGAGAGGTGATCCGCCACGACCCGGTTGACCTCCTCCGGCATGCGCCGATCGAAGCTCCGCAAACCCGCCTCCACGTGCGCCACGGGCAGCCGCAGCTTCGCCGCCGCCAGCGCACCGGACAGCGTGGCATTCGTGTCCCCGTAGACCAGCACCGCGTCCGGACGCTCGGACAGGCAGAGCCGCTCCAGCCCGGTCAACGCACCCGCCGTCTGCGCGGCATGACTGCCCGACCCCACCCCCAGGTTGTGGGCCGGCGCGGGGATGCCCAATTCCGCGAAGAAGACCTCGGACATGCCGGCGTCATAGTGCTGTCCGGTATGCACCATGACCTCCTCCACCCCAGCCTCCCGCAGCGCCTGCGTCACCACAGCCGCCTTCACGAACTGCGGGCGGGCGCCCACCACAGACAGCACCTTCATGCCGCGGCCCCCTCCCCGGTCGCGGATGCGACCGGCCGCCGCCGCCAGGCGGCCGCCGCGCGCAGCGCCGTCCAGGCCAGCAGCAAACCGCAGGCGCTCAGGCTCAGTCCAAAGGCACGCCGGTACGGGTGGTAGTCGAAATCCACCGTGTGCGAACCGGCCGGCACCCGCACGGCCCGCATGATGCCGTTGGCGCGGAGCAGCTCCGCCGGCTGCCCATCCACGCCGGCCTTCCAGTTCGCGTCGTACTTGTCGTTCAGCAGCAGGACGCCCGCTTCGGGCGCGTTCACGCGCACCGTGACGTGCTGCCGCCCGTAGCGCACGATCTCCGCGGGCACGCAGCCGCTGCCCGACTCCCGCGCGCCCGCGCCCTCGGGCAGCAGCACGGAACGGGCCGGGTTCCAGTCCGGCGCGGCCAGCCGTTTGAGCAGTTCCGCGGCCGGATGGCTCTCCCACGCCGTGTAGAACGCCGCCCGCGGCAGCGCCCCCTCGAAGCGCACCAGCACGTTGGCGTGCTGCCCGGGCAGCGCCTCGGCCACCATGCCGCTGGCCACGTTGAACAGCAGCACCTGCCGCATGCCCGGCACCTTCTCGAGGTTGGGCCACTGCGCCGCCGGCAGCGCGATGTACCGGGTGTTGGTCAGCTCCCACAGCCGCAGGATGCTCTGCTGCACGGCGCCGAAGAACGCCAGGTAATCCTCGGACAGCTGCGTTTCGGCCGACGGCTCGAGTGTTTCGATGTTATGGTGATAGAGGTTATTCCAGACCGGATCGAGCTTGGCGCGCGAGGTGACGTGCCAGGAGAGCCGCCCCTTGAGCGGGTCGCTCTTGATCCGCGCCGCGACGGGGTTGGCGGCGTAGTACGGCGCAACGTCGCGCACGTGTACGTAGGGCTTGGCCACCAGGCCCACATCCACGGCCACCGCGGCCAGCACCACCCAGGCCGCCTTGACCACGAACGACGGCGCGAGCGTGCGCCGGGCTGCCAGTCCGAACAGCGCGGCGGCAACGCCAAAGAGCAGCGCCCCGTGCAGCAGCGCGCCGGTGAGCCGGCCCAGCATCTGCCCGCAGTCGGGATTGAGACCCAGCCCGTAGTTGTAGCGCGCCAGCTCCTGCCAGTAGCGGAAGAGGCTGTCCTTGGAGAGCCCCGCGCCGGCAGCCCCGACCACCAGCAGCGCCGCGCACACACCGAGCCCGATGGCGAACCCGCGCGCGTGCGGCAGGGCGCCGCACGCCGGCGCAGCAGCTTCGCCGCGGCCGCCCTTGCGCGCCGCCGCCCCGCTGCCGGCCGACGCGGCGGCCGGCAGCAGTCCCGCCAGGAAGTTCTCCAGGCCGAACGCAAACAGCCAGGCCACGGCGACCTCGACCAGGTGCAGGAACTTAATCGGCGCGCGGATGTTCCCAGCCATCGGCAGCATGTAGAACAGCTTGTACACGGGCGTGTAGCGGCCAAGCGCGAGCACCAGCGCCACCAGCGCCGCCACGAGCCAGAAACGCACTTCGCTCCGGCGGCCGGCGGACTCCCAGGCCGGCGCCGCGGACCCCTGCCCCGCCCTGCGCCGGAACGCCGCCGCCACGGCCCAGGCGGCAAACGCCAGCTGCAGCACACCCAGGTAAACGGTGTGCTGACGCAGGTTCAGCAGCCCCTGGTGGTGCTGCTCCCACCCCTTCGTGCGGCCGACACGGCCCCAGTACGGACCGCTCGGCTCCTGCGTCTCGAAGCCGTAGACGGCGGGCGCCACGAACTCGAGGACCTCTTCGGGCGGCATGCTCCAGTTCGTGGCGAACTCGAACTTCTGTTCCGGCGACTGCTGGGTCAGCTCCTGCCGCTGCGGCAGGCGGGAGCCGAAGGCCCAGCCAAACTGCGCCACCGCCACACCGCCGAATACCACGCCCGCGAGCAGCACACCGCCGACCAACTGGAGCGCCCAGGCCCCCCGCCGCTCGGCGGGCCAGGTCACGACCAGCTTGAACACCCCGTAAGCCACCGCCAGCAACCCGTAGAGCAACATGACGTCGGGTTGCCCGGCTAGCCCGAACCCGGCGCAGAGCCCGGCCAGGGCGAAATGGTACAGCGAGCGGCGTTCGATGGCGCGATCCAGGCAGCCGAACATAAAGACCGCGTAAGGCGTCATGTCGAACATGCCCTTGTGCCCGGCGGAGATGAGCGTGAAGAGATAGCCCGAGAAGGCCAGGGCGAGGGACGGAATCCAGACGGTCAGCCCACGCAGCCCGCGCCCGGCGAGGAAGTAGGCCCCGGCGAGGAAGAGCAGCAGCGTGTCCAGCATGTAGACGGCGATATGGTAGGCCAGCGGCGGGAGCAGCATCTCGAGCACCCGGCTTGGATGGAACGGCCGGCCCCCCTGCCCGATCCCCAGCACGTCCTCGGTCCACATACCGGTGAAAAGCTCGGACACTCGCTGATGATGGTCTACGGCGTAGATCGGCGCGCCATCCGGCGAGAAATGCGAGTAGCCCGAGAAGACCGGCTCCCAGAACACGACCAATGCCACCAGCGCGAAGGCCGCCGGTCCCACCCATTTCGGCCAAACGGCCGCGCGAGCGTCTTGCTTCATAGTGACAAGACGGTAGCCGGGATGGGAGGCAGCGTCAAGTCGCGCCATGGGCTCCTTGATCCGCGCGGAAGCGTCGCTGCAAACAGGCGGCTCGACGGAGTCTCGCCCTCCCGGGGACCGCAGATTGACGAATACTGAACCGCAGAATGTCGAAGTCAATCAGGTTCATGAACAACTTGCTCTTTATAGCAGTTCTGAACCTATAAGGCGCCAATGGGGGAGAGCGACGCTCTGCGGAGCCGTGCCGGTTGGGTATGTGGAGAGCATCGTCGTCCTCGTCCTCGTCCACGTCCTCGAAGAGGATGCCGGGGGGAATCGAGGACGAGAACGAGTGTGGATGCGCAGGGTCGGGCGGCCCTTGGGACGCACGATCCCGCGCCCCCCTGCCTCCCGGCCGCGGAGCCCGCGGCCCTCCAGGCATGCCTGACGCAAGGCGGCTCTCATGCCTCTGGAGGGGCGACGGCCTCGGCGCCCGGCGGTTTGCAGCGATGGTCGAATTCCAGAGGGCGGGTTTCGAGGACGAGGACCGTTCGCTGCGCTCACTGAGGACGAGGACGATGCGGCGCGGGATCGCGAGGCGTGTGGCGTTCCGGTGTTGGCACACAATGGCACACGATGGCACACGGCCGCAGGGAAACAAATCATTCTGAGTTGCTGTAACCATTTCTTCCATAATCGCTTGCGTCGCCTCCTGACGAAATTCCGTGCCGACCGTGTGCCATTGCAGATCCTACCTGGCTGATTGACTCCAGTGGGAACCATCGGTTGCTGGGTGCTGGAACGGACTGGCGGAACTTTCACTCACCACGGAAGCACGGAGAGGAGGGTGCGTGAATGCGGCTCCGCTTGCAGCCTGCGTGCATGCTGCGATAGACACGACACACGCAAGCGAAGACGCATTCACGCAGCAGCGATGGGGAGGAGAAGAGGAGGCGCATGGAATTGACCGGGTGCCGAGTCGGCCTGCTGATCAACTTCAATGTCCCCGTCCTCAAGTATGGCATCAAACGCATGGTCCTGAGAGAACAACAACCTCTTCCTCTCCGCGCAAGCCGTTCGCGCAAAGCCGAAACTGGCGACTTGCGCCTGCGATAGAGCCAAGTTTGGACTAGGAGCGTCACCAGTCTCGGCTTTGCGCGAACCTCCTGGCACCGTTTCGCTACTCCGTGTTTCCGTGCCCCGTGGTGCGTCCTCGGCAGACCACACGCTGGCGCTGCGCTTGAGTCGATCAGCCAGACAGCTTCCAGATTCAGCAATACCTGTTGATTTTGTTGCGTTGGGTAGAGGGACGTATGTATCGGATCACAGGCCGACCACCGGTCGTGGAGGCTACGAAGCGAAACACAGGAGAGAACACCATGAGCGAGATCACGGCAGACGAAACCACCGAACCGAAGATGGTGCTGACCACGCGACACCAGAAGCTGGCGGGAGCACTTGTGGTCGATCCCGACATTCAAGCGGCGTGCAAGACCGCCGGCGTGGGACGCTCGACGGCCCATCGATGGCTGAGACATCCCGCGTTTCGCGACGAGCTCGCGCGCCAGCGTGACGCCGCTCTTTCACATGCCTTTGACTCAGTCAAGACGCACGCCTGTCGGGCGATGACGGAGCTGGCGCGGCTGTTGGACTCGAAAGACGATCGCCTGCGCCGGTTGGTCTGCAATGACATTCTCGGCCACGCGCTGAGGGTTCGGGAACTGGAGGACATCGAGCGCCGCCTCGTCACACTGGAAAGGGCGCTCAAAGACAAGGAAAGGGGAAGAGACCATGAAGACACAGGGTACGCGGTTGAAGGCGCTGGAGCAGAAGGCCCCGCCGACTGAACGGCAATTCATTGCGTGGGCACACAATCCCTGGACGCCGGCACAGATGGCGAAGGCCATGCGCGAGGAACCGGAACGCCGGATATTCTGGCGGTCGCTGATTGAGGACGCGGGGGCCCCCGACCGGAGAACCGCAGATAACGCAGATGATCGCAGATAGGGTGTTCCGGAATGACATGCGGGCCTACGACATGCTCTTGAAGCGGTTTTCCTTGCCACGCAGGCGGGAACGGAGGGAGAAGAGGAAATCCAGCAACCGCTCCTGGGACGGGTAGGCGGCGTGCGGCACGGGCGGCGAGCGCATGATCGCGTCGAACTCCGCATCCGAGAAACCCAGCTTCTTGAGCACGTAGGGCTTGTCGTGGCGCAGCTGCTCGGGATCGTAGGGCGGCTTCTGCAACTCCTCCAGCGCGTCCGCGCGGGTGAGCTCGCCGTTGCGGATCAGGCTGGAAAGGTGCGCCTTGCGCTTGTCGATGTTGAACTTCGCCGGCAGGTAATAGGCCTGGTAGAACTTCGTGAAGACCGACTCGTAGTGCTTGCCGCCGTAATAGCGCCAGCCCAACTCGCTCTCCAGGATTTGCATCGCCCGACGCTTCTGGTAGTTGCAGTGGTTGAGCAGGCGCACGAAGGTGTGCCGGCGCGACAGGGACTGCAGCAGCAGGCGCCCATAGCTGAAGGTCGGGAAGGAGCGGAGCTTCAGCGTGCCGAACCGTTTCTGGATCGCCTTGAGGTTCTTGAGGTCGAACTTGTAGTAGACCCACTTGGCCGGCAGGCCGTTCTCCGTGGCCAGGTTGCCGCCCAGCAGGATGTAGCGGATCTTGTGCTTGCGCGCCACGCTGAACATGGCGCCGTAGATCGCCTGGTCGGTGAGCACCTCGATATCCAGCACGGAAGCCTTGAAGTAGGAGCGTTGGAGGTCCCGGAACTCCTCCCAGTTGATGACGTACGTGTAGTAGTCGAAACCGAGCCGCTCGATCAACTGGCGGATGTTCTCGACGGCGAGCTCGGAATCCCAGCCGTTGTCGAAATGGACTACCATGGGCCGCAGGCCCAGCTTCTTCGCCAGGTACGCCACGTAGGAACTGTCCACGCCGCCGCTGACGCCCAGGAGCGAGTCGTACTCGCGGCCCTTGCCGTAGGCGCGGATCGGCTCCGCCATGGCCTCCAGGCGGCGCTCGATTTCCGCCTCCGGCACATGCAGGTTGGCGAGCACGGGCTCCATCTGGCGGCAGTAGTGGCAAACCCCCTCGGCGTCGAAGGTGATGAGCGGATCGGTCTCATCCATGACGCAGTGCGCGCACTGGCGATTCGCTGTTCCCATGACTTCGCAGACTCCTTGCCGTCCCCGGCGCCGCGTCAGGTGCGTTCGGCCGTTCCCGCGGGCGCGAGGTCGCCCAGCAGCGCCTTCACTTCCCGCCGGCTGGGGTAGTTGATCAGCACGCCGCGGTGCTTGCCCTTGAACACGAACAGGCTGCCGCACGCCACCGCGCTCACGCGGGTCCGCTCCACCAGCGCGCGAACGTCCGCCAGGCTGCCCGCCCCGCCGCAGGCAATCACCGGGATGTTCACCGCGTCCACCAGGACGCCGACCAGCTCCTCATCGAAGCCCTGCATGCTACCATCGCGGTCCACGGCATTCACGAACAATTCGCCGGCGCCCTGCGCGGCCATGCGGCGGGCGTGCTCGAGCGGCGTAACCGATTCCTTGCGGCGGCCGCGGCCGGTCAGGAGCACGTGGCGGCCGAACAGCTCGCGGCGCACATCCATGGCGGCAACGATGCTCTGGCTGCCGAACCGCTGCGCCAGCTCCGCCACCAGCTCGGGACGCCGCACGGCGGCCGTGTTGACCGCGACCTTCTCCACACCCAGCGCGAAGAGGCGGTCGGCGTCCGCCACGGAGCGCACCCCGCCGCCGTAGCAGAACGGGATGAAGCTCTCGCTGACGATGTTGGCGACCTGCTCGAAGTCGGGTCCGCGGCGCTCCTCGGAGGCGTTGATGTCGAGGAAGATGATCTCGTCCACAAAGCGGTCGTTGTAGATCTTGACCGCGTTGATCGGGTCGCCCACGTACGTGGGGTCCTTGAAGCGCACGGTCTTCACGAGCCCGCGGCCGTCGAGGAGCAGGCAGGGGATGAGGCGGACACTCAGCACGTGCAGAGCCCCCCAAAGGCCTTGAGCAGATGCTGGCCGTGACGGTGGCTTTTCTCCGGGTGGAACTGCACGCCGACAATGTTGCCGTGCTGGAAGGCCGCCGTGAAGTCGTAGCCGTAGTGCGCCGTAGCCAACACGTCGGCCTCGCGGTCGCAGACCGCATGGAAGCTATGCACGAAGTAGAAGCGAATCTCGTCCTCGATGGGCATGAAGAGGTCGGTGGGGCGCGCCGGACGCACGTCGTTCCAGCCCATGTGGGGCAGCCGCAGGCGGGCCGCCGAGGCGGGCGGCGCAAAACGCACGGTATCGGCCGGCACCCAGCCCAACCCCGGCCTCACGCCCTCCTGGCTGCTGCGCGTGAGCAGCTGCATGCCGAGACAGATCCCGAGCAGCGGTGTCCGCTCCACCCGCACGCGCCGTTCGAGCAGCGGCAGGATGCCGGTTTGCGCCAACCGTTCCATCCCGGTGTCGAACGCGCCCACGCCCGGCAGAATCAGCCGGTCAGCCGCCGCAAGGTCCACCGGGTCGGCCGAGGCTTTCGCCTCCAACCCGATGTGCTTCAACATGTTCGTGATGGACCCGACATTGCCGAGCCCGCAGTCAATGACCACAATCACACGTCACCTGCCTCCAAGTGACCAGCGATCAGTGATCAGTGATCAGTGACCAGTGGTCGGTGGTCAGTGGTCGGTGGTCGGCGATCGGCAACGCACGCCCCCGCAGGTTATGCACGGTTAGCGTGTGGGTTGCCGATCCGCACGGGGCACTGACAACTGCCGTTCAACGGGGCATAGCATCGGGGTGAGGCTGCGGGTTGTCAAGATGTGTTCCGCGACAGATGTGTTCCGCGATCCAGAGGGTGAAGAGGTGTTCGCCGTGAGGCGCCAGGTGACCATAGTCGTAGTAGTCGTTCTCCTGCAGTCCCGTAGCAACTTCGCGTCCTGGCCACCCCACACCGCCACGTCGTGATGCTGACCGAACGCCTGCAGGCGGCCACGACGGTGGAAGGGGCAACCTCAGCGCGTCAACTTTTCACAGGGAATGGAACCACGCCGTTCGACCAACTCGCTTCGCACCGGAGCGCCTCTGTTGTTTGCTGACGCCGCCCGAAGGGCAGGGTTGGCGCATGGGTGGAGACCGTCCGCACCGTAGCACATCACGTGCGGCCCAACATCGGGGAGGCCTGCGCCCGCCCGCGCTGGCCAAGACGCGCATCGTCCGGATACGCACGTTCCACATCAGGAATCGATAGCACGGAGTTCTCGAAGAGCCAGATCCTCCAGCGCGCGATGGAGTCTCATCTGCCCACGCAAGTTGGGATGTGTTGAATCCTGAAATTCATCGTCAGGCAACAGGCTGGAGCAGTCAACGAGCGGCACGCCGTGCTGGCCGCACACTGCGGCGGCCTGTTCACGAAAGGCGGAGGGATAAGGCAGTCCCCCGTGCCACGAACCCAACGGCAGCAGGACGGCGGTCACGCGGACCCCCCTGAGTAGCAGACTGTCAATCACGGCTGCCCACTCGCCCATCTGCGAGGCCATACCAGCCTGCCAGTCGCTGCCCAGATAGCCGGACCAGTACGCCGCGTACTCCCCGGCGTCGTGCGCGAGTTGGGGCTTCCACCGGCCCTTCAGGCCAAACAAGTAGGTTCGGAGAAAATTGCTGGCTACCGCCTTCTCCGTCACCAACCATCGTCGCAATGCCGACGTCTCGACGGGGCGGATGCCGTCACGGTCGCTGTACGTAAACAGCCCGTGGCGTTGAAACAAGCTCGGGAAATAGTCGCCGTTGGGCCGGTTCCGTACTTCGACAGCATTCCCGTAGAACAATCCGAACACGACCGACACCCGGCCGCTCCCCGCCCTCAACAGCCCCCGGTGCTGGATGAGATACTCGATAAACTGCCGTTGCTGCGTGAAATTGGCCGAGCTCACGCCGTAATTGCCCACCCGTGACCGGATTGCGGGAGGCAGTTCCCATGGCATGATGGAGACCTTCACATTGGAGGCACCGAAGAAATACACCCCCCCGTGCGAGTAGTCGGCGTGTGGCAACTCGTCCAGCAGCAGCCGTTCCTCGAAGTCCACAAAATGGAGCGTTTGTTGGTACTGGCCGCCGTCGGCATGCCATTGCGCAAGACGCCGGACCTGCAGCCAGGCGCGCGGGGTGTCGCAGCGAGTCAACCCCACGACACAGCAGCACGTGCCGACGACTGCGGCCAGGAGAGCCAGACCGTAGCGGACAGGGCTAACGCGTTCGCAGTCCGGACACGCAGGCATGCTCGAATTCCTCGCGCTTTCAAAACGTCTGATACAGGACAACCGGCGCTCGACTAGAAAGCAACAACACGATCGTGGACACCACGGCCAGGACAGCCAGCCCAGCATCCATCAGGCGCGGATGCCGATCGGCCCAACGTTCCACGGCGGCCCATCCTGCGGGCGGCATGGCTGGGGACCTAGGCGTCGTCATGTTCCGTCCTCCCCAGGATGTATCTGAACACGCGTCTCGGATTCCTGATCGTACGCCCGAGCAGCGCGCTGTAGGCCGCGTCGATCTCCGCGGACGTCAGGAAACGCTCTTGCACGGCCAGGGCCTGCTGAAGCCGTTCGGGATCGAGCAGGACCGTCTTCATGTACTCCACGAACAGATTCTGGAAGTCCTTCCGCGTCAATGTACTCGTCTCCGATCCCGAAATGTCATGGTAGGCAAGGCGGGAGGTCTCGATGGCCTCCGGGGCGATGGCGCCCATCGAGAGCCCAAGCTGCGTGAGTTCGGTGTGGGGGAAATACCTGACTGCGAACAAGTAGGGCATAGTCACGCCCTTCCGCTGACGGGCATACCGGATCGTCTCCATGGCTTCCGCGTACGTCTCGGTGGGGAACCCAACCATGAGGAACAACCCCACCATGATCCCCTTCCGCACCGTGTAGTCAATGATGCCCGCCGCAGTTTCCGGGTCTCCGTTGCGCCCGGCAAGTTCGTTGATGCGCGGCACGGCGCTCTCGACCGCGTACGTGATCCAGCTTGTCCCGGCCTCGACCAGCAAATCGACCAGTTCGCGCGTCATCAGTTCGGCGCGCAGACCCGCAGGAAAGTAAAACCGGCAATCGAGTCCCCGGTCTCTGACACCCTGGAAGATTGCCCGCACGCGGCGCGCATCCAAGTTGAACGTGTCGTCGACAAATGTGATATCCTGAATGTTTCGCTCGCGACGCAGGTACTCGATCTCGTCCACAACCGACGTTGCGCAACGAGCACGGAACCCCCTGCCCATCGTCTTGAAGCAGTACTTGCACGCAAACGGACAACCGCGAGAGGATAGGATCAGTCCCTGCCGGCGCAGCGTATACCCGTACGACAGAACGCCGGCGTAGGTTTCCTCGTTCAGCACAGTGTAGTCCGGGTATGGCAGAGCGTCCAGGTCGGCGATGAGTTCCGCTGACGCGTTGTGTACGACCTCGGCTCCCCGACAGAAGTGCAATCCCCCAACGGCGCCAATCTCCCGTGTGCCCCCGAGGTGTTCGAGAAACTGGACGAAGCTTCGCTCGCCTTCGCCGGAAATGACGAAGCAGGCTGGTGCGTCGCGCAAAATGCTCTCCGGTTCACAGGTAGCGTGCGGCCCGCCGACGACCAGGGGCACCTCAGGCAGTAGCGCACGCACGTCGCGCATCAACTGAATCAGCCGCTCTCTGGCAATGGCGAGCGCCCGAAAACCGACCACATCCGGCACGAAACTTCGCAGTGTCTCCGTCAGCGCGACCGGGTCGTGGGGCTCGACCGCGGTATTGAGCAGCCTGACCGCAACGCCAGGGAACGCCCTCTTGGCCGCCGCCGACAGGTACATGAGGCCCAAGGGGAGAACGACCTGTCGAGCGGTCTCGCCTTGCGAGCCTGCCATCCAGGCCGTGTTCACATCTATCAGCAAGATGCGTGCGATAGATTTCACGAAACAACCCCCTTCCCGCCAAATACAGCCGCCAGAAATAGACGCAGGATGCGCCACGTCGTCTGCATGTCGCTCGGAAAGAACACGAACGTCACGCAAACGAAGTGGAACGTCAGCGCCATGGCCGCCCACCGGATGGATCGGGAGGCCAGATAGCGCCCCATTCCAGCGCGCCCATGCCGACGCAGCAGCAGCGTCTCCCACGCCTTGGAGACCGAAACGCCCGCGCCGTGGAGCAGTCCAAACACGACAAAATTCCAGGTGGAACCGTGCCAAACCCCCGCAAGGAAGAGCGCCACGAAGTAGCACAGGAACACCTGGGAGGCCGCGCGGGACGGCCAGCGGGTCGCCAGGGCATGATAGAGCGGCGTGAACAGGTAGTCACGGATCCAGACGCTCAACGTCCTGTGCCACCGTGCCCAGAAATCGATCATGTTGCGTGCCAGATAGGGACGGTCGAAGTTCTCCGGCAACGGCAGCCCGATCAACGACGCGCCCCCGATCACGATATCGCAGTATCCATCAAAATTCATATACACGTAGAGCGGAAACAGGTAAAATCGGCCAAAGAACCACAGAATGATATCACCGCGGGACGCCGGGGATCCGAAGTCAAGGACATCGTGGAGTCTGACGCCCAGCCGTGTGTAGCACCAGAGGCAGAATGCGGCCACGCCGCCGACCTTGATCACGCCCGTAAAGACCCGGAGAAACGCCGTCTGCACGGCACCGCGACTGCAACAGACGCCAGACGGCGCATCCCAGAATGCCTGAAAGGCCTTGAACCGCTGGATGGGACCCGAGGTCAGCGTGAACAGGTTGACCTGGTAGTTCAGGTACGCACCGAAGGTCAATGCCGGCAGCTGCCCCTGCGCGACATCTACGGCGACGTGAATCTGCCGGAAGAGCATGTAGCTGAGGCCCACCAGTTGCAGTGAGTGAGAGACCCACACGTGCGGCAACCAAGGACGCATGACATCGTACCGCTTCAGGACCAGGAAGGCACCCACCATCGCCAGCACGCCGCCGACCAGCACGGAGCGCCGGGGGTGTTGGGCCAGAAGACGGGCGACGCCGTAACCCGTCGTCAGGAAGAGAAACAGCGCGAGTAACGAGCGGGCATCGTGAAACAGAACGCAAACGCCAACATTGCAGACCGTGAAGAACCCTCTCCGCCAGCGCGCGTCCGGAAGCAGGGCGAACAGGGAAAAGAAGACGAGCAGAAAGAGCAGAAACTCGAGACTGCAAAAGCTCATGCCTTGTCTCTGATCTTCTGCTCGAGCACCTGCAGGAACGTACCAACGTTCTGCCCCTCCTCCTTCATTTCCGAGATCTCGGCCGTGGCGAACCGGACGCCGAAGCGTTTCTCGGTGGCGATGATAAGGTTGATGTGCATCAGCGAATCCCAGCCGACGACGTCGGCAGCTGTTGTGCTCTCGCTAATCTGAAGCGCATCGTCATCGAACACCTCGCGGAAGAGGTCTTGCAGTTGTTCGCGTCGTTCAGCCGTCATTCGACACCTCTTTGATGAACGTCCGGGGTGCGGTCCAGCTCTCCGAAATCGGCATTTCCCATACCGTTCCGCTGACATCGTTCCCCGAGACTAACGTGAATCCAAGGTTCGCGTAGTGAGCCTTGACCAGCGCGTTCTTCGCCGTCGGGAGGTACTCACCAACCACGGCGCGCAGACCGCGGGCGCGCGCCGCCTCGTATAACCTGATCAGCGTGAATTCCTCGACCGTGCGCTTGAGGACGCGACAACTCATCACCCACGTGTCAACAAACAGTTCCAGACCGCGGATCTGCCCCAATACGACGGCAATGAGTCCGCTGTCGCCGAGCCGGTCGCTCAGTGTAACCGCGAGGGTCAGCCAGTCTCCGTCCGTAAGGAGCGTGGCGACGTGCGCCGGCGAGTACCGCCGGGTACGGAGATTGAACTGGTTCGACCGATTGATCAACTGCACGCTGCGGCCGAGCGTGGCAGACGTGATCGGGGCCGCCGCGGCACTCATCTGCAGCGAGTCGAGGAACTCCTCGACGGAGCGAGCGGAGGCCGCGAGAGCCTGCCGCTGGGCACTGGCTCGATAGTCCGCCGTTCGGCGCAGATCGTCCGCGCCAACGGTCACGGCCTGAAAGAAGTGGCCGCGGTCGAGAGCCTCTACCCAGGCGGCCGGATCGGCGGGCATCTCGGGCACGGCAACATCGGGCAAAATCCGCCGTACCAGCGCCCGTTCGTGGGGGCTGTCGTCAATGAAGACGAACGAGTCCAATCCAAGGTTGAGATTCTGCGCGATGGCGCGGATGTTGGCGGCCTTGTCGGACCAATTGGCCACGAAACACGCAATGTCGTCCAGCCGTAGCACCATGTGAGGATGCTCGCGAAAGACGCGCTCGGCGACGGCGGCGTCATTCTTGCTGCACACGGCGAGCACCACGCCACGTTCGCGCAACGCCTTCACGTAGCGCTGGAACCCAAGGAACGCCTCGGCGACGGGATCGCCCACGCCAAGCTGAAGCCCCTCCATGCCAGCATCCCCGACAACCCCCCCCCACAGGGTGTTGTCCAGATCCAACACCAGGCATTTCCTGCTATGCCCCGCATGGGCAGCGATCACTGACGCCACGCTGTGGGCGTAGGGGACGAGGTGTTCCGGGGAACAAGGCAGTTTGGCATGGCAGTAGAAGCGCTCATCGGCCCAAGCGTATCGGCCCACTGCCCCAGCCAGATGGTCTACATCGTGAATCGTCACAAACGACGGCGCCTGCGCGGCCAGCCGCCGGTTGATCTCTGTCACGTAAGAGCACCCGCTGGCGGGATGACGTGATTCGTAGTTGTCGAGTGGCCGCCATGGCGGCACAACGAGATTGTCCTGAACAACCTGGCAACGCAAGCGTCCATGCACGGTCGTCCACAGCGCCATGCGATCCGCGAGTTCCCGGTCGGCCAGGGCGCGAACCTGAGTTTCGTCGTCGCCCACGGCCGGCATGCCACTCAAGTCGCGCCATGTGGTCGGGAGATACACGAACGGGGGCTCGAATGCATACAAGGGGGAGCGTTCGTCCAGGATCTCCTGACGGCAGGTGCCGTAGGCCGACTCGTAGATGTCCACCCACACGCCAGAACCGAACAGAAAGAGATCGACAAGGGTAGCGAGTTGCTGCGTCGTAATACTCCCCAGCACCGCGAGTCGTATGAGCGACGGAGGTCGAGCGACTCCTGCCCGAAGGTCGCGGGAAACGCGGTGGAGCTTCAGCGCTTCTGTAAAGTCGAGGGTGCCGGAAATGACCTGCCGCAGGGCTTCGCCCACCACGTCGTAGCGGCATGCCGCGACATCATCCCTCAACCCTTTCAGCAGTCCGGCGAATGCCGCCCGCCGGCCTGCCGGCGCGGTCGAGAGGTAGTCCTGCACCAGAGACTGGAGATCTGACGGCGCTGTCATGCCCCCAGGATTCCTGACTGCGCGTTCCCCCTTGCCACGACCGTGCCGTCCTGATTGTGCAACGTGATACCGATACGAATCGTTCGTACAGAAGCGAAAACCTCCTTCACCCGGGCAGTCACCGTCACCACATCGCCCGCATAGCAGGGGCAGTGAAACCGCATGGACAGTTCTTGAAGCACGCCGACGCCCCCCGGCAGTTCCATCCCCAGAACCGCACTCACAAACGACGATAACAAGGCCCCGTGGGCCACGCGGCTCTTGAATCCGTGCTGCCTGGCGTGTGTATCGCTAATGTGGATGACGCTGTGGTCGCCCGACAAATCAGCGAAGGCGGAAATCATCCCGTCCGTTATGGCGACCTGACGCGTCGCGCGCTTGCCAAGCCACAGGTCGAAGTCCTCTGTTGATGCACCCATACTTGTCTACACAGCATGTACCTTGTGAGCGTCGTTCGCCATCGCCTATCGGTAAGTGCAAATCTAGACCCCACCCTGTAATTGGCCTAATGCACTGCTTTTCAACAGCTGATATCTCATATGAGAGGGGGGGGAGTCAAGACTTGGTCAACCAGACTTGGACAACCTGGATGAACGGGAAACACGGCCTTTTGGCGCCGGCACCGTTGCAAGAAGCACTCAGGTTATCTGACCCGGCTCCCCGGCCGCGGAGGCTCCACGCATGTGCGCCACTACCCGGCTGCAGATGCGGAGGTCACGCCGCCAGCAGGCTCCCCGCGTCGGAGGATCAGCCTGTACGTTGACCGCGGCACGGCCGCTTCCGTACACCTGCTCCGCCTCTCCATTCGAGCGATTCTACCGCGTCAAACGCATCCGGTAAAAGCGCTGGGTGGTCAGGGGCGAGGGATCGACAACGATGTTCACCGCCGCCGTGGAGGGCACGCCGGTTGCCAGTGGCGTCCAGCGGGCGCCCGGCAGCAGCGAGTCGGACCACTCGATGTCGTAACACGACGCAGGTGAACCCTGCCAGCCGATCAGCAGCCTCCCCGCCGAGACCGCCATGTTCGCGATCCGCGGCTGCGCGTCGCCGGCCACCGCGAGAACACCCTCGCCCGCCACGCCGCGGTCCGGCTCGAGCGCTCCACGGCTGTTGAAACGCCCCTCGGCCGCATACGCCGAGCCGCGCAGCGTGCTGTCCACGGCCTGCACGCTCCAGTAGTACGTTTCATACCCGGCGAGGTTGACCCGCCAGACCCAGCTCGTACCCTGCACCAGGCCCTGCCACACGATCCGACGGTACCCGGAACCGGCGTCGGCCATGCCGCTCAGCCGGTTTCCGCTGCCGGCTGCGGTGCCGATCCTCAGGCTGTACGTCAGCCCGGAAGCCGGCGTTTCGGCATCGGCAGCCGCCTGCCAGGCCAGCCGCACACCGAGCGGCAGGGTGGTCACCGCGAGCGCGCCCGGCGCGGTCGGCGCCTGGTTCGGCGCCAGCGCGCCGTTGCGATAGAGCCGGGCCACGGCCACACCCTCGCCGGCGCCCGTCGCCAGGATGTCCAGATCCCCGTCGTTGTCATAGTCGCCCCAAGCCGCGCCGCCCCCCGCCACGCCCGCCAGGCCATAGCCGGAGCGATCCGTGAACGTGTTGTCGCCGTTGTTGCGGTAGACGCATGTCGCGGACACGTGTTGCCGCGTGTAGCCGCCGACCAGGATATCGAGGTCGCCGCCGTTGTCGTAGTCGCCCCAGGCCGCCGAGCCGCGGTCGAAGCCCGTGAGCGCGATGCCGCCCTGGCGGCTGAAGCCGGCGGGGCCGTCGTTACGGTAGACGCGGGTGAGCGGTGCGCCGAAACAGAACGCGTCCGGATCGCCGCACAGCAGGATGTCCAGATCCCCGTCGTTGTCGTAGTCGCCCCAGGCCACCGCACCCTCCCGCACACCCGGCAGGTTCGCGCGGTGGTCTTCCTTGAAACTGAGGTTGCCTTCATTGCGGTAGACTCTGGAAACCGTCTGGAGCCCCGCCCGGCCCGTCAGCAGGATATCGAGGTCGCCGTCATTGTCGTAGTCGCCCCAGGCCGCGGCGCTCTCGGACACGCCAACCAGGTCGCGTTCGTTGCCCGGGCTGAAGAAACCGTTACCGTGGTTGCGGTAGATCTTTGCCACGGCGGAACGCCCGTTGTAACCCGTGAGGAGGATATCGAGGTCGCCATCGTTGTCGGCATCGCCCCAAGCCACGCTGCCGTACTTCACCGCGGTCAGGCCGGCGCCCATCTGCCGCTTGAAGGTGTTGTCGCCCTTGTTCCAGTAGAACTCGGTGACGGGGTTGCGCTGGCGGTTCTCGCCCGTCAACAGCAGATCCAGACGACCATCCCGGTCGTAGTCGCCCCACGCCACGCTGCCCTGGCAGACGCCGGTCAGCGGAATCTGCGCCTGTTCGACAAACACCCCCGCGCCATCGTTACGATACACCTTCGAGAGCGGGGTGCCGGCACGGTCGCGACCCGTGAGGACCAGGTCGAGATCGCCGTCGTTGTCGTAGTCGCCCCAGGCAGTGGCCGTGTCCCAAAGCGCCGCCAGCCCCGTCCCCGGCTGCTCCGCAAACGCGGGGGTCCGCAACCAGCCGGCATCCGGCGCACCGAAGCCTCCCGCCACACCGCCGAAGCGGCCTCGTACCCAATAGCTGTACGTTACGCCCGGCTGCGCCGTCGTGTCGGTGTAGTTCGTACCGGTCGGATCCTGCCCTGCCGAAAGGTGCGTCGCCGCAGCCAGTTCCGCGCCCGCGCCGCGCCACACCTCGTAGAGATCCGCGTCCACGGTCGTCCAAGCCACCACCACGCGGTCGGTATATGTGCCGTCGCTTGCCTGCACGTCCAGCGGCGCACCCAGTACGCGTGTGGTGCTCTCCGCCGCAAACGCCGAACCCGCCAGCCCGCCATCCACCGCCTGCACGCTCCAGTAGTACAGACCCTTCGCCACATCGCGTGCGCGCCACACCCAGTTGGTCCCCTGCACGAGGCCTTGCGCCGCCGTCCGCCGCAGGCCATTGGTCGGGTCCGCCATGCAGCCCAACAGATCATCCTTCCCCGGCGCCGTCCCGATCCGCAGGCTGTACATCAGCCCCGCCGCCGGCGTCGCGTTATCGCTCCCTGCCACCCAGCTCAGCCGGAGCCCCTCCGAAACCGACAACACCGCCAGCCCTGTCGGGGCCGTGGGCGGCACGTTCGCCCGCACCGCTTCGTTGCGGTACAGTTTCGTCAAAAGTGCACTCTTCCGGTCAAACCCGGTCACCAGCAAGTCGAGATCCCCGTCTCCGTCGGCATCGCCCCATGCTACTCCACCACACGAGAAGACACCCGCCAACGCCTGTCCGAGTTGCGGAGCGAACGTGTTATCGCCGTTGTTCCGGTAGAGGCCGATTGGCTCCGCCCTGCGGGCAGCGTTCGCGCCGCTCAGCAGAATGTCCAAATCGCCGTCATTGTCGTAGTCTCCCCACGCCGCACTGCTGTGGTACAATCCGGGCAGGGGAATGCCTGCCTGCTCACGGAAAAGGCCCAACCCCTCGTTACGGTACACCTTCGCGATGGGGTTCCCGCCCGTGACAGCATCCGAACCGCCGCTTAGCAGGATATCCAAGTCGCCATCGTTATCGTAGTCCCCCCACGCGACAGCCGGAGCACAGACCCCTGTCAGCGATGCCCCCGTCCAATCGCTGAATGTGCCATCGCCGTTGTTGCGGTACACCTTCGATGTCATCGCGCTGCCGGTGAATCCCGCCAGCAGGATATCCAGATCCCCATCGTTGTCGCAGTCCCCCCAGGCAACGGCACTCTCCCGCACTGCCACCAAGGCGATTCCGGGCGGTTCGACGAACCCCCCGCTGCCATTGTTTCGATACACCTTCGAAACCTGCTGCATCCCCGTGTACCCCGTCAGGACCAGATCCAAGTGACCGTCGTTGTCGTAGTCACCCCAAGCCACGCTGCTGTACTTCACACCCGTGAAACCGGCACTCGCCACCTCCGCGAAGACTCCACCCCCCTCGTTGCGGTACAGCTTGGCAATCGCTGCGCCTCCCAGCAACTCACCTGTCACCAGTAAGTCCAGATCGCCGTCATTGTCGTAGTCGCCCCAAGCCAGACCACCGATGCGCACCCCGATCAGCCCAGCCTGCGACACCACGCTGAAGCGCAAACCGCCGTTGTTGCGGTACAGTTGCGTTACATGCGCACCGCTGCCGTCCAATCCGGTGAGGACCACATCCAGATCGCCATCGTTATCGTAATCGCCCCAGGCCACGGGGCCGTTTGCCATGGGCGGCAGCCCCGTCCCCGTCTGCTCCTCGAAGGTCGAAGTCCGCAGCCAGCCTGTGTCAGCCGCGCTGAACCCGCCCGCCACGCCGCCGAAGCGACCCCGCACCCAGTAGCTGTAGGTCACACCCGGTTGCGCCGTCGTGTCGGTGTAGCTTGTCCCGGTCGGGTCGTTCCCGACCGAGAGGTGCGTCGCCGTGGCCAGGTCCGTCCCCGTGCCACGCCATACCTCGTAGAGGTCCGCGGCCACCGTCGTCCAAGCCACCGTCACCCGGTCGGTGTACGTGCCGTCGCTTGCCTGCACGTCCCGCGGCGCACCCAGTACGCGTGCCGTGCCCTCCGCCGCAAACGGCGAACCCGCCAGCCCGCCATCCACCGCCTGCACGCTCCAGTAGTACGTGCCGCCCGCCGCAGCACGCGCGCACCAGACCCAGTTCGTGCCCTGAACCAACCCGCCCGATGCAAGCCGCCGCAGCCCACCGGTCGGGTCCGCCATGCAACCCAGCAGGTCATCCTTCCCCGGCGCCGTCCCGATCCTCAGATTGTACGTCAGTCCCGCCGCCGGCGTCGCACCGTCGCTCGCCGCCGCCCAAGTCAGCCGAAGCCCTTCCGGCACCGACAACGCCGCCAGCCCTGTCGGGGCCGTCGGTGGCACGTTCGCGCGCACCGCTTCGTTGCGGTACAGTTTCGTCAAGAGTGCACTCGTCCGGTCAAACCCGGTCACCAGCAAGTCGAGATCCCCATCTCCGTCGGCATCGCCCCATGCTACTCCACCACACGAGAAGACACCCGCCAACGCCTGTCCGAGTTGCGGAGCGAACGTGTTATCGCCGTTGTTCCGGTAGAGGCCGATTGGCTCCGCCCTGCGGGCAGCGTTCGCGCCGCTCAGCAGAATGTCCAAATCGCCGTCATTGTCGTAGTCTCCCCACGCCGCACTGCTGTGGTACAATCCGGGCAGGGGAATGCCTGCCTGCTCACGGAAAAGGCCCAACCCCTCGTTACGGTACACCTTCGCGATGGGGTTCCCGCCCGTGACAGCATCCGAACCGCCGCTTAGCAGGATATCCAAGTCGCCATCGTTATCGTAGTCCCCCCACGCGACAGCCGGAGCACAGACCCCTGTCAGCGATGCCCCCGTCCAATCGCTGAATGTGCCATCGCCGTTGTTGCGGTACACCTTCGATGTCATCGCGCTGCCGGTGAATCCCGCCAGCAGGATATCCAGATCCCCATCGTTGTCGCAGTCCCCCCAGGCAACGGCACTCTCCCGCACTGCCACCAAGGCGATTCCGGGCGGTTCGACGAACCCCCCGCTGCCATTGTTTCGATACACCTTCGAAACCTGCTGCATCCCCGTGTACCCCGTCAGGACCAGATCCAAGTGACCGTCGTTGTCGTAGTCACCCCAAGCCACGCTGCTGTACTTCACACCCGTGAAACCGGCACTCGCCACCTCCGCGAAGACTCCACCCCCCTCGTTGCGGTACAGCTTGGCAATCGCTGCGCCTCCCAGCAACTCACCTGTCACCAGTAAGTCCAGATCGCCGTCATTGTCGTAGTCGCCCCAAGCCAGACCACCGATGCGCACCCCGATCAGCCCAGCCTGCGACACCACGCTGAAGCGCAAACCGCCGTTGTTGCGGTACAGTTGCGTTACATGCGCACCGCTGCCGTCCAATCCGGTGAGGACCACATCCAGATCGCCATCGTTATCGTAATCGCCCCAGGCCACGGGGCCGTTTGCCATGGGCGGCAGCCCCGTCCCCGTCTGCTCCTCGAAGGTCGAAGTCCGCAGCCAGCCTGTGTCAGCCGCGCTGAACCCGCCCGCCACGCCGCCGAAGCGACCCCGCACCCAGTAGCTGTAGGTCACACCCGGTTGCGCCGTCGTGTCGGTGTAGCTTGTCCCGGTCGGGTCGTTCCCGACCGAGAGGTGCGTCGCCGTGGCCAGGTCCGTCCCCGTGCCACGCCATACCTCGTAGAGGTCCGCGGCCACCGTCGTCCAAGCCACCGTCACCCGGTCGGTGTACGTGCCGTCGCTTGCCTGCACGTCCCGCGGCGCACCCAGTACGCGTGCCGTGCCCTCCGCCGCAAACGGCGAACCCGCCAGCCCGCCATCCACCGCCTGCACGCTCCAGTAGTACGTGCCGCCCGCCGCAGCACGCGCGCACCAGACCCAGTTCGTGCCCTGAACCAACCCGCCCGATGCAAGCCGCCGCAGCCCACCGGTCGGGTCCGCCATGCAACCCAGCAGGTCATCCTTCCCCGGCGCCGTCCCGATCCTCAGATTGTACGTCAGTCCCGCCGCCGGCGTCGCACCGTCACTCGCCGCCGCCCAGCTCAGCCGGATCCCTTCCGCGACTGCTGCTGCCGTCAGCCCCGTCGGAGCCGCTGGCGACGTGTTCGCCATGCCCGTTTGATTGCGGTAGAGCTTCGTCAGTCCGCCGCTGCCCGTGTAACCACTCACCAGGATGTCCAAATCGCCGTCGCCGTCGACATCCCCCCACACACCCATGCCATGCGACACCGCTGCCAAGGCCAGGCTGTCCTGCGGCACGAAGGTGTTGTCCCCGTTGTTCCGATACAACCGAGTCTGGGGAACGCGCGCCGCATCACACCCCGTGAGCAACAGATCCACATCGCCATCCTGGTCGTGGTCCCCCCACGCCGCGCTGGCGTGGAAAATCGCCGGCAATACCACGCCCGCCTGCTCCTGAAAGATCCCGCCCTCGTTACGGTACAGCCGCCCGATCGGGTTGCCGCCCGTCACCACGTCCGATCCCCCAGTCAGCACGATGTCCAAGTCCCCATCGTTGTCATAGTCACCCCAAGCCAAGCCCGGCACACAAACGCCCGTGAGGCTGTCACCCGTCGCATCGCTGAAACTGCTGTCCCCGTTGTTGCGATAGACCTTGGCCACCATAACGTTGCCCGTAAAGCCGGCCAACAACAGGTCCAGATCGCCGTCGTTGTCGTAGTCGCCCCACGCGACAGCACACTCGCGAACCCCTATCGGCGCACTGCCAACCTGCTCGCTAAAGCTCCCATCCCCGTTGTTGCGATAGAGCTTCGTCATCTGCTGCAAGGCCGCCGTCTGCCCACAAAGCACCACATCCAAGTCCCCGTCGTTGTCGTAGTCACCCCAAGCTGCCCGGCTGTACTGCACCGCCAACAGTCCCGCATTGGCCACCTCGCCGAACCCGCCGTTGCCGTTGTTCCGGTAGAGTTTCGTAACCGGTCCACCAACGCCTTGTCCCGTCACGAGGAGGTCCAGATCACCATCGTTGTCACAATCGCCCCACGCCAAGCCCCCATTGCGCACGCCCGTAATGACAATGCCGTTTTGCACCACAAAACCGCTGCCGTCATTGCGACAGACCTGGCAAACCGGCGTCCCGTTGCCACCCCGTCCGGTCAACGCTACATCCAGATCGCCATCATTGTCATAGTCGCCCCATGCAGCACCACCGTTCCACGACCCCGCCAGCCCCGTCCCCGTCTGCTCCACGAACGTCTGTGCCAGAACCGGACACGCGGCCAGAAGCAGCAGCATGGCACCCGCTGTCAGAGTCAGCGGAAGATTGTGAAAGCGATTGGCTGCGGAATGCGAGTTGGTTTGCATGAGCGGCCCCTCTCCTCTGCGTAAACACAGCCGTCCACCGACGGAACGGCAGAATACCTACCCCACGTGCATAAATGAATACCACGATGTGGCGGCCGGGGCAATATGTTCCGCGGCACATAACCGCTGTTTTTATTACGGCATGTTGTGGTCAGTGAACGGTGACAGGAAGAACCGCGAATGAGACGAATTTAGCGAATGGGGAGAGAGAACCGCAGATCACGCAGATGGCGCAGATGGGGGGCTTCAACCGGGAAAGGGTAGTAGACTGTAGCGGGGGGGTGGGTGCCGAATGGGGAGTCCCTGAGGCGCCTGCAAGACCCCGGCGGGGTGTTTGCAGGAGAGACGCCAGCATGCAGAAACCAGAAGCCAGATTCTGAATTCCGAATTCTGCCTTCTGAATACGGCGCTTGCAGAACCGACGAAGGAGGTTTTGCATGCGCAGCACCCTATCTGCGTGCATCTGCGCTATCTGCGGTTTCCAGGGAATCCAGCAGTCAGGACGTGACAGGAAACGTCAAAGGGAAGCGGTTTCCGTTCATTCTGAATGCTGACTACTGAATTCCGAATTCCTACGGGGACGCGAAGACCCCGCCGGGCGTTGCGGCCGGGTGGAAGCGCCGTTCCCGGCGCTCGCGGCGCACGCCGACCCAGGTTTCGCCGGCGACGCCGGCGATGAGCACGAGGCGGGCCAGCAGCATGCAGCCCACGATGAACTGCAGATCGCGCCGCACCCAGCCGTTTACCGCCCCCCAGAGTCCCGCCGGCAGGAAAGGCTGGAAGAACGTCCAGCCCATGAACGCCTGCAGGACGACAATCTCCAGCAGCACGACCGGCGCCACGTACCAAAGGAACTTGAACCGGCCGCACGCGCTCTCATAGGTTGTATGGCTGTCCACGAGGGCGCCGATGCCGGCGACGATCGCAAACTGCCAAAGAAACGGCGCGTAGCCGGCGTATGGCCGCCAGGCGGGGTGCAGCCGCAGGATCAGGGGGCCGGCCAGCGCGAACAGGATGGCCAGCGCGACGGTCACGGCCAGCGACAGCCCCACCACCTGCAGGTGCATCCGGCGCGTGGACTCGCCCCGCTCGTGCCGCTCCGCCACCAGCGGAAAGAGGAAAGGCATCACGGCCGACAAGGCGAAGAGCGAGACGTTCCCCAGGCTCGCCACGACAAAGTAGCCCGCCGAATCCAGCTCCGGCAGCCGCTGCCGGATGATCCAGGGCTCAGCCGCGAGCTGCAGCCCGAGGACGGCGGTCAGCACCGCGCAGGGCGCCAGGAAGCGCCCCATCTCGCGCCAGTGCGCCCGGTAGCTCTCCGCCCGCACCGCGGCGCTGAACGTCCGCCGCGCCCCCCAGAGCAGGAACAGCATGACGACGACCGTGGCGAGCAGGATGGACGCCAGGTAGCCAACCACCTGGAAGCGGGCGAGCAGCAGCAACACGAGGCCGAGACGCACAACGGGGTAGAGCAGGCCGGAGACGATCAGGCTGTAGAAGCGCTTCAGCCCCTGCGCGAGCATGCGCACCACCGGCATCCAGCCGTAGAGCACGATGCTGAGCCCGATGACCAGCCAGATCGCCGCCGTCCCCTCCACCCGCAGGCGCAGGCCGATGAAGTCGCGCAGGCTCCACAGGTACACCGCGAGGCCCGCGGAGAAGAGCGCGGAGAGCAGGAGCAGATCGCGCAGGAGGGCCTTGGTCTTCCCCTTCTCGCCCGCCACTTCGAAGACGTTGACGTACTTGAGCGCCGTGCGGATCAGGATGGCCTGCGGCACGGCGACGAAGGCGGCCAGCTGGAGCAGCGGCATGACCAGGCCGAGGCGCTCCTTCGACACGTAGGCCGGCAGCAGGAACATCGTGACGTAGAAGTTCACCAGGTCGCCCGCGCGCGCGCAGACGAACATGAGCAGGCTGTACCACCACAGGACGCCGAGCCGGCCTTGCAGGGACTTCAGCCTGGCGCCCGGCCGAATCCCCGCGCCACGGCTCGCCGGAGGCTCGCCCTCCCGTTGAGGGAATCCGGCACTCGCGCTGGAGGGCGAGCGTCCTCGCGAGCCGTCTTCCGCGCGGGCAGGAGGAGGGTTCTCGGACGGGCGGTCAGCGGACATGCGCACCCCGGCTTTCGCGCTGGAAATCCGCGTAGAGCGCGAGGAGGCCCGGCAGCACGGCGTCGGCGTTCAGCCGGGTTTCGAAGGCCGCCCGCCCCTTCTCCGCCATGGCGCGCCGGAGCGCCTCGTCCTGCAGCAGGCGCTGCACGGCCGCGGCGGCGGCCGCCGGATCGTCGTGCGGCACGAGCAGGCCGTTACCGACCTCCTCGATCAGCCGCCGGAAGGCCGGCACATCGCTGACGACGACCGGCAGCCCGGCGGCGGCGTACTGGAAGAACTTCGTGCCCTCGCTCCAGAGGTGGTAGATGGGGCGCGGCTGAATCAGGTAAATGCCCACCTGGCCGAGCGCGAGGTAATCCCGGACGCCGGCATGCTCGAAGCGCCCCGTGAAATCCACGTGGTCGCGCACCCCCAGCTCGCCGGCCAGCCGCTCCAACTCCACCTGGTAGCGGGCGGGCATGTCGCCGACGCAGAGCAGGAACGCCTCCGGCACATCCCGGCGCAGCAACTGCAGCATGTGCAAGCACTGGTTGAGGCCCCGCGCGGCGGAGAGGAAGCCGAGGAACACGATGACCTTGCGTCCCTGCAGGCGCCGCGCCAGCGCTTCCGGCGGCCGGGCCGCGCCCGGAAGGAAGGCGGCCAGGGTGGGATAGTTGGGCAGGAACACGACGCGCCGGCAATCCCGCTCGAACCGCTCCACCAGCATGCGGCTGACGACGACCGCCGCATCCACGCGACGGTTGAAGAAGCGCTCGAAGCGGGCGAAGGCGCGCCGGGTCGGCTCGAAGAGGCGGGGCGAGAGGGCTTCGAAGAGGTAGCCGATGGTCTCGGGCTGGTACTCGTGACAGTCGTACACCAGCTTGCGCCGGAAGAGGCGGGCCGCGATCCAGCCCATGACGAGGCTCTGGTACTCGTGGCAGTGCAGGGCGTCGGCGCGACGCGCGTGGCGCAACACCACGAGCAGCATCCAAAGGAACCGCCAGGGGTCGAGCAGCAGCTGGGCGCGGGTGGATACGGGTTTGCGCGGCAGCTCGTAAAGCGTAATGCCATCCTGCGTGGAGACCCGGAAGAGCCGTCCGGTCGCGCCGCAGCCGATGACCGACACGGCGTGCCCCGCCGCGGCCAGCGCCCGCGCCTCGCGGTGGAACACCCTCCCATCGCGCACGTCATGGCAGAATCCCAGCATGCAGATTCTCATGCGCGCTCCAAGCCCGGCCACGGGGATGGCGGCAGTGTGCTGTCAGGCAAAGGCTTGTCATTCCGAGCGTAGCGCGGAATCGCGGGCTCGGCGAGAAACCGAGATCCTTCGCTGCGCTCAGGATGACGAGCGCGTTTTGCATGGCTATTTGCCTGACAGCACAGTAGCGGGAGAGGCTGCAGACTGAAGCGGGGGAGGGGGGCAGCGCGGAGGAGGAGCGTGCGGCGATGCTTCCGCTGGCGCGGCGAGAAGCTCGCCAGCCAGGCCCGCAGGCCCTGGAGACGGCGGTCCCCCGCCGTTATGTCCGACCCTGGCTCCATGCGCTTCCCCCCTGCAGCCTCATCCCCCCTCAGGAGGTTGCCGCGTAGCGCGGGCCTCTCCGAGGCCCAGCGCCCGGTAGCGTTGAGTGCACAACCCGGTTTCATCCAGCCATCCGCCCTCGCCTTCGGAGAAGGCGGGGCTACCAACCACACGACCCAATCCACAGAATCGCAGACACCCCGCTCCCGGCGCGCTTGCGATACAAAGCCTTGCAACGTAGTTCATCCTTTTAGCATAATGCCGCCTTTCAGTGGAATGGATTTTGCGGGGGGCGGTGTGCTGCCCCGGCTGCGCCAGGGGACGGTGGGATGGGATGGGCATACCAGCCTGTCCTGGTCGGGCAGGCAGGCCCGACCTACTGGGAAGCGCCCGTTGCATGGGCCGGGTGTTACGGCGAGGTGAACGATGGATGCTTTTCCTTTCAAGCGCGCGCTGGTGACGGGGGGTGCCGGCTTCATCGGCAGCCACCTGGTCGAGGAGCTGGTCACCCGCGGAGTCGAGACGATCAGCCTCGACAACTACTTTGCCGGCAAGCACGAGAATCTGGCCCACCTCAAGGCCTACCCCCATTTTCGCGAGATCGAGTGCGATGTCACGGACCACGTCGCCCTGGAGCAGTACGTGGCGGGCGTCGACGTCATCTTCCACCAGGCCGCGTCCAAGAAGACGATCTGCCTGCGCAACCCGCGCAAGGACCTGGAGATCAACGGGGCGGGCACCTTCAACCTGCTGGAGCTGGCGGTGAAGCACAAGGTGCGCAAGTTCGTGCACGCCTCGACCGGCTCGGTGTACGGCGAAGCGCGCTACTTCCCGCAGGACGAGAACCACCCGCTGGCGCCCACGTCGTACTACGGTGTCAGCAAGCTGTGCGGGGAGAAGTACGTCGGCGCCTTCGGGCACCTGTACGGGCTGGACACGACGGCGCTGCGCTACTTCCACGTCTACGGGCCGCGACAGGAGTCGAGCGAGGTGGGCGGGGTGGTCTCCATCTTCTGCCGCCAGATGCTGGCCGGCCAGCCGGTGACCATCTTCGGCGACGGCACGCAGCAGCGCTCCTTTACCTACGTCAAGGACGTGGTCCGCGCCAACATCCGGGCCGCCACGACCCCGGGCACGCAGGGCGAGGTCTTCAACTGCGCCTCGGGCATCCGCGTGACCGTGCGCGAGCTGGCCGACCTGGTGGCCGAGCTGCTGGGCGTGCGCAGCCCGGACATTCGCTACGCGGACTGGACGCCGGGCGACATCAAGGTCTTCGACATCGACAACAGCAAGATCCGGCGCGCCCTGGGCCTGGACTTCGTAACCGACTTCCGGCAGGGTCTGGCAGAGACTCTGGCGTGGGCCAGGGCCTACTTCCAGGGTAGCCAGAAGCCAGTCTGAATGCTGACTGGGAGACGGTTCTTCGGCCTGCGGCTGTGGCCGAGCGAGCGGGCAGGCGCAGAACCTCATCTCACCCCTGCTGACACGCCCGGCAGCGGGGTTTGGCGTTGGGGGCGTCGGGGGCCAGGCAGTCCGGGCAGACTTGGCGTCGTACTCGCGGCGGATGGCCGCATCGCGCTGCGCCAGCTGCTCGACCGCGGCGGCGTCCGCGCCGCTCTTCCGCCGCGCCTCGGCCAGCTTGCGCTCCGCCTCGCGCAGCAGATCCAGGTGATACGCATGCAGCTGCTCCAGGTCGCGCGTCAGCCGGCGGGCCATTCGCCGCGTTCACACCGACCGCAAGCAGGTCCTCGCGCTTCTCGTCCGAGACCGCCGTCAGGAATCAGAAGCCGGAATGGATACAAGGGGCTGACACAGCGCATAACGGCCGGGGACGGCCGTCTCCATCGCGTGGGCAGGCGACGAGACGTGGCGACGGCGGTCTCCGCCGTTATGCCGCCCACGCCCGTTGCGCCCGCCGCCTCACAGTCCGCACTTGCGGCCCAGCCCCTGGAGCGGCTTGCTTTGGCAAGCCGGCAAGCGGGTGGAGGGACGGCATCAAGAAGCCGGAACGCCAAAGCGTTCCGCTCCGGGGGGGACGGACAGCACGGGCGACCGCAGGCTCGGCGCCGCCGTTATCGCCCCCCTGCCTTCTGTCTCCTGACTCCTGACTCCTGACTCCTGACTCCTGACTCCTGGCACTCCCTCAGCCGCGCCTGGCGGCGGAGCATGGCGAGGACACTCGAGCGGCGGCCGATGCTCGCCACGGCGGCGGGGTTCGCGCGCAGGAGGGCGCGCAGGGACGCGGCTGGCGCAGCGGGATCGAAGGCGCCATCCACCACGCACGCATAGGAGCCGGCCAGCGCTTCCTCGCCGGGCAGCGGCAGGGGGTCCGTGCCGGCCAGAACGCCGCGGCCGTGCCGCCGCTGCCAGCGCATGAGCGGCGGCAGGGGCCAGCCGTGGGGCCGCAGGGTGGTGTCGCCCAGCCAGACCGTGCCCGCCGGGGCCGTGCGCGCCAGCCCCGCCACGATCCGCCCCCGGCCGAACCACCACTTGCCGGGGGCCCAGTTCAACACCGCCAGCGCCGGAGAGGCGCTCACGGCCGCCAGCGTCTCCGCCGCGGGCCGCCCGTCCGCGGGCGCGCTGTCGCCGAAGAGCGCCAGCACCTCCAGCCGTTCGCGCGTGGCCACCTGCCGCCCGGGAAACAGCCACAGGGGCGGCCCGCCGGCGGCGGCACTCAGCCGCAAGGCCGCGGCGGCGCCGGCCCCGACGGGCGTGACGGTCCAGCCGGGAACGGTCAGCCGCCCCTCGCGCAGGTCGCTGAAGGCGTGGCAGTCGGTCCGCTCGGCGAAGCAGGCCGCGTGCACGTCTCCGCCGAGCCGTCGCAGGTTGGCCGCCAGCGCGTCCACCAACCGGCGCGGGTCATGGGAGGGATAAAGGTGCAAATGGGCGTCTAATACAATGCGCATGTGTGCTTTCAGGGTCGTGATCCCAAGGAATGGGCATTCCTTCGTTCTAGCGCACCTTCGAGTTCTCCTGCGGTTAGGATATGGTCGGCAGTCTCGTCTCGTCCTCGTCCTCGTCCTCGTCCTCGCTCCCATATCGCGCTTGCGTCTCTCGCACCTGCTCTGGAGACGAGAATCGGTCCACCAGTTTCGACAGCATCGAAACAACTCTGATTAGCAGCGCCTTGCCAGCCGCGATGCGCGGTCCGGAACATGCGCGCTTCGCTACCAAGGCATCCAGGCAAGCTGCGCATTCGGTAGCAGATCCCCGCGCATCATCGAAGAACTTCGCCCGTTGCCTCATCTGCCGCTTGCCATTGCCCTCAGCCGTGTTGAACAACGATGAGAGTGCGGCCCGGTCCAAGTGGTCAAAGGCCTCGGCGATGCGCCGTGTCTTGGCCCCTGACGAATCGGACAATTCCACCATGAGGTCCGTCGCCCACGCGATGAACTGTAATTCGATCTGGTAGACATCGAGTTGCTCGTGGTCCAGTTGGTGATACAAGACACCTCCCTGTCGTTGCCATCGATTACGAGGACGAGGACGAGGACGATTCAAAACGAACCGATCCGCAGCTTGTCCAACCCTCCCCTCACGCCCGGAAGACGGCGCCCATTTTCTTGCCCAGCAGCAGGCTGCAACCGAGCAGCGTGCCGGCCAGGAACACCATGGCCCAGACGCCCAGGGCCGCGGCGATGTGGCGGCCGTCGCCGATCAACTGGCTCAGCTCGTAAATCGTCTTGGTGATCGGGTAGTAGTCGGCGCGCTGGGCGAGCATCAGGCTGTCGGACACCTCGAGCATGCTGAAGGCAAAGGCCAGCAGGGCGCCGGCGATCAGGTTGGCCGTGATCAGCGGCAGCGTCACGCGCCGGGCCGTGGCCAGGGGCCCCGCCCCGAGGTTCGCGGCGGCCTCCTCGAAGGTCACGGAGGTCTGCTGCAGCCCCGCCACGGCCGCGCGCACCATGTAGGGCAGGCGCCGGACGGCGTAGGCGATCACCAGGAACAGCGTCGGGTTCGTGCGCACGTCGAACAGGCGGGACCAGAAGAGGCTGTCCTTGACCCAGGGGAGGTTGGCGAGGTAGGCGCTGACTGCCAGGTATCCGAATGCCATCACCAGCCCCGGCACGGCCAGCGGCGCCATGGCCAGCGCGTCCAGCACGCCGCGGCCGGGCACGTCGGAGCGCACCAGCACGAAGGCGATGGCGAGCCCGAGCACGAGGTTGACCCCCACGGCCACCGAGGCAAAGAGCAGGCTGTTGCGGATGCTGCTGACGGTCATCTCGTGCCCCAGCGCGTCCACGTAGGGCGCCAGCGTCAGCTCCGCGGGCCACACCGTACGGTACCAGCCGCCGGGGGTGGTGAAGCTCGTCAGCACGACCCCGCAGTGCGGCAGCAGGGCCACGGCGATGACCAGCACAAACGGCGCCGCGACGAGCAGCGCCCGCGGCCCCGTCACGCGCCGGGTGACGGCGCCGATCGCGGCCTTGCTCTGCATGGCATAGGCGCGCCGCCCGAAAGCCAGCTTGCTCGCCGCGTACAACAGCGTGCTGCAGGCGAGCATGACGATCACCAGCGCGAAGGGGAAGGCGCTCGAGCCGATCTCCTTCAGCGCGTCGTACACCTGCACGGAGGCGCACCGGCCGTAGCTCATGATCAGCGGCGTGCCCAGCTCGGTGAAGCTCCAGATGAAGACGAGCGTCCCGCCCGCGAAGAGGCCGGGCATGATCAGCGGCAGGATCACGCGGCGGAACGCGTACCCGGTCGGCGCGCCGAGGTTGGCGGCGGCCTCCTCCATGGCGGGGTCCACGTTGGCCAGCGCGGCGGCGGCGTTGAGGTAGAGGATCGGGTAGAGCGCCAGCGCCTGCAGCACGATCACGCCGAAGTAGCGCCCCTGCCCCAGCCAGTCCACGTGCGTCCCGAGCAGGGCATTGAGCGCCCCGTACTGGCCGAGCATCTGCTGAAACCCGATCGCGCCAACGAAGGGCGGCAGCACCATGGGCACGAGCAGCAGGGCGGTGAGGAGCCCCTTGCCGCGGAAGGTGTAACGGTTGGCCAGCCAGGCGAGCGGCAGCCCGAGCAGGACCGCCAGCACAGTCGTGCCCGCGGCCAGCTTAAGGCTGTTCAGCAACCCCTCCACGTAGATGGGATTGCGGAACACGCTGCGCAGCACCTCCAGCGTGAAGCCGTGCTCCCCGAAAAGGCCGCCGCGCAGCACCCACGCCAGCGGCCACACGAGCGTCACGGTCAGGGCCGCGGCGGTGATGCCGAAAAGGGTCCAGGCCAGCGCGCGACGCATCATGACGAGGGCCCTCCCTGCTCCGCGCAAGCCTGGGCGGCCCGGTAGCTGGCGCGGAAGAACAGCGTCCACTCCCGCATGTACGCGAGGCGGTCCAGGCGCCGGCCGAGGTCGGGCGCCGTGGCCCAGCGCAGGGGCTCGGGGCGGTCGGGCAGCCGCTCGAGCAGCGCCACCGCCGCGGGCTGCGCAGCGGGGCCGCCGTGGCGGACGATCGCGCCCCAGGCCGCGCGCAGCTCGTCGCCGGCGTCGAGGCACATGACGCGGATCAGGTCGCGGTGCACGTTGAAGTGCCGGCCCGTCCAGCGCGGGTAGTACGTGAAGCTCGCTGCCTGGGCATAGGGGTTGATGGCGGGGTCGCCGAGCGCGTCGGAGGTGTGGGGCTGGTGGCCGGCGCAGGCCGCCTGCAGGACGGGGTCGTCGGAGGGGTAGAAGTCGCGCCGGATGGGCAGCCGGCGCAGGGCGAAGCGGCGCGGCCCCCCGGGCGTGCCGACGCGGTAGTTCCACAGCCGCTGGCCCTCCGGGCCCAGCACGAAAGCGATGAACCGGACGGCCAGCTCGCGGTGCTCTGCGCCGCGCAACAGGCTGACGGGATCGGCCGTGACGCTCGACCCGCCGGGCGGGGTGACGTACGCCATGCGGGCGCGGCCGTCGGGGCCGGCGCTGGCTTCCGCCTGGTAGCGGGCGAGGAAGTCGATCGAGATGCCGGCCGCGGAGTTGCCGCTGGCCACGTCCTGCGGCACGAGGCCGGAGGAGTCAGTGACGTAGCGCGCGTTGGCGCAGATGCGCTGCACGAGGCGCAGGCCGTTGAGCCAGCCTGCCTCGAGCGCCTGCTCGTAGGCGGGGGGCGGCGTCTCGCCCGCGCCACGGCCGGGGCGCTCCCAGGCCGCGATCTGCGCGTCGGCGAAACCGGCGGCGCGGATGGCGCGATAGCATTGCACGTGAATGATCATCTCGAAGGCCTTCGCGATGCTGCCGCTCTTGGTGGGGTCCACGACGCCCACCTGCCCGAAGAGGCGCGGGTCGGCGAGGTCGTCCCAGTCGGCCGGGGGCTTGGCCAGGCCCAGGTCCGCCAGGCGGTCGAAGTTGTAGCAGAGGCCGAAGGTGCTGAGCGCGGTGCCGTAGTAGTGGGTGGTGCGCCACGTCTCGCCGCCGAGCGCCTCGGGAAGCAGCGCGCGCCCGGCTTCGTCGGCGACCAGGCCCACCGGCGGGCCGTCCGGCCAGGGCGGCACCACGAGGCCCTCGGCCGCGGCCTTGCCGTGATCGTAGGTGCCGCCGCCGAAGAAGAGGTCCACCTTGGAGGTGAAAGCGGCGGGGGCGTCGGTCGCGCGAAACGCCGCGTGCAGGTCGCGCTGCGCCTCCCAGCGGCGCAGGGCCGCGGCATCGCCGGCGGCGGGCGGCGGGGCGCTCTTGAACTTGGGGTCGAGCAGCGCGGCAGCGCCGCCTTCCGGCCACGCCCGGCCCTGCGCCCGCCACCAGCCGCGCGCGGCGGCGGTGTAGGCGCCTTCGAGGTAGCGCATGATTTCCGTCGTGCCGCCCAGCACGCGCCACTCGACGCGCACGGGCGTGCCGTGGCAGCGGGCGTGCCAGTCGGAGAAGGCCCGCGCGAACTCGGCGCGGATGGCTTCGTTGTGCGGCGAGATGAGCACGAGCACGGGCGCGCCGGCGGGCACGTCCCCGGCAACGCCGGCGCGGCGGAAGCAGAAGGGCAGCGCCACCACCACCGCCAGAAAGCCTATTATGATCGCCTGTCGCACAACATCCTCCGCGGGCGGCGCCCTATGCGGTCAGCACCACGATATCGGCCGGATCCACCCACGCCGCGGTCTCCACCGCGCCTTCGCGCGCCGCGAGGGTCGGCCGCAGGTCCAGCACCTTGAGCGTGGCCGCCTCGCCACCGGCACGGGCCGGGAGCGTGAGCTGGTGCTGGGCGGATTCGCCCATGTAAACGGAGTGGTGCAGCGACCCGCGCAGGCCGTTCGGGGCCCCGGCGGGGGCCGCGGCAAGCCGCACGCACTCGGGCCGGATGGAGAGCGCCACCGCCTGGCCGACGCTCAGCCCCGGCGCCACGGCGGTCCCGACCAGGTCGCCGGCCGCGGTGCTCACGGTAACGCCCGCGGCCGTCACGGCGGCGACCCGGCCGTCGATGAAGTTCGTCTCGCCGATGAAGCCGGCGACGAAGCGCGAAACGGGCCGGCGGTACACCTCCTCCGGCACGCCCAGCTGCTGGATGCGGCCGCCGTCGAGCACGGCCAGCCGGTCGGCCATCGCGAGGGCCTCCTTCTGATCGTGCGTGACGTAGAGCGCCGTGAGGCCGGCGGCCTTGCAGATGCGGCGGATCTCGATGCGCATCTCGAGCCGCAGCTTCGCGTCGAGGTTCGAGAGCGGCTCGTCCAGCAGCAGGCACTGGGGCTCGATGACCAGGGCGCGCGCGAGGGCTACGCGCTGCTGCTGCCCGCCCGAAAGCTCGTTGGGGCGGCGCTGGGCGCGGTCGGTCATGCGTACGAGCTCGAGCACGCGGGCGACACGCGCCGCGCGTTCCGCGCGCGGCACCCGGCGCACCTCGAGCCCGAAGGCCACGTTCTGCGCCACGGTCAGGTGCGGCCACAGGGCGTAGCTCTGGAAAACCATGCCCGTCTCGCGCCGGTGCGGCGGCAGGTCCGTCACGTCGCGGTCGCCGATCCAGACGCGGCCGGCGTCGGGCCGGCAGAAGCCCGCGAAACAGCGCAGCAGCGTGGTCTTGCCGCAGCCGCTGGGCCCGAGCAGGAAAAACAGCTCGCCGGGTTCGACCGCCAGGGTGATGTCGTCCACCGCCCGGACCCCGTCGAAAGTTTTGTGCAGCTTCTCGCCGCGCAGCGCCACCGCCATCACACACCTCCTCCGCCTGCCGGGCAAAGGCTTCAGATGCCGCTGGACAGGAAGGCCCCGTAGCCCTTGTACGCCATGTAGGCGTCGAGTTTGCCGATCACTTCCCACGGCGCGTGCATGCTCAGCACGCCCACGCCGCAGTCCAGCACGTCCATCGTGTAGCGGGCGAGGAACTTCGCGATCGTGCCGCCCCCGCCCTGGTCCACCTTGCCCAGCTCGCCGGTCTGCCACGCGACGCCGGCGGCGTTGAAGACGCGCCGGACATCGGCGACGAACTCGGCCGACGCCTCGCTGGCCCCCGACTTGCCGCCGCTGCCCGTGTACTTGGTTACGACGAGGCCGGCGTTCAGCCGGGCCATGTTGTTGGGGGAGCTGACTTCGGCGAAGTTCGGATCGTGCAACATGCCGACGTCCGCCGACAGCATGCGCGAGCGGGCCAGACAGCGGCGCCAGGCGAGATCGCCGCCGGACGCCGCCTGGCGGGCAAGCAACTCGACCATGGTGTTCTCGAAGAACATGGACTCCATGCCCGTGGCGCCGACGGAGCCGATCTCCTCGCGGTCGCACAGCAGGGCGACCGCGGTGTAGTCCGGCACCTTCCGCAGGTCGAGCAGCGCCCGCAACGAGGTGTAGGCGCACACGCGGTCATCGTGGCCGTAGCCGAGCAGCATCGAGCGGTCCAGCCCCAGCTCGCGCGGCGGGCCGGCGGGCACGATTTCGAGCTCGGCGGAGGTGAGATCCTCCTCGGTGATGCCGAAGCGCTCATGGAGCAGGCGCAGGATGTTGGCCTTCACCTTCTCGTTGCCGCCGTCCTTGTCCTGATCCTTGCCCTTGCCTGGCACGCCGGCGATGGGGCGGCTGCCGATCAGGAGGTTCAGCCCCTCGCCCGGGATGCCCTCGTTGAAGAGCTTCTTGTTCTGGTCGCGCGCCAGGTGCGGCAGGAGGTCGGTGATCGTGAAGACCGGGTCGTCCGGCGCCTCGCCGATGCAGATCTCGACGGAGGAGCCGTCGGTCCGCACGACCACGCCGTGGATGGCGAGCGGGATGGCCACCCACTGGTGGGTGCGGACGCCGCCGTAGTAGCGCGTATCGAGCAGGGCCAGGTCGCTGTCCTGGTAGAGCGGCACGGGCTTGGCATCCAGGCGCGGGGCGTCCACGTGGCCGCCGAGCACGCGCACGCCGTCGGTCAGCGGCCGCCGGCCGATCTGCGCCAGCAGCAGGGTCTTGCCCTGCACACCCGCGAAAACCTTGTCGCCCGGCCGCAGGATGCCGCGCGTAGCGTCCAGCGGACGGTAACCGTGGCCGCGGGCCAGGCGCACGGCCTCGCGGTAAGCCTCGCGCTCGGTCTTGGCCGTTCCGAGGAACGCCAGGTAGTCGCGGCAAAGAGCCTCCAGCCGCGCCTCCTCGCCCGCCGCCAGCTTGTGCCAGGCGCTTTCGCGCTTCCAGCGCAAGTCGGGTGTTTTGTCCGCCGCCGTTTTCGCCCGTCTCGTAGCCATGGTTTGTACGTGCCTCCCACCCGCCGCAGCGGCGGATAACGGGGGAGAGTGTAGGCGCTGCGGGTACGCGGTTCAAGTACAGCGTCGGACGGATTTCCTGCCGCAGACGTTCAGCGCCGGCCCCGTTGCGAGCCGTCGGCTACGATGCTAACCGGCTTCAGATCGTTCAGCGTCGGGCTGGATTCCCGAATGTCGAGATCCTGGCCATAGCACTTGACCTGGTTACCGCGGCGATCGCGCACATCGTGGCAGGAGAGGGTGCTGCGTTCTTCGTGGGTCTTGGCGTGCTTGTCATACGTGAAGAGCGCCCTGTAACTGTCGGCAAACACGACCCGTCGGAGACGGGCCACGAAGTTGGCCTCGTTGCGTTGCAGGGCGAACACGCGCCACATGCCCATTTCCGCCAGCGGATCCTCTAAGCCGCCATCACCACCCCCGCCGCCACCGCCACCGCCGCCACCGACCGGCGGGGAGCCGCTCCTTTCGGCGGCAGGCGCCGGCGTTTCGCGCTCCGCAGGCGGGCGCGACAGGCCACGCGCGCGCAGGGGCACGGGCATCCGGCCGCCAGGGGAGATGGTGACATAGCTGATCTTCCCGCCGTTGATGTCGAGCAGCAGGCCGCCATAGAACATGACGGTGCCGCGGTCGGTGTTCACTTCGCGCTCGGGCGGTCCGTAGATTTCGAGCACCTGGGCGCGGGGCCGGCCGATGGCCAGGCAGTCCTCCACTCCGAGCCCGGTACGGGCAACGCCCGCGGCCAGGATGACCGCCAGGAGCAGCTGTCCGTCGCCTGTTGTCCGCTTGCGCATGTGCCGCCGCTCTCCCCATGAACCGAATTGCGTAGGCGTCGTCTACTGTGGGTACCTTACCAATCGTCAACGGCGGCCGTCAAGGGGCGCATCAGGCACCCGCCGGGCAATGACCAGTGAGCGGCAGTCAGTGTGGATCAACAACCGACACGCTGGCCGCCGTAGCCGCGCCCGCCAGGGCGTGGTCGAGCAAGCGCCACGGGCCTGGCGCCCGCGGCGACGTCGCGCCGCCCGTGCCGTGGGAGGGAGCGGGCCGTCGAACAAACACTCCCTCATCCCGCCCCCACGGCGCGAACGAACAGGCGGTCTTCGGCCATCCTGCCGGCATCACGCCCGGCAGAGGTCCACGACGAGGAGGTCGGGGGGACAATACAGGCGCACGGGGGGAAAGTGCACGCCCATGCCGGCGGAGATGTAGAGGTGCGAGCCGTCCACGAGGTAGTGGCCGTGGTCGAAACGCCGCCCGTAGCGCGAGGGAATGGCCAGGGGGCCGATCCCGGGCACAACGAGCTGTCCGGCGTGGTAGTGCCCGGCGAAGACCACGTTGGCGCCGGCCGCGTTCAGGCGGTAGATGTTGTCCGCCGTGTGGGACAACACGACGAGCACATCGCCGCGCCGCAACGAGGGGGCGTGCCAGGGAGCCGGATTCCACGGGTCCTCGCAGCCGGACAACACGATGGCGCCGCCCCCGGGGCGCCTGACCCGCTGTTCGAGGTTGCCCAGAAGCGTCACCCCCGCCTGTTCGAGCGCGTCTCGCACGGCGGCGGGATCGGTCCAGAAATCGTGATTCCCCAGCGAGGCGAACACCCCGGACGGCGCCCGCAGGTGCTGCAACACGGGCGGCAGCAGGGGAATGTGCCGCGTTTCGGAGACAAAATCGCCGGTCAGCAACACGATGTCCGGTTCGCAGTCCACGGCCTGCCGCATGGTCCGCGCGTAGTAGTCGGCCGGCAGCATGCGGTTCAGATGGAAATCGCTGAGGTGCACGATCCGAAAGCGCTCGCCCGTCCACCCCGGCAGCGGCAGCGTATAGCGGCGCACATGCAGGTCGAGGGTCGTGAAGGGGCGGCGCAGCGACACGGGAGGCCCGCTTTCCGCCACCGGCCCGGCGCCGCGACACTGGCTGCGCAGATCCACCCGCCGCAGCTCGCCGATCAGGAAGAGCACCAGCACCCCCACGGGCGCCGCCAGCCAGGGTCCCGGCCCAAGCCACAGCCCGCCGAGCGTGGGCGCCACGGCAAACAGCGCGATCAGGGTGCGGGTCACGATGTGTTTGCGGTAGCCATCGCGCATGAGCAGCAGCCAGCGGTTGTAGAGGAAGAGGAAGAGCGCGGCGCCGGAAGCCAGCGCCACCCCCGCCGCCACGATTCGTCCGGCCCATGCTGCCGTGAACATGCCGTTGCTCCCCTGCGCGTCAATGGATCAGCCCCGCGGTGGCGCCTCCTGCCGCCTCGTGCGGCAGGGACCCGGATTTGCGAGTTGTTTTTCGGTGGCAGAGGCTACCAGAAATGTCTCGACGCGGCAGGACTTTCTTGTCATTCAATGGGCGACATTTCTTACCATAAGCGCGGACGAATGCAAGCGTGGCGGCCGCAACGCGCCACACAGGAGGTGCAGCGATGGAGACGGAACAGAAGCGTGGCATGGGAACAGGAGCAAAGATCGGCCTCGGGTGCGGCATCGGCTGCCTGGTGGTTATCCTGTTGCTGGTGGTCGGCGGATTCGTCGCCTGGCGTGTTGTGCAAGGCAAGATCAACGACGCAACGAAAGAGCTGGCGGAAAAGGGTTTCACCAACGTGAAGACGGGGCAGATGCTGGACGTCAACGAACCGGTGACGGAGAAGACGCTCTTCCGTGGGCAGGTGGTACGCCTCATGAGCGACTGCGCCACCGATGTGGCCATCCTGGCGCAGGCCGCCGAGATCCACGGCACCGTGGAGGGCAGGGTGTACTTCCGCGGTCAGGTGCTGACCATCCAGCCCCGCGCCGTCGTGAAGAACGGGCTCGACGCCAACGGGCAGATCGTGCAGGTGCTGGGGCAGCTGGACGGGGAAGTCACCGGCTCCGCCAAGGTCGTGCGCACGCCCCGGGCAACGCCATCCGCCGCCGCGCCCGCGCCGCTGCCGGTGGAGGCGAAACCGGCGGTCCCGGCGGAAGCCACGCCGTAGATGCGCGGGCGGTCAGCGGATGGCTTCTTCGATGAGGCGCTTGTGCAGGCGGGCGGGGTGCACGGTCCGGCTCCCGCCCGCAACAGCTTCCCAAACCGCCGTTACCATCCATACCGACACCACGGCCGCCGCCACGCTGACCAGCAGCATGCCGAGGCTGTCGAGGTAACGGGCGCGCAGGAGCAGGCAGAACAGCGGCACCACGACCACCAGGAGCGCCACGACCGAGACCACCAGCAGGGTCTGCCCCGTGGAGAGCCGGGGCAGGCGCACGTAGAGCCTGGCAGCGGAAGCTGCGACCAGCAGCGCCAGCGCCCCGAGTCCGCTGGCCAGCACGAGCGCCCACACGTCCGTCCGGCCCGGTTTGAAAAGTTTGCCGAGCAGCGACAGAACCAGCAGAAACGACAGCAGGCTCACGACCAGGCCGACGACGAACGTCAGACTGCCCGGCGCACCGAAGAGTCCGTCCAGCACCGCCATGATGGCGCGCGTCCATGTCTGCATGCCCATGCTCCCTGTTGGGCCCGCACCCGCCGGCCCGACACGTTCATCCACCCTTCCAGGTTCATTCCGCCGACGGCACGGCAAAACCCAACGCCGCCGCCTGCGCGCGCAGCGCGGCCGATGCGCCCGGCAGCTCCAGCCGGGTGAAGCGGAACTCCCGGCGCATGGGGTAGCGCTTCCGCAAGCCATCGAAATGCGCGGCAGCGCCGGCCGGCGCCGCACCGGCTTCCCGCAGCCGACGATCATCGGCCTGGATGTCGTATACCGCGCGCACCGCCTCGCCCAGCACCTGCTCGTCGGTGCGGCCGGCGGCCGCCACGCTGCACACCGGCACGGGCGGCGCCGGCCAGAAGGGGTCGATCCGCCAGGCCGGCGTCTGTCCGAGGAACCGGCAGGCCGCCTCGTACACCATGACCGTACCGAAGGCCTTGCCCTCGAACGAGTGGCCGGCGATATGCGGCGTGCCGAGATCCACGCGCTCCAGCACGTCCAGGCGGAGCGCGGGCTCGCCCTCCCACGTGTCGAGCACGGTGTGCGCCACGCGCCCGGCGGCCGCGGCGGTCAGCAGCGCATCGCTGTTCACAACCGCCCCGCGGGCGGCGTTGATGAAGACCGCGCCGGGGCGCAGGCGCGCGAAGAAGGCCGCGTTCGCCAATTGCCAGGTCGGGTCCGGCCCGCCGCGCGTGAGGGGTACATGCAGGGTGACGATGTCGGACTCCGCCAGGAGGCGCTCCAGCGGGACAAAAGCGTGGGGCCGCCCCTCCGCCTCCGCGGCCCGCTGCCGGGGCGGGTCGTTCTCGAGCACGCGCAACCCCAGCGCCCGCGCCTTGCCCGCTACCCGCGAGCCCACGTTGCCCACGCCGATCACGCCGATCGTCCGGCCCGCCAGCGTCAGGCCGTGACGATGGGCGAGGACGAGCAGGGCCGCTGTGACGTATTCGGCCACGCTGTTGGCGTTGCAGCCGGGAGCGAAGCACCACGCGATCCCCTGCTGCTCGAGCCAGGGAATGTCCATGTGATCGGTGCCGATCGTGGCCGTGCCGACGAAGCGCACGCGACTGCCCGCCAGCAGCGCCTGGTCCACGCGCGTGGTCGAGCGCACGGCCAGGATGTCGGCATCGCGCACATCGGCCGCGTCAATGCCGCGTTCCTCTTTGACAAGCACCTCGCCGAGCGTCGCAAACGCCTCGCGGGCGAAGGGCATATTGGATGAACAAACAGTCTTCATGATGTCAGGTGTGTTGCGCGCGGCTAGCGGGACAGCACGTCCATGGCCGAGACCCCGTCCGCCCCCAGTTCCAAACGCAGCCACTCGTACTCCTCGCGAGTCTCCACCTCGGTCCAGCCCGTGTCGTAGCCCGGGCGCGCGCGTCCGCCGGCATCGCGATACCAGTAGCGATAGGAGGACGGGATCACGTCGCGCGACCAGAGCGTGCGGGTGTAGGACCACACCTGGAGTTCCGCATCCTTGGCCTTCCGGCGATAGACCCGGTCCGGCCGTCCCAAGGCCATGACCACCATCTCCGGCTTGAACCCGATATCGACTTCGCCCTGCCTGACCTTCTCCTGCACCTCGGGCGGAAAGCTGTTGAAAAGCTCCGGGTTCCGCCGGATGCGGTTCGCGGGTGTGGCACACCCCGCCGCCAGAGCCACGCTGACGATCAACACCCGTGCCAAGGGACGCAACTGCCTGTAACCGCTCATGACGATCCTCCGTGCGACGGCGCGAGCTGCACGCGTTCCGCGCGCTGCAGCCGACCGGCACTGCAATAGTATGTGCAAGATGCGTGCCACGCAATAAACAAGAAGACCGCGACAATGTCGCGGTCTCCCAGTAGCCCGGCGGTGCCGGGATTGCCAGTTGGCCAGTTGAACCTTGGACTGTCGCGTATACCTGTCGGTCGCCGTCCTCGTTTTTTCAACCAACCTCAGGTCACCTGCATTAATAAGCACGCGGCGTACCAACCCCCCTTGTTCCACCGGCTTTGCAGGATCTTCACAATCCGCCCACACGACCTCCAGAACCCCCACCACGGCCCCATGAAGTCCCCCTTCGCCAGCCCTTCGCCGATGCCCCGCATTCTCAATTGTAACAGAATGTATTACGAGACATGAGAAAGCCCCTCCCCCCACCTTCTTCAGCCTGGAGAAGGCAGCAGGTTACGGAGGACGTAGGGCAACACGCCGCCGTGCTTGTAGTACGCCACTTCGACTGGCGTATCGAGCCGGCACACAGCGCGGAAGGTCTTCGGACAGTCCTCCGGCGTCGCGGCGCTGACCTCCAGCCTTTGGCCGGGATGCAGGCCGCCGACCATACCTGAGATCGTAAATGTCTCGCAACCAGTCAGTTGCATGCTTTCCACCGACTGTCCAGGCTCGAACTCAAGCGGCAGCACACCCATGCCAACCAGGTTGCTCCGGTGGATGCGCTCGTAGCTTTCCGCCAGGACGGCCCGCACGCCGAGCAGGGCCGGCCCCTTGGCCGCCCAGTCCCGCGAGGAGCCCGCGCCGTACTGCCGGCCCGCCAGCACGATCAGCGGCGTGCCAGCCTCCCGGTAGCGGGTGGCCGCTTCGAAGATGGTCACGTTCTCGCCGCTGGGGTGGTGCCGGGTGAAACCGCCCGGACGTGTCGCCAGCCGATTGCGCAGGCGCGCGTTGGCGAACGTGCCGCGCGCCATCACCTCGTGGTTGCCGCGCCGCGCGCCGTAGGAGTTGAAATCGGCGTTCGCGACGCCGTGCGCGTTGAGGTACCGGGCCGCCTCGCTATCCGCGGCCAGGCTGCCGGCCGGTGAGATGTGATCCGTGGTCACGAAGTCCCCCAGCATGGCCAGGACCCGGGCTGCGCGGATATCGGTGACGGGAGGCGGCACGGGCGGCAGGTCCGCGACCCAGGGCGGCGGCTGGATGTACGTCGAGGCGGGATCCCACGGGTAAAGCTCCGGCGCCGCCCCCGGCAGCGCCCGCCACTCGTCCGCCCAGGCATCCGGATCGCCGTAGCAGGCGTGGTAGAGCGCAGGATCGGAGGCCGCCGCCAGGACCGCGTCGAGTTCGGCGTCGGTGGGCCACAACTCATGCAGGTACACGGGGCGTCCGGCGCCATCGACGCCCAACGGCTCCGTGCGCAAATCGCCATCCACGCGCCCCTTGAGCGCATAGGCGACCACCAACGGCGGGGAACAGAGGTAGTTGGCATGCGTCAGCGGGTGAATGCGCCCTTCGAAATTGCGGTTTCCGCTCAGAACGGCCGCCACCACCAGGTC
>CAYOBW010000003.1:0-92208 GCA_964402115.1 uncultured Victivallales bacterium
TGCTGCTCGGCACGCTCTGGACGACGCCGCGGGTGTGGGCCTGCTGGCGCGCGGGCCAGCCGCTGGCCGGGGTTCTCGGCCGCGCGCTGCTCGTCACCTACGGCCTGGCGTGCTTCGCGGTCTTCCCCAGCCTGCTGCGGCGCCTCGGCGTGCCGGCGGCGGTGTGCGAGGGCTGGTGGATGAATGTCTTCCTCGGCTACCCGTTGCTCAACCGCCTGCGGGCCGGGGGCCTGAAGCTTGGCGCGCTGCTGATCTTCGCGCTCTTCGCCCTGCACTACGGCGTCCTGCTTCTGGCCATCAGGCGGGCGGCGGCGCGGCAGTCTCCAACGCGGCGCGGATGAGGTCGACGCTGGCGCGCATGACACCCTGCTTGGCCTCGACCACGCCGCGCGCAGCCGCCCCCAACGCCTGCCGCCGCGCGGGAGCGCGCAGCAGGTCGCGCACGGCCGCCTCGAGCCCGGCGGCGTCCTGCACCTGCACGAGCGCCCCCGCGGCGCGGAAGTCGGCCGCCACGACGGGGAAGTTCTCGAGGTGCGGCCCCACCAGGATCGGTTTCGCCTGCACGGCCGGCTCGATGATGTTCTGGCCGCCGTGCTGAGTCAGGCTCTTGCCCACGAAGATCAGCGTCGCGGCGGCATAGAACCGCGTCAGTTCCCCCGTCGAGTCCACGACGAACACAGCGGGCGTGGAGTCCGGGGCCGGGCGCGGCTGCGGGGGCTGCGCGCTGCGCAGGATGCAGTCGAAACCGGCGGCGACGACGTCTGCCGCAACCGCAACACGCCGCTCGGCATGGCGCGGGACGAGCACGAGCCGCAGAGCCGGGAACTCCGCGCGGAGCGCCCGGTAGGCCGCGAGCAGGGCCTGCTCCTCACCCTCCCAGGTGGAGCCGCCGACGAGCAGGGGCGCCGCGGGGTCGATCCCGGCAGCCGCCAGCCAGGCGTGCACCTCGCCGGCGTCGACCGCCGCAGCCGGGTCGATGTCATACTTGGCCGTACCCAGCGCGCGCACGCGGCCCGGAACGGCGCCGAGCGCCAGCAGGCAGCGCGCATCCTCGTCGCCCTGTGCCAGCAGGAGCGCGAAGCGCTGCATGAGCCCGCTGAAGAACCCGCCCAGCCGCCGGTAGCCCCGGAACGAGCGCGCCGACACGCGGGCATTGATCACGAAGAGCGGCACGCCGCCGGCATGCGCCCGGCGCAGCAGGTTGGGCCAGTACTCGCCCTCGGTCAGGATCAGCGCCAGCGGCCGCAGGCGGCGCAGCACGCGCCCGACGATGAACGGGAAATCGGCCGGGAAGTAGATCAGCACGTCGTCCGTGCCAAGGTGGCTGGCGGCGATGGCGTGCCCCGTGGAGGTGGTCGTGCTGATCACGAAGGCCGCGCCGGGCTCACGCGCCCGCCACTCGGCGATGAAACGCAGCGCCACATACATCTCGCCCACGCTGACGGCGTGAATCCAGTAGCGGCGCCGCGCGGCGAGCCGGCGACGCACCGCGGGCGCGTAATACCCCACGCGCTGCCAGAAGCCCGGGCCATAGCCCCCCCGCCGCCACATGCGCCACAGGAAATGCGGCAGCAGCAACGGGAAGCCGATGGCAAACAACAGATTGTACAACCACCACATCGCGTCCGCCTCAGGCCCGGGGATGGGCCTCTTCGTAAACCTGTTTCAAGCGCTCCACCGATACATGCGTGTAGATCTGCGTCGTGGACAGGCTCGCATGCCCCAGCAGCTCCTGCACGCTGCGCAGGTCCGCGCCCGCGTCCAGCAGGTGCGTCGCAAACGAGTGGCGCAGCGAATGGGGCGTCAGGTTCGGGTTCAAGCCGGCCGCCACCAGGCACCGCTTCATCATCCGCTCGATGGACCGCGCGGTCAAGGGCTGCCCGCGCGCGTTGCGGAATACCCGCCGCGGCTCCATGCTCAGCGGCCAGGCGTGCTGCGCCTCCTCGATGGCGGCGCGCAGGGCCTGGCACGCCGGCCGGCCCAGCGGGCACATGCGCTCCTTCTTGCCCTTGCCGCGCACGATCATGACGCCCGACAGCAGATCCACCTGCTTCTCCGTGAGGCCCGCCACCTCGCTGACACGCGCACCGGTGCTGTACAGCACCTCGAGAATGGCGCGGTCGCGCGTGGCGCCGTACGCCCGCACGGCAGCCGGCGCGGCCGGCCGCGCGCGGCGATCCTCCGCCAGCAACTGGGCCGGCATGGCAAGCAACCGGGCAACCTCGTCCACGCTCAGCACGTCCGGCAGCGTGCGGGCGCGCTTGGGCGCGCGCAGGCCGGAGAAGGGGCTGCCGGGCGCCAGTTGCTCGCGCTGAAGGAAGCGATAGAAGGCCTTGAGGGCGGAGAGCTTGCGCCCCGTCGAACTCGCCGCGCCGCCGGCGCGCTGCCGCGCGGCCAGGAACTGGCGCGCCTTGAAGCGATCGACGTCCGCCCAGGGATACGGCGGCACGGCCGCCGCGCCCCACACGAAGTCCGCGAACTGCCCGATGTCCAGGCGATAGCCCGCCAGCGTGTGCGGCGAGGCGTTGCGCTCGGTTTCCAGGTAGTCGAAGAACCGCCGCAGGGCCGGATCCTTCACGCCGGTCAGGGTCCCGGCTGTCATGGCGCCACCGGCGCCTCCGTGGCAACCGTGGCAACCGGATCGGCCGACGCAGGCGGCACTTGCGAAACGCCGGCCTCGACCGCCGGCCCGCCCGCCGGCTGAGCCCCTGCCGCGCCTTTCTCGAGATTCAGCTCCTGCGCCAGCGCCTCGTAGCCCGGAATCTGCGCGCGGTAGCGACGCACGAGCCGCACCAGGGCCCCCTTCTGCTTGGGCGAGAGGAAGCCCTTGCGCCGATGGTAGCTCGTCAGCGACTCGACGAACGCCTTATCGTCGAAAACCCGCTTGCCGCGGGTCACCGGCTCCTTCCACTCCGTGACCTGGGCCATGGCGGCCAGCAGGGGGGCGCTGTCGCGGTCCTGCGCCGCCTCGCTGTCGGCCAGCTTCAGCGAATCCTTGATAGCCTCGAACTCGGGAATCTGCGCCGCGTTCGCCATCACGATGTTGTTGAGCGCCCGGGTCTGCGGATCGCTGAGGCTGCGGCCGCCGGCCACCTGCTGCCGCAGCGAGTCCACGAACTCCATCCCGCCGGCGTCGAGGGTCACCGCGCGCAGCAATTCCAGTTTGCGGCCCGCCGCCTCGCACGGCGGACGCTGCCCGGGCTCGGCGAGCAGCGCCTCCCGCCCCAGGGCATGGATCAGGGGTTCGATCTCGGGGATCTGCTGCCGGGACCGCCAGCCGATGCGCAGCAGCGCGTCGAGCTGCTTCAGCGACAGCGGCTTGACACCGGCCGCGGCCTGTTCGCGGATCGAAGCGGTGAACTTCTCGTCGCTGTAGACCCGTTTGCCGCGCGTCACGGGTGGCGCCCACGTCTGGACGCGTTCCATGAGCGCCAGCGCCTGCTGCACGGCGGCCGGATCGGCCTGGGGCACCTTGTCGGCCGCCTCTTTCATCCACTGCTTGAACTGCGTGTAGAACTCCGCGAGCATGGTGGTCCACTGCACGTCGCCGCGCTCGACCTTGTCAAGCAACGCCTCCATGCCGGCCGTGAAGGTCACGTTGAAGAGCGCGTCCAGGTTGGCGACAAGCAACTCGCTCACCGTCATGCCCAAGTCCGTGGGCTGCAGGGCGCGCTTCTCCACGATGACGTACTTGCGCTGCTGCAGCGTGGCGATGATCTGGGCGTACGTGCTGGGCCGGCCGATGCCGTTGCGCTCGAGGGCGCGCACGAGCGACGCTTCGCTGAAACGGACAGGCGGCTTCGTCTCCTTCTGCTCGCTGAGCCACTCCACGCAGGCGATCGGCTCGCCCTCGACCAGCGGCGGCAGCTTCTGCTGGGCATGACCCTCCTCGTCGGTCTTCACATCCACGCCCGCGACCTGCATGTAGCCGGCGAACAGCACGTCGGTCGCGGCCGCCCTGAAGGTGTAGCGGGTGGCCGCCGGCTCCGGCGGCAGGGCCTCGATATCGACGGAACGCCGGCTCAGGCGCGCCGGGGCCATCTGGCTGGCGACGAAACGCTCCCAGATCAGCCGGTACAGCTTCAGCTCCGCGGGATCGAGCCGGGACGCGGCGCGCTCCGGGGTGACCCGCACGTCGGTAGGGCGGATCGCCTCGTGCGCCTCCTGCGCCCCGCTGCGGCTCTTGAAGAAATTCGGCTTCTCCGGGCAGAACGCTTCTCCAAACGTCTCGGCGATCAGGGACCGCACCGCGGCCAGCGCATCCTGCGAGACGGACACGCTGTCCGTACGCATGTAGGTGATGAGGCCGACAGGTCCCTCGCCAAGGTCGACGCCTTCGTACAGCTTCTGCGCGATGCCCATCGTGCGCTTGGGAGAGAAGCCGCAGAAGGTGGAGGCCGCCTGCTGCAGCGTGCTGGTGATGTAGGGCGGCGGCGCGCGGCGGGTGATTTCGCGGATGGTGATCGCGCCCACCTGCAGCGCGCGCCCCTCGAGCTCGGCCCGGATGGTCTGCGCCTGTTCGAGCCGCGTGACCTCGGCCTTCTCGCCGTTGATCCGCGAAAGCTCCACGCGAAAAGCGTCCAGAGGCGGCGCGCACTTGCGGACCAGCGCCCCCAGCACCCAGTATGTCTCGGGCTTAAACGCACGGATCTCCAACTCGCGCTCGCAGACGAGGCGCAGCGCGACCGACTGCACGCGGCCAGCGCTGAGCCCCTTGCGCACGCGCCGCCAGAGCATCGGGCTGACCGTGTAGCCGACGATGCGGTCCAGCACGCGGCGGGCCTGCTGGGCATCCACGCGGTTGAGATCGATCTCGACGGGATTCTCGAACGCCAGGCGCACGGCCCGCGGCGTAATCTCGTTGTATTGGACGCGGAAGAACGCCGGGGCGTCCTTCTTCAGCACCTCGCGCAGGTGCCAGGCAATGGCTTCCCCCTCGCGGTCCGGATCGGGTGCGAGGTAGATGGCCTCGACGTCCTTGGCCGCCAGTTTGATCTCGGCGATGACCTTCTTGCGCCCCTCCACGACCACGTACTTGGGCTTGAAGTTGTGCTCCACGTCCACGCCCAGCGTCCGTTCGGGCAGATCGCGCACGTGACCCATGGAAGCCTTGACTACGTAGTCGCGGCCGAGAATCTTGTTGATGGTCTTCGCCTTCGCCGGCGACTCCACAATGACCAGTTTCTTCGCCATATCGAGCCTTTCTCCGCGCACAAACGCGCCGGGCCGCCTCGGCGGCCTAGGCGGACTCCCGCCGCAGGGCCACCATGCGCCCCGGCAGCATCCGCACCACGCGTTTCATTTCCAGTCCAATCAATAGGGCGCCCACAGCGGCGGGCGTGAGGCCGGAAGTCCGGATCAGGACATCCACCTCGCGCTCACCCTCCAGCAGCAACCCAGCCAGTTTCGCCTCGTCCGCCGACAGCCCCCGCGGCAGACCGCCCGCCGCCGGCATCCCGGTTGCGGGCTCCGCCGCCGGGGTCGGAATGAGGTACTCGAATTCCGTCAACACATCCTCGATGCCCGCCACCAGTTTGGCACCGTGCTTGATCAAGTCGTTCGTCCCGCGGGACGCCGGCGAGTCGATGCGCCCCGGCACGGCGAAGACGCTGCGCCCCTGCTCCAGCGCCTGCGTGGCCGTGATGCGGGCGCCGCTCTTCAAGTCGGCCTCCACCACCAGCACGCCCATGGACAGGCCGCTCACGATCCGGTTGCGCACCGGGAACGTCGTCTTGTCCGGCTGCCGGCCCAGCGCATACTCGGAGAGCACCGCGCCGTGCCGCGCGATCTCCGCCGCCAGCTCCTGGTTGCCGGGCGGGTAGATGCAGTCCAGCGCGCTGCCGAGAACGGCGAGGGTCCGCCCCCCGGCACGCAGGGCGGCGCGGTGCGCCACAGTGTCCACCCCCTCCGCCAGGCCACTGATCACGACGAGCCCCGCCTTGGCGATCTGATAGGATAGCCGGTCGGTGGTCTCTCGTCCATAAAGCGTGGGCCGGCGCGTCCCCACGACGGCCACGCCATGCCGGTCGCGACGCTCGAGCGCGCCCCACACGTACAGCGCCAGCGGCGGATCGTAGATCTTCGAGAGGGCCTCGGGATACTCCGCGTCCAGCGGCGTGACGATATGCGCGCCGAGCGCGGCCGTGCGGTCCAACTCGCCCGCCCAGTCAATCGTATCGCGTTGACGGATAATATTTTGAGCACTCTCCCGCCCGATGCCTTCCGCCTGTCGCAACGCCGTCTCGCTGGCGGAGAAGACCGCTGCGGCGGAGCCGAGGGCCTCGACGAGGGCGCGCACCCCCACGGGTCCCACCTTCTCCATCATATTGAGTGCGATGTAGGCGTTCCGCTCGTCCACCTGTTGCTCCTACCAGGCCGTAAGGCCCCGAAAAAAGGCGGATAGGTAGCACACTGCCGCCGCCTAACGCAAGGCGTAAGTCCGCAAGGTGTAAGTCCGCATGGCGTCCCGCCACGGGTGCGACAGTCGCAGTTCTGCAGCCCGTTTCTTGACAAAGCACGACCAATATGCCTAGATAACCCTGTCTTTCGCAATCTGCGGGAGGGGTGCGCGCAGGGGCCTGCGACTCGGCCGCTGGCGCCGCAAAGGATGGTGGTCGATCATGGCGGAATTAACCGAAGAGAAGGTCCAGAAAAGGGCCAAGGATCTGTTTAACAAGGGGCTTGTGGCCCTGGAGCGTGGCAACCTCGACGGCGCGATTGACGCCTTCTTCCAGACCGTCGAGGTCGAGCCCCGTTACTTGAAAGCGCGAAAATACCTGCGCATGGCGGAGATCCAGAGGACCCGGCAGGGAGACGGCAAGCGCAGCGGCGGGTTTCTCGGCGCGATGTCGAGTGTGGGCGGCATGCCGGCCTACATGAAAACCTTGACGCTGCTCAGGACGAACAAGACCGCGGAAGCGCTGGTTGCGGCCGAGAACCTGTTGCGCAACGATGTGCTGAACGTGAAGTTCATCAAGGCCTTTGCCCAGGCCGCGGCGGCAGCCGACCTGCCCGAGGCGGCGGCGCAGACGCTGGACATGGTCAAGGACCTCGTTGAGGAAGACGTCGAGGTCTTCGAGTTGCTGGGCGACATGTTCACCAAGATGAACGACCAGAAGAGCGCCCGCGACTGCTACGAGAAGGTCAACGAGCTGGTCCCCAACAACCCCGCCTACATGAAGAAGTACAAGGACGCGCTCGCCATGCACAGCCTGAACAAGGACGGCTGGAGCGAAACGGCGGACAAGGGGGGCACGTTCCGCGACAACATCCGGGACAAGAAGGAAGCCCAGAGCCTGGAAAAGGAAAACAAGGCCGTGACGTCGGCAGGCGACGCGGAGGTGTTGATTGCCGAGGCACGGGACAAGGTCGCCCGCGAGCCGCAGAACATGAACTACCAGCGCAGCCTTGCGCGGCTGCTGGTGCAGAACAAGCGGTTCGAGGAGGCGGTGGCGGTCCTGACACAGGCGCAGCAGTTGACGTCGGGCGACCCGGAGATCGAACGCGCGCTGACCATGGCGCGTGTGCAACACTACGAGCAGCGGATAGCCGCCCTGAACGAGGCGGGGAAGACGGAAGATGCGCAAGCGCTGGAGTTGGAGAGGGCGCAATTCGTCTTCGACGACCTGCAGGACCGTGTGCGGCGCTACCCGCAGGATCTCAAACTGCGCTACGAACTGGGCGTGATCCTCTTCGAGAACGACTACCAGAACGAAGCCATCCAGCAGTTCCAGATGTCCCAGCGCAGCCCTAACCACCGGATCAAGTCACTGTACTACCTCGGGCTCTGTTTGAAGCAGAAGCGGCAGTACGACATGGCCGTGCAGCAATTCGAGACCGCCATGAACGAGCTGCCGACGATGGACGACATGAAGAAGACGCTCTGCTATGAACTGGGCTTGGCGGCGGAGGCCATGGGGGATCGGACGAAGGCGCAGGTGTACTTCAAGCAGATCTACCAGGTGGACATTGGCTTCCGCGACGTGGCGAAGAAGGTCGAAGAGGAGTACGCCAACTAACCGGCGTCACGGCGCCGTCACGGGGTCCTCGCTCCGGGCAGCGGAGCGTGGTTGCGTTGCCTGCCGGATGGTGGCGCCAGGCGCGGCTTGGATCAGCCGGTCCAGCAGCGCGAAGAACAGCATTTGCTGGATCGGCTGGTGCAACCTCAGCCCGGCTGCCATTTCGGGCAATGACTGAACGAACGGCTCTCCGACCGCGCTCGGCGGCGCGTGGGGCAGCAGCGGCGCCAGCCAGCGCTCGGTGACTTCCGCATGGAACTGCCGGCCGATACCTCCAGATCATGCCTCAGAAGGTGCACGCGCATGGCAGTCAGCTCAAGCATGCCGGCGGCTGCCGCTCCGCGCACGCGGAGACCGGCAGCCGCCCGGCGGCGTCGCCCTAGAACGTGTAACTGGCCTTGAGGCTGCCCACCAGTTGGTCGTCATCCTGGTACAAGCCAGCGGCGCCGTCTTCGATCGTGCTGTCCAACAACGCCGTGTACTGGATCGCCGGCGTGATGGTCAGGTTGTCGAGCGCCTTGAAGGTCAGCGCGGCGGCGCCGTTCACGTCGTTGAACGCCGTGTCCGAGACGCCGTAGTAGAAGCTGTTGTAGTCGTCCGTGGCAGCACCCACCGAGGCCGTCAGACTCAGCGTCACCAGCTCGCCAAATCCCCGGCTGTAAGCGAGGCCCAGATTCGCATAGGCCCCATCGGCCTCGTCGAAATCGTAGTACACGCCCAATGTCGGCACCACGATCAACGACGGCAGCGACGCCGTGACATACACCTCGCGCGTCCCCGCGAAGGCCGTGTTGGGGAAGAGGTAGTCGATCACGCCCACGCCCAGGCTCACGGGCCCAACGGTCTTGCTGTAGGAGACCGTCAGGTCGATCTCCGAGAACGCCGCGGCATCTTCCGTCACCGCATCCGTCAGGTTGAAACTGCCCCAGGTGTTGAGCGACAGGCCTCCCTTCGTCACCGTCAGGGAGGGCTGCACGACCGGCTCGTCGTTCAGAACCTGCCCGCGCCAGACGTAGGCCGAGAGAACCGGCACATCCAACGTCGCCCCGACCGCGGGCGGCGCCACCTCTTCCGCCGCCCGACTCGCGCCACTCACACCCACCGCCACAACCAGCATTCCCGCCATGATGCTACGCATGCTTCTGCACTCCATTCCGTTCTTTCTGCTTCGCTAAGACCACAACTCCAAACGCATGCACCTTGCACGCTATGCAGATAGTCTTAGCAGTAGGTGTGCCAACCATTACAGGGCATTTCGCAACATATTCCACAACAATGTTTTACACTGATTTCAGGCATACATTCGCGGTCAATCGAACCCATAATACAAGCACATATTTGTATCTGATAGATGCATTTGCAACCAACATGTATCCGTCGCGAAAGACGGAAGCCGTCTGCAATCAGGAGGCACGGACGGCACGATGCATGACGCCCCCGTGGATTCGTGAGCGCGTCCCGGCATTGACCGTGGGGGGATTTCTGCTATAAGGCGCGGCAGGTGGGACGACGGATGCAAAGGACGTGCAAGACGGGCCGGGTGTTACTCTTGTTGACGGCAACAGGACTGGCGGCCACAGCGTGCTACTCGCCGCCCCCGGGGCGGGTGGCCTTGCGGGATTTACGCAAGGAGTACGGCCTGACCCTGCGCGCGGCCTCGACTGGCACCCTTACGCTGGCCAACGCGGATGTGACGCTGTGGTTCACGAACGGCAGCCGCCGCATTGCATTCAACGGGGTGACGCTGTGGCTGCACGATGCCGCCGTGCGGGAGCACGAACGCTGGCATGTGGCGAAGGTGGATGCCACAAACGTACTCGCCACGCTGCTGGCTCCCGCGCCGATCCTTTACCGCGGCAGTGCGGCGCGTGTGCTGATCGACCCCGGCCATGGCGGGCAGGATACCGGCGCGCTGTCACCCGACGGCAGACTGCGTGAGCAGGACATCGTCTACGATGTCGGCAAACGCGTGGTTGACCGCCTGGTGCGGGCCGGTGTCGCCGCCAGTCTCTCGCGCGAGGCCCGGCAGGCGCTGACGCTGGCAGCCCGCTCGACCCGGGCCAGCCGGCAGGCAACCGATCTGTTCGTGAGTATACACGCCAACTCAGCCGGCAACCGGGACGCCTGCGGGGTGGAGACCTTCCTGGTGCCATCGGCCGGTTGGCCGTCAACCGCCGGGAACGGCAACGGCGACGCAGCGGTGACGGGCAACCGGCATGAACTGGCCAGCCTGCTGCTGGCCTACCATGTCCACCGCCAGGTTCTGGATCGTTCCGGGGCCGCCGATCGCGGCATCAAGCGGGCCCGCTTCGACGTGCTGGCGGACACCCCCTGCCCCGCCGTGCTCGTGGAGTGCGGCTTCCTCTCCTCACCGGAAGAGGCTTCCCGTCTGGGCGATCCCGCCTACCGCCAGAAGTTGGCGGATGGCATTGCCGCCGGGGTTCAGGACTACGCGCGCTGGATTGCCGCCGCCCGCGTCCTCATGCTGCAGGATCTGCAGCAGCCCCGGACCGAGCGTGAAACCCAGGCTCCCACCACGCCTTGATCCGAGACTCGATGGCAGAGAAGCATCCGGCACGCCCGCCTCCGGCAGGCCCCGCCTTTGCGCTTGCGTTCCGCACGCATCCGGCTAGAATGTTTTACCAATCAAACATTTTCGGTTGCGGACCGCGGGAGCGCAGGCGGCTATGAAGTTGAAGGACATGCCCATAGGGCGGCAGGCACGCGTGCAGGGTTATGCGCACGGCTGCGACCGGCGCTACCGGCTGAAGTTGATCCAGATCGGCCTCTGCCGGGGCGCCACCTTCACACTGACGCGCAAGGCGCCCATGGGCGATCCGGTGGAACTGCGGCTGAGGGATTGCAGCGTCACCCTGCGCCAGGCGGAGGCCGACGCCATGGAGATCGAAGCGCTTGAAACCTGATCCAGCGGCGCCGACGATAATTGCGCTGGCGGGCAATCCGAACTGCGGCAAGACCACGCTTTTCAACGCGTTGACCGGCGCACGCCAGCAGGTTGGCAACTGGCCGGGCGTGACCGTCGAGCGCAAGGAAGGCGCCTACACGCACGCCGGCCGGACCGTCACCGTCGTGGACCTGCCGGGCATTTATTCCTTTGCCGCGTCCTCGCCGGACGAAATCGTGGCCCGTGACTATGTTTTGCGCGCCCGGCCCGCGCTCGTCGTCAACATCCTCGACGCGTCGAACCTCGAGCGCAACCTCTACCTGACCACGCAGCTGCTGGAGATGCACGTGCCGTTGATCGTGGCGCTGAACATGAGCGACGTGGCGCAGCAGCGCGGCGTCGCCATCGAGGTCGAGCACCTGGCCCGGCACCTCGGCTGCCAGGTCATCCCGCTCGTGGCCAACCGCGGCGAGGGCCTGGAGGCGCTCCGCAACGCAATCAACCAGTCCCTGGCTGTCCCGACCGTTTCCGCCGCGCGCGTCGAGTACGACTCGGAGGTGGAGAAAGCGCTGCGGCGCCTGCAACCGGAACTGGCGGAGGCGGCGGCGCACGCTGCCGTGGATCCCCGCTGGCTCGCACTCAAACGGCTTGAGGGGGATCCCCTGGCAGCCGAACTGGCGGGAGCGGCCGGCGCGGCCACGGCGGCGGCGGAAGCCGCGCGCGTCGCCCGGCACGTGGGCGAGGAGATGGATCTCGTGCTCGCCGACGGCCGGTACGGCTTCATCCACGGCCTGGCGCACGACGTGATCAACCGCCGCGACCAGGTGCGCCGCACGGTGACGGACGTCGTCGACCGTCTTCTGCTGAATCGCGTGCTGGGGCTGCCGCTGCTGTTCGCGGTGATGTACGGCGTCTTCGCCGTGACCGTGCGCTGCGGACAGCCGTTCATCGCCTGCTTCGACCGCCTGGCGGGCACGCTGCTCGTGGATGGACTCGGCGCCTGGCTCTCCGCCTGCGGGGCGCCGGACTGGCTGCGCGCCCTGCTCGCCGACGGACTGGGCGGCGGCATTCAGACCGTGGCAACCTTCGTGCCGCCCATCTTCCTGATCTTCCTCTGCCTCGCCATTCTGGAGGACTCCGGCTACATGGCGCGCGCCGCGTTTCTCATGGATCGCCTGCTGCGCGTCATCGGCCTGCCGGGCCGCGCGTTCCTGCCCATGCTGCTCGGCTTCGGCTGCAACGTGCCGGCCATCCTCGCTGCGCGCACGCTTGAACATGCCCGTGAGCGCACGTTGACGATCCTGATGAACCCGTTCATGTCCTGCGGGGCGCGGCTCCCCGTCTACACCCTGTTTGCCGTGGCGTTCTTCCCCCGTTACGGCGGAACCGCCGTCTTCCTGCTCTACGCCACCGGCATTGTCCTGGCCGTGCTGACCGGCTTCGTGCTGCACCGCACGCTGCTGCGCGGACCCAGCGCCACGTTCGTGATGGAGCTGCCGCCCTACCACCTGCCCACCGCCAGGGCCATCCTGTTCCATGCGTGGGAGCGGTTGAAGAGCTTCATCTGGCGCGCGGGGCAGGTGATCCTGCTTGTCGTCGTCGTGCTCCGCCTGCTCACGGCCATCGGAACGGACGGACGGTTGACGCAGGCGCACCCCGAGCGCTCGATCCTGAGCGCGGTCGGCCGGGCGGTGACCCCGCTCTTTGCCCCGCTGGGCATCACCCGCGAGAACTGGCCGGCCACGGTGGGGCTGTTCAGCGGCCTGTTCGCCAAGGAAGCCATTGTCGGCTCGCTGAACGCGCTCTACACCCAGTACGAACCGGCCGGCGCCCCAGCCCCGCTCGCGCCGCCGGCGTTCAGCCTGGCCGCCGGTCTGCGCGAGGCGCTGCGCGCGGTGCCAGAGGGGTTCGGCCTGCTGCCTGCCGCCTCCGGCAGCGCGGACGCCGACACCGCCAGCCTGACGCCGGCCCTGCACCGGCATTTCGATTGGGCCAGCGCCATCGCTTACCTGCTCTTCGTGCTGATCTACGCGCCGTGTGCCGCCACAGTAGCCGCCATCCAGCGGGAGGCCGGCACGCGCTGGGCTCTGTTCAGCGTCAGCTACCAGACGCTTCTGGCCTGGATCGTGGCGACCGGGTTCTACCAACTGGCCACGTTCACGGCACACCCGGCGACCTCCACGGGCTGGCTGACCATCTGCGCCATAGGCCTCGCCAGCGGCTATGCCGCCCTGCGCGCCTTGGCGCCGCGGCAGGGGTAGCGGGGCTTTCCGTTTGACGCCGCACGGCAACCTGTTACCGTACCGCGCGTCAAGGGTATCAGCCTGAGGAGCGTGCAACGTGGACAGTCTGCTGTGGATTGCGGCCATTCTGGGCCTGGTGGAGGGCTTGACGGAGTTCCTGCCCGTATCGTCAACAGGCCACCTCATCCTCGCCGGCCACCTGCTGGGGTTCACGGGCGAGCGGGCCGAGACCTTCGAGATCTTCATCCAGCTCGGTGCCATCCTCGCGGTCGTGCTCTTTTTCCTGCGCCGTTTTCTCGGCCTGTTGCGCCCGCCGGCCGGCGCCCCCGGATTCGCGGGGTGGCGGGGCCTCGGCCTGCTGATCGTCACCACGCTGCCAGCCGTTGGGGCGGGGCTGCTGCTGCACAAGACCATCAAGGCGCACCTTTTCACGCCGCTCGCGGTGGCTGCCGGCCTGGCCGTGGGCGCGCTCTGGATCCTGGCCGCCGAACGCTGGCCGCGCCGGTGCGCGCCCGTCGGCCTGGAGCAACTGACATGGGGCCGGGCGCTGGCCATCGGCGTCTTCCAGTGCCTGGCACTCTGGCCGGGGATGTCGCGCTCGTCGTCCACCATCCTGGGCGCCATGCTGCTGGGCCTCGACCGCCGCGCGGCCACGGAATACTCCTTCTTCGCCGCCGTGCCGGTGATCACGCTGGCGGGCGGCTACGATCTGCTCAAGTCCCTGCCCGCCCTGTCCGGCAACGACCTGCCGCTGTTTGCCGTGGGCTTCGTCGTCGCGTTCGTCTCCGCCTGGGCCGCGATCCAGTTCCTGATCCGCTTCGTGGCCACGCACACCCTCAAGCTGTTCGGCTGGTACCGGCTCGCCGTCGCGCTCATCGTGCTAACGCTGGCCTGCCTGCACAAACTGGGCTGACAACTGCGTGACTTTCCGCTTTCCGTTTTGATGGCTCGCAGCGTATCTTGTGCGCCATGTTGCAGTCGCTGCAGGTCCGCAATCTGGCCATCGTCGAAAGCGCCGCGGTCGAATTCGCGGCCGGCCTCAATGTCATCACCGGCGAAACGGGCGCCGGGAAGTCCATTCTCGTCGGCGCCCTGGACCTCGTCCTGGGAGGACGCGCCGACAAGACGCTGATCCGCGCCGGCGAACAGGAGTGCCGCGTGGAGGCGGTCTTCCAACTGGCCGACCCGACCCCGGTCGACGCCGTTCTGAAGGATCTGGAACTCGAACCCTGCCGCGAGGGCACGCTTATTGTCCGCCGCACCGTCTCCGTCAACGGAGCCGGCCGCCAGTTCGTCAACGACTCCCCCACGACCCTGGCGCTGCTCAAGCGCCTGGGTGACCTGCTGGTCGACATGCATGGACCGCACGATCACCAGTCGCTGCTCGGCCGGGCCTTCCAGATGGAACTGCTGGATGCCTTCGGGCACCACCAGTCGACGCGCGACGCGTACGCGCAATCCTACCGCGCGTGGCACACGCTGCAGGACCGGCGCCGCGCCCTGGATGCCGACGACCAGACCGTGGCCCAGCAGGTGGATATCCTGTCGTACCAGGTCAAGGAACTGGAAGAGGCCGACCTGACCGGGAGGGACGAGGACGCGCTGGTCCAGGAGCACACCGCGACAGCGAACGCACAGCGCATCCTGGAGCTGACGGGGACCGTGCAGGCTGCGCTGACGGAAGCCGACGGCGCGGCGCTGACCGCCTTCACGGTTGTCCAGAAGCAGCTCGCCGAACTGGCAAACCTCGTGCCGGCCGCGGGCGAGTGGCGGCAGGAGGCGGCGACAATAGCCGTGCAAATCAAGGAGCTGGCCGACACCGTGACCCGTTACGCCAGCCACGTCGAAGGCGACCCGGCGCGACTGCAGGCGCTCGAGGAGCGAATGGCGCTCGTACACCGCCTCAAGCGCAAGTACGGGGGCTCGGTGGCGGCCGCGCTGGCGACCCTGCAGAACGCCAGGGAACGACTGCGCGACCTGACGAGCCGCCACGAGCGCATCGCGGAGCTTGATCGGGAACTGGTCCGGGCTGAAGCGGCTGTGCGGGAAGCCGGCCGGCTGCTGGGCCGCGACCGGCGCAAGGCGGCCAAAGCGCTTGCGAAGAGCGTCACCGCCGAGCTGCGCGCCCTGGGCTTTGCGCAGGGCGGGTTCGAAGTCACCCTCACGGACGCGGACCCCGGCCCTTCAGGCGCGGACGAAATCGAGTTCGGGTTCATGCCGAACGTGGGCGAGCCGGTGCGTCCCCTGCGCACCATCGCCTCCAGCGGCGAGATCTCGCGGGTCATGCTCGCGGTCAAGACCGTGCTGGCGGAGCACGATCGCATTCCCGTGCTTGTCTTCGACGAAATCGACGCCAATGTAGGCGGGGAGACGGGCAAGGCCGTGGGCGACAAACTCCGCGCGGTCGCGACCGCGCACCAGGTGCTGTGCATCACCCACCTGCCCCAGGTCGCCATGTATGGGGGGACGCACTACGTCGTGGCCAAACGCGTCCAGGACGGCCGGACCCTGACACAGATTCGCCGCCTGGACGACAGCGAGAGAGTGGAGGAGCTAGCGCGCATGCTGGGAGGGCGCGACCTCACCAGCGTCACGCTCAAGCACGCCCGCGAGATGCTGAAGCACGTCTGAACCGCGGGCGCGGGCACTTCACCAAGGCGCAATGCTGCGCAGCCAGGACTTCTTCTTCGGCACGGCCGGAACCTCCCCGGCCGCTTCATCGCCCGGCGTGGCCGGGGCGGCCACCCCTTCCGCATCCGTCGGCAGTTCGGCCGGCGCGACCCGGCGCGACGCCGGCGTATCGCCCGCGGCCGCTTCGGCAGCCTTGAGCTCGCGCACCCGCCGCTCGAGCAGCGAATCCGGCTGACCGCCCAAGGCCAGGGCCTTGCGGTAGTAGAAGTCCGCGGCATCGTTATCGGGCGGGTCCATCGCAAGCATCACCTGAGCGAGGTTGTAGTGGGCCTCCTGCTGGGTCGGATCGGCGGACAACGCCCGCTTCAGCGCGGTGGCGGCATCCGCGTGACGACCCAGGCCGAACAGGGCCGAACCCAGAACGGTCTGGGCGACGGCATTGTCAGGGAAATCCGCCAGCAGGGACTGCATCAGGCTCTGGGCATCGCGGAAGCGGCCGAGGCGGCACTGGGCAATCCCCAGGAGTATGCGCAGCCCCGTGTCGTCGGGGGTCTGTTTCAGGGCAGCCAGCAGCACGGTGCGCGCCTCTTCCGGATCCTCGTCCTCCATCAGCGCGCAAGCCTTCGCCTTGACGGCGCGCAAGCCGGCCTGACGGCCGCTCGCGGCATTCGCGACAGCAGCCCGTTTGTCGTCACGCACCACGGACTCGAGGCGGTCGATCTCCTTGCTGCAGCGCGTCAGGCGAAACCGCGTGGCGGCCGGTTCCCAGTCGGGGTAGTCCTTCATGAGCTGGACATACAGGTCGCGGCACTGCTTGTAGATGACAAGCGCTTCGGTGAGGCGCTCCTCGTCGCGGGCGATGTCGGCCTTGATCAGTTGGCTGTAAGCTTCGTAGAACTGCTCGTTAGCCGTGCGGCGCCCAGACGCCGGAGCCGCCACTGTCAGCCCGCACCCCACCACCATCGCCATTGCCAGGAGCCATGCCCACCGTCTCATCGCACACCTCGTTGCGCGCCATCGCGCGCCGTTGTAACACGGGGCGGATGTTCGCACGTCGCCGCGGCGCGCGCAAGCGCGGATTCGGAGGGTGGGGGGTGGCGTGCAGGGCGGGCAGCTCACCCGCGAACGGCAACGGTACTGGTGCGAGGTCAACGGTGGCAAGGTCTCATCCCGAACACAGCCGACCCGGTAACTGGGAGCGGGGGCGTCCCGCCCCCGGCCTTCTCGTTGCGGGGGCGAGACGCCCCCGCTCCCAGTGCTGCCTGATAAAGCCATGCAGCTCGCCACAAATCACTTGGCATTTCTCGGCCCTATTCCGCGACGGACTGCGTTCCCCGGCCGGCACACAATGGCACACAATGGCACACCGCCAGAGAACAACGGGGTGTGTTTAGTGCGCATAACATATTCTGCCGTAGACTGTTTCGACTGTTCATGGAAAGCAGGGGCGCACCCGTGTGCCATTTCCGCCGTAGGTGACTCTCTTTCAACGACTTAGGCAGTCTCCAGTCGGCCAGCATCGCGGTGAAGGCGCACCTCAGTAGGAAGCGGCTGCAGGGCACCCCCGGAGGTAGAGACCTTCCATCTGCATGCCAGCGAGGGGGGCCAGATCGACAACTCCTGTACGACTGAGGTCCAATGCTCGTACAGGGAGCCCTCTTACAATAGAGAGATCCTGTACCGGATAGCCAGCAAGCGCAGCATCTAGACGGCCATCGTCATTTGTGTACACAGCCCCAGCATGCACGTGGCATGCCCGTAGCCATGCATACAGTGGGTGCTCACACGGCTGCACTGAGCACCCGAAAGAGATGGCACCCAGCACCCCGGACAGAACGCCGGGCATTGTAGTCCCTCGCATGCTCAGGAGTCTCGAGAACCAGGTTTTCATGACTAGCCGATAGCCACAACGCTGGCAGCTTGCAGAACGAACTCACTTCAATTGGGGTTTTCGCCCGGGGATCGGATATCAGGGAATGCCAATGATCCTGTCCAGAGTGTCTTTGCTTCCGGGGTGCAGGTCGCCCCTGTCGCATTGGTGTGGTGCAACCCTGTTTATGAGAGTGAAGATCACGGGAAAATGGGTAACACTTTGCGTTCCTTGAGGTCCACCTTCCTCCACTTGGCGATGAACTGGGACACATTCATATTCAGAGGGCCGGAAATGACCGCTTTGCGTTGCGTCCGCGCGCGGCGAAACTCCTTCGCACGGAAAACGCCCGCCGGCAGCACCGGGGCGGGAACCCACGGCTGCGCAGGCACGTGTGACTGGAAACGTACACGCCGGGGAAAGCGGGCGCAATGGCTTTCTGGACGCTCCGGGATGTATGAGGGCGGGAGACAAGAGACGGGATGGTCAGGGGGGGCAGGGCCGAACTGATTTCGGCCCTACGTGAAGCGGCAAAACGGCGGCGTGGGCAGCCTGAAACAGGAAAGCGAATATCCGCACACCTTGTAAAGTGTGCGGATATCCGGCGGTGGTGACCGGACGTCGCTCCGGAGATCGGGTTACACGCTCCAGGGCTTCCGCATCTCCTTCGAGAGCAGGCGGGTGGCCTCCTTGTCGTCCACGATGGTCTGCTTCTCGGCATTCCACTTCAGCGGCCGTCCCAGGACCGACGCAATGTAGCCGAGGTGGCCGGGCGTCTGGGAACGGTGCGCGACCTCGACGGGCGTCAGCGTGCGCTTGCGCGACTTGACCGAGTCGAGAAACTCCTGCTGGTGGCCGGGAGAGTTGTAGAGCTGGACTTTCAAGTCACCCTTCTTGTCCCGCTCCTGGATGTCCTTGAGCCACTGCGGATCGGAGGCCTCGATGCCGCCGCGGTCCACCCAGACCCAGCCGTTCGCGCCGATCCACTTCGTGCCGCCCCGGATGTCGTTGTGCCCGCCGGCGATGACCACATCCACGCCCTTGGGATACTTGCACTCGATCCGGTACTTCGGGGACGTGTTCCAGATCGCCTCCTTCGGCGGGAACTCGGCCGTGGCGGAAACCTCGAGCGGGCCGACCTCGTCATCGGGGGCGCAGCCGAACTCGGGATTGGACAAACCCCAGTGAGCGATGTCGCAGTGGTGGCCGATCCAGTCCATCAACTGACCGCCGCCGGTGTTGTAGTTCCAGCGCCAGTTCTTGTGGAAGCGGCAGGGGTTGAAAGGCATCATCTGCGAAGGCCCGACCCAGAAGTCGTAGTCCACGCCGGCGGGCGGCTCGCCATTGGGCTTGTTGTTGCCCGTGCCGCCGAAGTCGGCATGGCCGGAGGGCAGCCCCACCTCGACGCGCGTCACCTTGCCCGCGTAGCCGTTGCACACGAGCTCGGCGGCCCAGCGGAAACGCCCCTGGCAGCGCTGCCAGGAACCGGTCTGCCAGATGCGCTTGCTCTTCTGCACGGCCTTGACCATGGCGATGCCCTCGGCCAGCGTGTGAGACAGGGGCTTTTCGCAGTAGATATCCTTGCCGGCCTTGGCCGCCTGGATGGCGGTAATGGAATGCCAGTGATCGGGCGTGGCGATGCAGACGGCGTCAATGTCCTTGCGCGCCAGCAGCTCGCGAAAATCCTTGTAGCCCTTGCAGTCCTGGTTCTTGTAGCGCCCGTTGACCTTGTTGACCGCTCCGTTCCGGTGACCCTCGTCCACGTCGGCAATGGCCAGCACCTGGCAGCCGTCGAGCCCGAGGAAGCTGTCCAAGTTCGAGCCGCCCATCCAGCCAACCCCGATGAAGCCCATCGTGATCTTCTTCGAAGGCGCATCCGCACCGAACACGCGCCCCGGCACAATAGCCGGCGCGGCGGCCGCGGCAGCCATGATCTTCAGCACATCCCGACGATTGATGGCACGCTCTTGCTGCATGAACCCGTACTCCTGTGTTGCAGGCCGGCTACCTGTCATTCGCATCCTGACGGACCCGCGCGCAACCGGCACGCGCGGGCCTTCCTGACACGTCTCTGTGTCCACTATTTGCGGCGTGAAGTCAATGCCTTCTCCGGCACAACCCGGCCACCCCGCGCCCGGCGCCTTTCAGTCCCCGTGGAGGATCAGCGTCTTGCGCTCGTAGATCCCATTCAGGATGCTGAGAGTCTCCAGGTCGGCATAGTAGAGCTTTGTCATGCCGGCGGCGCAGGCCGCTTCCGCCACAACGCGTGACGTGAAGCTGACCGACACATCGGCGCCGCTGAGCGGTTCCCTGAGAATATGCTCGTGCACGCGGCAGGCCCGGCCACCGACCGGCGTACCGCGGAAGTCCGGGGAGTAGGGCCTCACCACCCGCGTGTAGAGCAGCCCTTGTCCCGCGCACCCGGCCGTCGCCATGCTCAGCATGGCCGCCAGCACCCGGAGGCGGCGCACAGCGCTTCGCCCAACGTGCGAGGCACTCTGCCGGCTAGTCGCCATAGACAACCGTGGTGATGCGTGAGTAGATTCCCAGCAGCACCGATTTCACCTCGACATCCGCATGGCGGATGACCGTGATGTCGCCCTGCCGGGCAGCGGCCTGCGTGCCTGCGTCGCCCCAGGCCACCAGCCACAGGACCGAGTAGGCGTTGGACCGCCCCTCTTTGGCTCCGAGTTGCGTGTTGTCGAAATTGCGGTCGAGCGGCGTTTGCACGTGCATGTACGCGCATCCGGCGGACATGCTGACAAGCGCCGCCAGCAAACCGCCGGCGGCCATGCGTTTCACCGTGTTCATCATGTGTAAGCTCCCCTTCCGGCCCGGCGCCTGCCGATCCTGCCCGCGGGCGCACGGACCACTTCGGATGGCTGCACGGCCCGCGCTGCGTGTTCAGCACCCCGCAGCCTCAACGGGCCAACGAAATCGAGCCGGAGTATCGGCGCGCAGCCCGAGCGCCGTCAAGCGGCATTCCCGACAGCGGCATTCCCGCCACGTGCGTTCAGCCGAACGTCACGAGCCCGGCTTCGCGCAGGCTGAGGAAGTCGCGGACGCCGTCCGCCATGGGACGGCCGATGATGATATGGTCCAGCACCTTGATGGACAGGATCTGACCGGCGTCGACGAGCTGGCGGGTCAGTCGCAGGTCTTCGGCGGACGGCGTGGGGTCGCCGGAGGGGTGGTTGTGGGCGAGCACAACGGCAGCCGTGGCCGAACGGATCGCCCGCCGGAACACTTCGCGCGGATGAACCAGGCTGGCGTCGAGCACGCCGCGCGAGACTTCAACGGGCTGCTCTTTCAAACCATTCTTGGTGTCCAGGAGCAACACCCAGAACACCTCGGTATCCAGCGTCGCCACACGAGTCCGCAGCAGGTTGGCCACATCTTCCGGGCTGCGGATCCTGAACCGGGACGGGAGGACTTCCTCCTGCAGTCGGCGACCGATTTCCATGGCCGCCTGCAGCACCTGCGCCTTGACCCGGCCCATGCCTCTGATGTTGACGAGGTCGTCGGGTGAAGCCTGCGCCAGCCCTGACAGCGAGCCGTAGTGCGTCAGGAGGCTGTCGGCGAGGTCCACCACGTTTGTCCCCCGCACGCCGCTGCGCAGCAGGATCGCAATCAACGCGGCGTCCGGTACGTTCGCGGCGCCCAGGCGCTCCATTTCCTCGCGGGGGCGTTGCCGGGACGGCAGGTCCAGCACGCGCCAGACGCTGGGGCGTGCCACGAAGCCCATTTCCTTGAGTTGCGCCTCGGCCACCCGGTCGCTACCCGACGATGGTTGTGGGTCCATGTTCGCTCCAATGCGCCATGACGCGCGTTGCGATCGCCTCTGTCTCCATCCCGTTTGTCACGTCGATCCAGGTCACGCGCACCTGATGGCGAAACCAGGTGCGCTGCCGCTTGGCCAGCTGGCGCGTGCGCGCCAGCATCCGCTCCCGCGCGGCGGCACGCGTCAGCCGCCCGGCGAGCACGTCCGTCATCTCGGCGTAACCGATGGCCTGTGCGGCGGTGCGCGAGAGGCGCCCGTAGCGGGCCAGCAGTGCGCGCACCTCCTCTTCGAGGCCGCCGGCCAGCATGGCGTCGACGCGCCCCGCGATCCGCTCCCGCAGCGCCGCGGGCTCCATGTGCAACCCGGCCAGCGGCACCCCCGGCTCCGCGGTCGCCCACGCGCGGGCCGCCGGTACGGGGCCTTCCAGTTCCGCCTGCTCGAGCGCACGCAACAACCGCCGCGGATTGAAGGGATCCGCCAGGGCTGCCAGCCGCGCCGGCGCACGCTTGCCGAGCGCCTCGCGCAGCGCCTCGACGCCTCCCTCGGCCAGCGCCAGCTCCCAAGCGGCCCGCACGCCGTCCGGCACGCGTCCGCCCGGCTGCCAGCCGTGCGCGAGGGCTTTCACGTAAAGCCCCGTGCCACCCACCACCAGCGTCTTCCGCCCCTCCGCCGCGTGGCGGACCAGCACCGCGCGAGCCTCCGCCAGGTAGGCGTCGGCGCTGAATTCCTGGTCGGGCGCCACAAGATCGAGCCCGCAGTAGGTCACTTCGGCCCGCTCGCTCGCGGTCGGTTTGGCCGTCCCAATGTCCATGCCCCGGAAGACCTGCAGCGCATCCGCGGACAGGATCGCCCACCCCTCGCGTCGCGCAAGGGCGTGTGCGACGGCGCTCTTGCCGACCGCGGTCGGCCCAACCAGGAAGAAGGCCGTCGGGGGGGGTGAAACGCTGGCAGCTCCAGGCCTCATGAAACCGGCGCCGGCGTCTGCGGCGTACCGCTGCGGCCCGCGCCCCCACCGGCAGCCACCTGCGCCTCGGGAGGCGCGGTGCGCGCGGTCAGGAAGCCAACCAGGAGGTACAGCCCCACGCCCGTGCAGATCGCGGCGTCGGCGACGTTGAAGGAGGGGAAGGCGTGGTCCCGCCAGTAGAAGTGCAGAAAATCCACGACATAGCCGTACTTCACGCGATCAATAAGGTTGCCGATGATACCGCTGAGCATCAACGCCAGCGCCACACGCCCGATGCGCGTGCCACCGGTCAGGGAATGCCGGAACCACACCATGAAGCCCAGCATGGCAATGGAAAGGAGCACGAGCCAGTGCCCCTGCCCCGCGAAGATGCCCCACGCGGCTCCGGTGTTGTGCACGTGGGAAATGGAAAAGAGGCCGGGAAGGACGGGTACCTGCTCGCCCAGAAGCAGACGGCAGCTCACCGCGTACTTGGTGGCCTGATCCAGTACCGCCACCGCGAGACTGAGAAGCAGAATGAGCATGCCCTACTCCCGACCACACGCGCCCGACTTCCGCCCATCAGAGAAACCGCGGGCGGCTGCCGTTCTTCTCCTGCGCCGCCTGGCAGCGGACACACAAGCGTACGGCCGGCAGGGCCTTGAGCCGCGGAAACTCGACGTTGCACCCGCAGCTTTCGCACAGGCCATAGACGCCCGCGTGCATGCGCCCGAGGGCTTCATCTATCTCGTAGACGGATTGATTCTCGGACGCCATCAGCCCGAGCGTGAATTCCCGCTGAAAACTGTCCGTGCCATCTTCGGCCAAGTCAATGGGATCAGCCGGCGCCAGGGAGGCGTGCTTCAATGCCGACACCTGGCCGGTCAGTTGTTCACGTTTTTCCAGCAGCAGACGTCGCTGTGACTGTATTTGGGCCGGCGTCAGTTTTCGCGACTCGGGAGCCGTATCGTGCTGTGCTACGACCGGCCGCCTCACCAACGGCGGCTCAGGCGCCCGAGACGGCACGCTCGCGGAAACCGCAGCGGGAGCTTTCACGAGGTTGCCAGGCGCCGGCTTGACGGCCGGCCGGGTGACAGACGGACGCGTCACAGGTTCACGACCGGGGCTTTTCGCAGGCTGGACAGCAACCGCCTTGGCCTTGACCGGCGCATGCTTCGGTTCTCGCACCTTGCCGGCCTTGGCGACGGACTTCTTCGCAGCCGACCGCCCCTTGGCAGAAGGCGTAGGCGCGGGTTTGCGAGGGCTGCCGGACTTAGCCCGCGACGTTTTCACCTTGGGTTTTCCGCCGCTGAACTTGCTGCGCTTCTGCTGTTTTGCCACGTCATCCGCCTCCTATCGATACCCCCGATCCCCGACCGCTCACGGAGTTCTAAGAATCTGTGCGCAAATACCATACACAACACGCGATGTCAACGCCCGCGGTCGGAAAATGTCACGACACGGGGCTCTGCATCATCCAGGCCTTGACGTCGTCCGGTAACGGCTGGACGGCGACAATGCGACCGACCGTGCCGTGCAAGGCATCCGGGATTGTCACGTCGGCGCCGACGGGGCGCCCCACCAAGGCTTCGGCGAGTTTGCTCCGGCAGGCAATGATGCGCATGGACTCATCCCTATCCCATTCTCCCAGAATGTGATACAATTCAGTCCGTCCATCGGCCAGCGCGAGAGTCACGCTGGTCCCCATGCCGACCACCTCGGACGGGAAGCCGGCGAAATCGGTCGCCATGACCTCGGCTAGATCGTGCTCCAGTTCCGCCTTGCGGCGCATCAGCACGGCCTGGTGTTCACGGGCGAACTTGTACTCGGCGTTCTCGCGCAAATCGCCGTAACTACGGGCCACGCCGATTTCGCGGCTGTTTTCGGGAATATCGACCTCGATCAACCGCTGCAGCTGCAACCGTTTCTCGCGATGCGTGCGCAGGGAGGTGAAGCGGGCCAGCTTGACGGCCTCCTTGGGCTCGCCCGAGTCAAGTGCACGTTCGAGCTCAGGATAGAGGCGGATCATGCGTGCCAGCACGGAACGCCGGCTGCTGGGGTCCCAACCGCGACAGGCGTTGATGCGTCCGAGCAACCGCCCGCGCTGCAGACCATCGAGGCCCGCCAGCACCTGCTCCAGCCACGCCCGCTTCTCCTCGGCGAGGATCTTCATCTGGTTCTGCGTCTTCAGTTCCTCGCCACTGAGAGGCAGATCAAGCTGGTCAACCACCTGCAGCAGGATGTCGATCAGCGCCACGGGGCGCCACGCCGGCAAGCGATCCAAGTGGCGACTGGCCCAGTAGAGCACGTGCACGCTGGCGACGCGGCTGACCATGAGATCGCGCAGCACCACCATGGCCTCATCGCCCCGCCACGTACTGTCGAGGTGTTCCAACGCAGCCGTCAACACAGGTAGCGGCATGGCCGGCAGGCACTTTATCAGCAGGTCGCCCAGCCAAGTCGGATCGTGCTCGGCGAGCAATTGCAGAAGCGGCGAGAGGTCGCGAACCGGCAAGCCGGACGCGGCGGCGATCAGCGTGCCAGGCTCCAGCAATTCCGCCAGAACGGCACGCGCATCGATCGCGGACGTGGGCAGGCCGCAGCGACGCGCCAGCATCACGGCCCGCGCGAGCATGGCGGGATCCTTGCCCTCGGTCCCGCGGATGACGAACTTGATCCGGTCAATGACAACCTGCTGGGCGGCTTCGCGTTGCAGCGCGGTGGCATCCGCTTGGAGCGCCTCGCCGATGCGCGTCAGCAGTGTCGGCATGTCGCGCTCGCCCACCAGGCGGGCAAACCATTCGTCGTCGTAGGTCTTCTGCCGGGCCAGCAGGCGAATGGGGTCATTGCGCTTGGTCGGAATCTCGACAAAGGGATCGTTCTTAAGCGTCTTGCGGGCGGCTTCCCAGAACGGTTTCCAATCCGCCTCGGCGAAGACCTCGGGTACGAGCTTCTCCTTCAGCAGCGGGGCGCTCTGCGGACCATAGCTGCGCAGGGCGATGCGCACGACCTCCGCCGGATCGTGCTCCACGAGCGCTTCGAGCGCCGCGCGATCCCGGTGCTTGCGGGCCAGCAAATGGTCGTCGCTGACAGGCGCCAGCGTCTCGGCCGCGTACGCGAAAGACATCTGATGGTTGGGCTTGCCTGAGAAGTCAATCGTCACGCGTTTGTAGAAATCGTCCACCTGCTTGACGACGCCAAAGCCCCAGGTTTTGTCGTGGCAGAACATACCCGGCGCCAGGGTCAGCAGGGTTTCCAGCCGTCGCAGGCATTCGGCCGGACGCACCGTGTCCTGATCCAACCCCACCGACGTCGCGAAGATCTTGCCCACGCGGTCGGCGAAGACCCGCTCAATGGTTTCACGGCAGAGCGTCTTAGAGGGCGTGCGGTCGCCTCTCCAGTCTAATCGCAACATCAACAAACGTAATGAATTAGGCCGATCATTGCGCTTGATCAGCGCTTCCTGCAGCAACGCGCCCCATTCCTCCGCCCGATCGGCAGCGCCGCGACGGGCCAATTGGGTGAGAACCCCGAGGAGATGTTCGACAGGGAGAGGGTCGGTTTCCATGGCCCGCAAACACCACTCTTCGAGGCCATCCGTGCTTTTGGATTTCACTTGGTCAGGCAGTTCCATTATAAAGCTCCTTCACGTGGATTGCCCTTTTACCACAGAAGCCTGGTAAAAGGGAACGGGTGTTGACGGGTTTTTCGAGGGGAGTCAAGCATGCGCAGCGTAGCCTATACGATTCGTAACGAAGGGGCCGGCATGGCCTTGCTGGATTTCCTGGCCGGCCATCTGGAGATTTCCCGGAAGCGGGCCAAGCAACTGCTCGACCGGCGCTGCGTTTTCGTCAATCGCAAACGGGTTTGGATGGCCCGCCACACGCTGGCCCGCGGCGACGTAATCGAAGCGCACTTGTTGGAGGAGCACGAGCAGAAGGGCGGAGGCCCACCCGATCTGCTGCACCAGGACCCCGACTACCTGATCCTCAACAAGCGGGCGGGCGTGGTCTCCAACGGCGAGAACAGCGCGGAGAGCGAATTGCGCCGGCGATTGGGCGATCCAGCCGTCCGCGCCGCGCACCGCCTGGACCGCGACACATCCGGATGCCTGTTGTTCGCGCGCAACGAGCTGGCCTTCGACCGGGTGGTCTCCCTCTTCCGGCGCCACCGCGTGCGCAAGACCTACCATGCACTGGTAGTCGGCTTGTTGAACACACCGGGACGTACGATCCAGTCGCCCGTGGACGGCGAGCAGGCCATCACGAAGCTCCGGACGCTCGACAGCAACCGCGCGGCGAGTCACCTCCTGGTTTCCATCGAGACCGGACGGACCCACCAGATCCGCCGCCACCTGGGCGGCTTGGGGCACCCCGTGCTGGGCGACGGGCAGTACGGACTCCAGGCCGGCATGGCCGATGCCGCCCGCGCAGCGCCCCGGCAGATGCTGCACGCCTACTCGCTCGACTTCCGCCATCCCGTCACGGAGGTCCGGGTGCATGCCATCGCCCCCCTGCCGGGCGATTTCCGCGAGCTGCTGCGGCATCTGCGGCTGACGTAAAGCAGAAGTCAGAAGTCAGAATTCAGGAGTCAGGAGCACGGAGCGGCAAATGGAGCAGGCACGGGAGGCATAACCATGCGCGGACTGGGGCGGTTGGGCGGCGGACGGTTGGCGGGCTGGCTGGGCGGGGCGGGACTTCTCTGGGCGGTGGCGGCCAGTCCCGCGGCTGACGAGGGCTATCGGCTGACGGCGGAATCGCCCGTCTACTCCGTCAAACCGACCTCGGAGCTCGACCTGACGGATGCCGTAACGTTGGAGGCGTGGGTCCGCGCCGACCGGATGGACGAGGGCGGCGGTCGCATCCTCGACAAGACCGCGCCGGGCACACAGCTCGGCTACATGCTCGACACCCACCCCGGCAACAGCCTGCGCCTGGTGAATGCCAAGGGCATGTGCCGCTTTGCCGCCAAGCTCCCCGCCGACACCTGGACGCATGTCGCGGGCGTTTTCAGCGCTGGCCAGCAGATCATGAAGCTCTACGTGGGCGGACGCGAAGTGGCCAGCGAGAGGGGCGCGTTTGTCCCCATGACGCTCAGCACGCTTCCACTGTGCATTGGCGCCGATCCGTCGGGTGACAACCGCTTCCGCGGACGCATTCTCGTGGCGGCCGTGTATGGGCGCGCCCTTGCGGCTGAGGAAGTCGCCGCGCGGGCCGCGCGCACGGACGCCGCCTCCCTGCCCGGCGTGCTGGGCGAGTGGCGCTTCGCCGCGGATGCCGGGCCAGCCATCCAGCCGACGGCCGGCAAGCTTGTCCTGCGGCGCGGCGGCGCCCGCGCCGCCCGCTCATACGCGGGGACCTACGCCGACGACGTCACGACGCCCCCGGCAGCGCCCTGGTGCCTCTGGTACCGGCGTCCCGCCCAGAACTGGTGCGAGGCGCTGCCGATCGGCAGCGGGCACATCGCCGGCATGGTGTTCGGCGACCCCCAGACCGAGCACATCCAATTCAACGAGCACACGGTGTGGACCGGCCGGCCGCACGATTACGCGCACACCAATGCCGTGCGCTTTCTGCCGGAGATTCGCCGGCTGCTGCAGGAGGGGCGCGCCAGCGAGCGACCGGGGCTCGCCAAACTGGCCGAGGCTGACAAGCTCGCGGCGGCGGGCAACAAGGACGGCGCCCAGGCGCTGCGCAAGGAGGGGCAGGAGTTGCTCAAGGTCGCGCGCGCGAAACAGGGCGAGGCCGACGGCCTGGCCATGCGGGAGTTCATGAGCGTGCCGCTGGGCCAGAAGACGTACCAGCCGTGCGGCGACCTGTGGATCGAGCAACCGCCCATGGCAAGCGTCAGCGGCTACCGGCGCTGGCTGGACCTCGACACGGCCACGTGCGTATCCGAGTTCAGCAGCGGCGGCGTGCGCTTCACGCGCGAGGCCTTCGCCTCCCACCCCGCCCGCGCCATCGTCACGCGTCTGCGGGCCGACCGGCCGGGCCAGGTGCAGTGCTTCGTGCGGCTCTCCTCCGCCCACCGCGGCGCCGCGACCACCGTCGAGGGCCAGGACCGCGTCGTGCTGCGCGGCGAGGTGGAGTCGGGCGGCATCCGGTTCCAGGCCGTCGCCAGGATCGAAGCGCAAGGCGGCACGCTGAAGGCGGAGGAAGACGGGATTCGCATCGAGGACGCCGACGAAGTCGTGGTGCGACTCGTGGCCGGCACGAGCTTCAAGAACTGGCTGGACATCTCCGGCGATCCCGCGGCCGCGTCCGACGGGCTGCTGGAGGCGGCGTCTGCGCGCACGTACGATGCGCTGCGGACAGCGCATCTCACCGATCACCAGGCGCTGTTCCAGCGCGTGGCGCTCGACCTCGGGCGCACGGACGCGGCGAAACGGCCCACCGACGAACGCATCGCCGGGTTCCGCGCCGGCAACGACCCGCACCTGGCAGCCCTGACCTTCCAGTACGGACGCTACCTCCTGATCGGCAGCAGCCGCGCGGGCGGCCAGCCGGCGAACCTCCAGGGCATCTGGAACGACCTGCTGCGTCCGCCCTGGGACAGCAAGTACACGTGCAACATCAACACGGAGATGAACTACTGGCCGGCGTTGCCGGCCAATCTGGCCGAGTGCCAGGCGGCGCTCTTCGACGCGCTGGACGACCTTGTCGTCTCGGGCCGCCGCACGGCGAAGGAGCACTACGGCGCGCGCGGATGGGTCGTGCACCACAACTTCGACCTCTGGCGCGGCAGCGCGCCGATCAACGCGGCCAACCACGGCATCTGGGTCACCGGCGGCGCATGGATGACAACGCAGCTCTGGGAGCACTACCAGTTCACGCAGGACCGCGAGTTCCTGCGCAAGCGCGCCTACCCGGTCATGCGGGAGGCGGCGCTCTTCTTCACCGACTTCCTGGTTGAAGACCCGCTCACCGGCTGGCTCGTCAGCGGACCGTCGAACTCGCCCGAGCAGGGCGGCCTGGTGATGGGGCCGACAATGGACCACCAGATCATCCGCGTGCTGTTCAGGGCCTGCATCGAGGCCGCGCGCGTCCTCGACACGGACGCGGCTTTCGCCGCGCAGCTCGGCAAGCTGCTACCGCGCATCGCCCCGAACCAGGTCGGCCGGCACAACCAGCTCCAGGAGTGGGTCGAGGACAAGGACGACCCTGGCAACACGCACCGCCACGTGTCGCATCTCTGGGGCGCCTACCCGGGCGACGACATCACGTGGCGCGATCCGAAGCTGCACCAGGCGGCGCGCCAGTCCCTGCTCTACCGGGGGGATGCCGCCACAGGCTGGTCCATGGGCTGGAAGATCAATCTCTGGGCGCGGTTCCTCGACGGCGACCACGCCATGCTCATCGTCGGCAACCTGCTTGAGCCGATCGGCAAGGGCAAGGGCGGCATGTATCCGAACCTGTTCGACGCGCATCCGCCGTTCCAGATCGACGGCAACTTCGGCGCGGCGGCCGGCATCGCGGAGATGCTCCTGCAGAGCCACGTTCGCGAGACTGACGGCACGTTTGTTGTGCACCTGTTGCCGGCCCTCCCGTCGGTTTGGCCCGCGGGGAGTGTGCGGGGTCTGCGCGCCCGCGGCGGACACGAGGTGGACCTGGCATGGCAAGGCGGCCAGCTGACGGAGGCCACGCTGCGTCCCTCCGTGACGGGTCGCGCATCCGTGCGGCTCGGCGAACGGACGGTGACGCTGGAAACGACGGCGAACCGCCCGCTCAAACTGGGACCAGACCTCACGTCACGCTGAGCGCGTGGGCTGCCCTGGAACGGACCGGCGCCGCGGGGCTCGCACGCCGACCCCCATCCGCCGTTGCCGCTTGCGGCAGCCCCTTGGCATCAAGGCGAGCGCTTCGGCACAATCCGCAGCGTGCCGTCACGCACGACAACGGTCTCGATCTTCGCCAGGAACCGGGCCGTTTCCGGCTCTTCGGCGGCCTTTTCGGCCAGGTTCTCATTGCGGACGGCGTGCATGATCGTCTCGGGCAGGGCCTTGCCGCGCACCTCCACGGCGTCCATAAACACATTCAGCCGGCCGGCCGTCAGGTCCACACGAAACACGGCGGAACCGTTCAGGTAGCGATCCTTGAAAGGCGCCGGAGCCTGCTTGAGCGCCATGCTGACCTGCCCGCGGAGTTTGTCGCCCTCGAGATCGACGCGGACGGCGCCCCCCTGGCCCGCCCAACCGGGGTTCCGGCCAAGCAGGATATTGATATCGCGAGCGGTCAGGACCAGATCGGACGCGGCACGCTCCTGCCGCAGCTCCTCGCCGAAGGCCTTGACGCGCGCAACCAGGGCCGCGGCCTCAGCCTGCGGCGCCTCTGTCACGGGTAACGCCCGGGGCGCGGGATCCGTGTACTGCGTCACCGCGTTGGCGATGAAGCCCTTGACCCCGCGATAGGCTAGAAAGCTGCCGACCGCAGCCAGCAGCAGCACGGAGAGGCAACCGATGGCCAGGGCCTTCCCGCAACCACAACCGCTCTTCCTGACCGGCTGAACGACTTCGCCCATCTTCTTATCCTCCTGCCCTTTTGACGCACTGTAGCAGGCCAGACCGTGCGCGTCCAACCGAGACAACGGGTTGACGGCTGTGGTATGGTCCTGGCCTGTTGCTATGAGCGAACCGACACCAACCGCAAACACCCCTTACGGCGTCTGGCAGAGCCGGGAGTACCGGCTGTTCTCAGCCGGATGGATGGCCCTGATCCTGGCCGGCCAGATCGAGTTGATAGCCGTGGGCATGCACGTCTATGCCCAGACGGGCAACGCGCTGGCCCTCGGCTGGCTGGGCCTGACCCGTGCCTTGCCGGTCATCCTGCTGGCGCTCGCGGGCGGACAGCTGGCGGACCGTTACAGCCGACAGAAGGTGCTGACCGTCACGCTTTCGATTGGAGTTCTCGCCACCGCCGGCCTGCTGGCAGCGGCCTGGTGCGGGGCGTCGATCAGGTGGTTCTACGCGTTTCTGCTCCTCGCCGGGATCGGACAGGCACTCGGCTCACCGGCCCGGGCCGCCATCCTGCCTCAACTGGTTCCGACTCACCTCTTCAGCCACGCGGTGGCGTGGAACTCCAGCCTGTTCCAGGTCGGCACCATGATCGGACCAGCACTCGGCGGCTTGCTGATGGGACGCAACGATAACACCCCGCCTGCCCTGGCCCTTGCCTGCGCGTGCCGGCTGGGCGCCCTGGCCTTCATCGCCGTGATCCGCCTGCCGCACACCGGGAACAGGCCGGCGGTCAACTCGCTGGCCGATCTGCTGGCAGGCATACGCTTTGTGGCCAATTCCAGGCTCATCCTGGCCACGATCACGCTCGACCTGTTTGCCGTGCTGGTCGGTGGAGCGGTCTACCTCCTGCCGCTGTACGCGCGGGATATCCTGCACGTCGGCGGCGTGGGGCTGGGCCTGTTGCGCTCGGCGGAAGCCGTGGGCGCGATCCTGATGGCCATGCTCATCGCGCACCGGCCACCTCTGCGCAGGGCGGGAAACGCCATGCTCTGGGCGGTGGCGGGTTTCGGTGCTTCAACCGTGTTGTTCGGCCTGTCGCAGTGGTTCTGGTTGTCCATGCTCGCCATGTTCCTGATCGGGGCTACGGACAACATCAGCGTCATCGTACGCCACACGCTCGTGCAGGTGCTGACGCCGGACGCCATGCGCGGGCGGGTCTCGGCCGTAAACAACGTCTTCATCGTGGCGTCGAACGACCTGGGAGGCTTCGAATCGGGCGTCAGCGCACGGCTGTTCGAGGCCGCGGCAGCCGGGTTGGGGGTCGCCGCTCCGGGCCTGTCCGCGCGCGTGGCGGGCGCCATGGGGTCGGTGGTATTCGGAGGGATCGGAGCCATCCTGGCGGTGGCGGGCTGCGCCCGGCGCTGGCCGGAACTCCTCACCCTCGGTTCGCTTCGGGACATCCAACCCGCCGAACCGGCGGCGCCGACGCCCCCGCGAGAACGACCGGACTTGGCGTAAGCTCTTTGCGAGCATTGACCTGCAGCCTGAACCCCTGCAGTCTACAACCCTTTCCAGGTTCACTGCGCGTCGCGACAGACTGTCTGGTCAGGTCGGGCGCCGGGCATGTCGTCGCGCGGACGCGCCTGCAATTGCGCAGTCACCGGCTCGAAGGTCCGCAGCAGGGCCTGATAGTCGGGATCGCTGGTGTCGGCAAAAACCGCCCTGCCGCAGGCTTCCGTGCCGCCGGCGGCCTTGGCGAGAGGCGCCAGCAGGAAGCGGTTCAGGCCGGGATTGGTGATGCGTGTCCACACCTCGCGTGGCACGGCCCCGCCGGCATGACACTCCGCGCAGCGGCGCTGGGCGACGGCGCGCAGCGTGGCGTCCAGCTCGGCCGGGTAAAGCCGTCGGCAGCCGGTCGTGCCGGGGTAGGCGGTCTCGCTCGTGCCGTAGTACGGCACGTTCAGGTCGATCCACTGCAGCACGCGCCGGCGCTCGGCGGCGGCGAGTTGCACGCGGGGGCGGCCGGCGGCGTCGGGATGGCCGCCGACGACGATATCGGCCAGCTTGCTGCGCGGGGAGCCCCAGGCGCCGGGGGTGATTTCGAGGATGTTGGCCTCCATGCCGTTGTACGTGGGGATCCAGCTCACGTACGGGCTGTCCCACTCGCCTTCGCCGATGCGGCGACGACCGCGCGCCAGCGTTTCGTACGACACGTTGAAGAAATCGGTCTTGTCGCCGCCCAGGTCGACGCGGTTCGGGGACTGGTGGCAGCGCACGCAGTGCCGGTCGAGCACAGGCTGCACGACCGCCGCGTAGTCGAAGCCAATGCCCTGTCCCCAGTCGGGCGGGCGCAGTTCGCAAACGGGCTGCCGCGGCGCCCGCGGACGGCCGGCGAGGGCTACGCCCTGGCGCGATTCGTGACAACCGAGGCAGCCCTGCTGCTCGCCCGGCATGAAGTGCGTGAAGGTCCGCATCCGCTGTACGGCACGTCCCTGGGCATCGAGCGCCATGAAGTAGAGCGGCACACCGGCCGGCACGCGGAAGCAGGCGGAGCCGTCCTCGGCCACGGGGGCATAGCCCCAGACCAGCTTGCCGGCATAGGTCGCCCCGCAGGAGATCACGGGGAACTGGAACCCGAACGCGCGCCGGTTCAGGTCCGCGCGCACGGGTTTGGCCATCTCCTGCACGACGGCGATCTCCGCGACGGCCCCACGCGGCACGTGCGGCGCCAGGCCGCGGTAGACATCCTGCAGGAAGACCGTGGCCCAGCCAACCGTCCCCGTCGGCGCCGGCAGGGCGGAGGGGATCACCGTCGGAGGCAGCGGCCGGGGCGCAAGCGGCTGGGGATTGTGGAAGCCCACTCCGTCACGCGGCGCCAGCACCTCCACCTCCTGCGTCGCGTCGTAATCGCGCAGGAGAATGGTCCCGCCGCGGGAGACCAGGTAGTAGGGCGGCGCCAGCGGATACGGCCCCGCGTAAGGTCCGCGCACGTGGTTGCCTGAACCCTGTTCCACGCGGCCGATGTCCACCTCCGGCGTTAAGTTCCGGATGGCAGCCTGGGCGTTCATGCCGTACGCACGGTCGATTAGCCCCACAGCGCCGCTCGCCGGGCCGTTGTGCGCCGTCAGCGTGCAGAGCACGCACGTCGAGCCTGGAATGGCGCGGGCCTCCATGAACGTGGCGGGGCTCAGCACACGATTGCCGAAGTAGCCCGTCAATCCGGTGCCGTCAGGATTGATGGCCCACAGGCTCTGGATGGGAATCGCGGGCTTGTCGACGTACTCCCAGCGCGAATAGATGATCCGCCCGTCGTTCAGCACGCTGGGCGTGAAATCGTTGACGATATTCGCCGAGAGCCGCCGCACGAGCGACCCATCGGCTTCCATGCGGTGCAGCAGTCCCACGGGCGAAATCCAGCAATAGGCGAACTGCGCCGAGCGGGTCGAGAGGAAGGCGATGCCGCCGTCCGGCAGCCAGCAGGCGTTGTAGTCGTGCCAGCGGCCGTCGGTCAACTGGCGGAGTCCCGTGCCGTCGGCGCCCACGGTGAAGAGGTGGTACCCGGCGTCGGCGCGCTGGCGCCAGCTGAAGAGGACGTTGGTGCCGTTGTAGGCCAGATCGGCGTCCAGGATTTGCCCCTCCCCTGCGTCCACCAGGCGCCGCAGGGCGCCCGTGTCGGGCCGGAAGGCGTACAGTCCGCCGCCGGCCCTGAACCCCTCCACGTGATAGGTGTAGACATGGGTGGACTCGATGGGGCGACGCTGAACGACCAGCAGTTCGGTGAAACCAAGACGGCCGGCCTTGAGCTGTGCCGCCAGTTCGGCCGAAGCTCGCGGGATGCGACGCTCTTCGGGCAGGCGCCCCTCCGGCGGGATGGAAGGGAAGACCATGATTTCGGTTGCGCCGGGGTTCGGACCGCCATACGAACCGGCAAACACCAGGCGCAGCCGCTGCGCGCGCTGCGGCGCGGGCAGGGTGAGACGCTGTGGACCGTGAACCCGGTCCAGGCGACCGGTCCGTACGGGTTGTTCGGCGCCGTCGAGGTAAAGCCGGTAGTCGCGCCAGCCCTCCTCCAGGTACCAGGCCGTGCGCGCGTAGTAGACCACTTCGGCGATGGTGACAGGCGCCGGCCAGGCCAGGGAGAAGGCGGCGCCTTCACGATGGGTCTCGCCGCGCACACACCACGCCTGGTCAAGATCGGCGTGGCTGCCGGCGGCGGGAATGCGACCATCCACCGCGAAGCGTGGCAGGTAGTTATCGCTGTAGACTGAATCCGCGCTCGCGACAGCCTGCGTGGCCAAGTTCGGCGGCAGGGCCGGCGAAACCGCCGCAGCGGTGACCAACCCGGCGATCCAACCAACCTGCATGAGCACCGCAATAAGCATGACCCGTCTCCTATGCCCGGGTGCCTGGCGGCACCCAGCCGCGACGAAAGGCACTGGAGACAGGTTAATAGCGCCCGAAACCGGAAGTGACAAGCGAAATGCGGGATGAAGCGTAACGCCTCAGTGACGCGGAGGGGGGGGGCGATAACGGCGGGGACCGCCGTCTCCACGCCTCGTCGCCTGCCCACTGGGAGCGGGGGCGTCCCGCCCCCGTAGCGAGATGGCCGGGGGCGAGACGCCCCCGCTCCCAGTTGCCGCGAAGACAGACGACAACGAGGCGTTTACCCTTGGATGCGTCCAAACGCGGATCGCCGAGTAGCGCGGGCCTCTCCGAGGCCCAGCGCCGCCCGGTGGCGTTGCGTGCACGGCCGGATTTCATGCAGAACCCGCCCGCGCCTTCGGAGAAGGCGGGGCTACCACCCAGACGGCCCGATCCGCCAAATCGGTGGCGCGCCAAGTCGACGCGGTGTTAGAACCCACTTCCGGCAGGTCAGGGCACGGGGGAGTAGTCGTCTTTGTTGGGGATGCCGTCGCCGTCGGCATCTTCATCGCCGTCGCGGATGCCGTCGCCGTCGCTATCCACGTTGTCCGGCCGCAGTCCGAGAGTGGCTTCAACGGCATCGGGCAATCCGTCGCCGTCCGTATCGGGCAGCGGCACAATCTCGATGTCCCACTGGTGCAGCGGCTGCCCCGCCGTGCCGCCGAGGGTCAGGCGATAGCGCCCTGCCGCCAGCGGTTGGTCGCCAGTGAACAGGATGGTCCGCCCATCGGCGCCCAGGCTGAACTGTCCCGCCACCGGCGCGGTGGTGCCATCGGGTAACACGCGGGTCAGGGTCGCTCCGCCGCTGCTGATCAGCTCGGGTGCCACCGCGGTCTGGAAGGCGAAGGGCAGATACCGGCCCGTAGCGGGCAACATGCCCGCGACCGCTGGAGTCTCCGCCACGCCACCCAGCAGATCCGGCGCACCCAGCAGCGGATCGTCACCGCTCCGCTCCGCGCTCCCGCCCCACGACCAGACGGTCGGGACCCAGAGCCATAGCCGCGGCGCGGCGCCAACAGGCAGTCCCGCGGGCTCGCCTTCAGCCTCTTCCGTGGGCAGCGTCTCACCTGCGGCGAGCACCGTCTCCCAGCGCCCGCGCAGATCGTAGCCGCTCACGCCACGCCACAGGTTGTCATTGATGCCCAGGGTGGCCGGCGCGGGAGGCGGCCCAGATGACTCGGGGGCATTGACGGTGACTGTAACCGTCCCGAGCGACGTCAGGCCGGCAGGATCGGCGACCGTGTATTGGAACGTGTCGGCGCCGAACCAGCCGGCCGCCGGCGTGTAGGTGATTGTTCCGTCGGCGTTGAGCACCAGCGCGCCATGCAGCGGGTACCCGGCCGTGCCCAGCGCCGGCAACGTCAACGTCAGCGCATCGCCATCCACATCGGCATCGTTCGTGCGCGCGAACACGATCACGGCCAGCGACTGCCCCGTGGTGGCGGCATCGGCGACAGCCACCGGCGCGTCGTTGACGGGAGACACCACCACGGTCACCGTCGCCAGCGCACTGCCGCCCTGGCCATCCGTCAGCGTGTAGCGGAACGTGTCCGTGCCGAACCAGTCCGCCGTCGGCGTGTACGTGATCGTCCCGTCGGCGTTCACCACCGCCGTGCCATGCGCCGGCCCGTCGCTCGCTGCCACCGTCACGGTCAGCGGATCGTTTTCCACATCGCTGTCGTTCGGCAGCACGGGCACGGTTACGGCCGTGTCTTCGGCCGTGGCCCCAGAGTCAGCAGCGGCCACAGGCGCGTCGTTCACCGACCGCACCGTCATCGTCACAAGGGCCGTGGCACTGCCGCCCGTACCGTCCGCCAGCGTGTACTGGAAGGTGTCCGTGCCGAACCAGTCCGCCGCCGGCGTGTAGGTGATCGTCCCGTCGGCGTTCACCACCGCCGTGCCGTGCGCCGGTCCGTCGCCCGCCGCGATGGCGACGCTCAGCGAATCGCCGTCGACGTCGCTGTCGTTGGCGCGCACGTTCACCGTGCGGGCGGTATCCTCATCGGTCGCCGCCGCATCGGCGCGGGCCACGGGCACATCGTTCACCGGCAGAACCGTGACGGTCACCAGGGCCGACGAGCTGCCGCCCTGGCCATCGGACAGCGCGTAGCGGAAGGTATCGGTCCCGAACCAATCCGCCGCCGGCGTGTAGGCGATCGTGCCGTCGGCATTCACGATGGCTGTGCCATGCGCCGGACCGTTGGCCGCCGCAATTGTGACGGTGAGCGGGTCGCCGTCCACATCGCTATCGTTCGGCAGGACGGCTAGGGTCACAGCCGTGTCTTCGTTCGTCGTCGCGGAATCGGCCACGGCCGCGGGCGCGTCGTTGACGGGGCGCACCGTGAGCGTAACGGTGGCTGTGGCGGTCGCTCCGCGGGCGTCGGTCAGGGTGTAGACAAAGGTATCCGTCCCGTTCCAGTTCGCGTCCGGCCTGTACGCCAGCGAGTAGTCGGCGTTCACCACGACCGTGCCATGTGCCGGCCCGTTCCCGGCGGCGATGCTGACGCTCAGCGCGTCGCCATCCGGGTCGCTGTCGTTGGCCAGAACCCGCACGGTCACCGAGCCGTCCTCGTCGACGGCAGCCGCGTCGTTCGCGGCCACCGGCGGACGGTTGGCCAGCACGGTGACCGTCACAGTCGCCGAAGCCGTCCCGCCCTTGCCGTCGGCCAGATCGTACGTGAAGGTGTCCGTTCCGGACCAACCGGCTTGCGGCGTGTAGGTGACCGTACGATCCGCATTGAGAGCCACCGCACCGTGCGCCGGCGCGCCCGCAACCGGCAGGCTGACCACCAGCGGATCGTTGTCCACGTCACCGTCATTCGTCAGAACGGTGATGATAACGGCCATGCCCTGGAACGTCGTAGCAGTATCGTCTTGCGGAACCGGAGCATCGTTGACGCTGGTCACGGTCAGCGTCACCGTCACCGCGGCGGACTTGCCGCCCAGCGCGTCCACGGCCCGGTACATGAAGCTGTCCGTGCCGTTGAAGTCCGTGGCCGGCGTGTACGTGAATGTCCCGTCCGTGTTCAGCGTCAGCGTGCCATGCTGCACATCGGTCGCCAGTTCCGCCTTCAGCAGCACGTTGTTCTCACCTGGTGCGCCGCCATGCAGGTCGCTGTCGTTCGCCAGCACCGTTGTGCCGTTCAGCGTCGTATCCTCGGCCGTCGTCTGCGCATCCGCCACCGCCGCCGGTATGTCGTTGACGCTGGTTACGGTCAGCGTCACCGTCACCGCCGCGGACTTGCCGCCCAGCGCATCCACGGCCCGGTATGTGAAGCTGTCCGTCCCGTTGAAGTCCGCCGCCGGTGTGTACGTGAAGGTCCCGTCCGCGTTCAGCGTCAGCGCGCCGTGCTGCACGTTCGCCCCCAACTCCGCCGTGAGCGGCGAGTTGTTCTCCAGCGGCGCGCCGCCATGGAGATCGGTGTCGTTCGCCAGCACCGTCGTGCCGTTCAGCGTCGTGTCCTCGCCGATCGTCTGCGCATCCGCCACCACCGCCGGCGCGTCGTTGACGCTGGTTACTGTCAACGTCACGGTCACCGCCGCAGACTTGCCGCCCAGCGCGTCCACGGCTTTGTATGTGAAGCTGTCCGTCCCGTTGAAGTCCGCCGCCGGCGTGTACGTGAATGTTCCGTCCGTGTTCAGCGTCAGCGTGCCGTGCTGCACGTCGGTCGCCAGTTCCGCCGTGAGCGGAACGTTGCTCTCGCCCGGCGCGCTACCGTGCAAATCGCTGTCGTTCGCCAGCACCGTCGTGCCGTTCAGCGTCGTATCCTCGGCAGTCGTCTGTGCATCCGCCACCGCCGCCGGTTCGTCGTTGACGCTGGTTACTGTCAACGTCACGGTCACCGCGGCGGACTTGCCGCCCAGCGCGTCCACGGCCTTGTAGGTGAAGCTGTCCGTGCCGTTGAAGTCCGCCGCCGGCGTGTAAGTGAATGTACCGTCCGTGTTCAGCGTCAGCGCACCGTGCTGCACGTTCGCCCCCAACTCCGCCGTGAGCGGAACGTTGTTCTCGCCCGGTGCGCCGTCATGCAGGTCGCTGTCGTTCGCCAGCACCGTCGTGCCGTTGAGCGTCGCATCCTCGGCCGTCGTCTGCGAATCCGCCACCGCCGCCGGTGCGTCGTTGACGCTGGTCACGGTCAGCGTCACGGTCACCGCCGCGGACTTGGCGCCCAGCGCGTCCACAGCCTTGTAGGTGAAGCTGTCTGACCCGTTGAAGTCCGCCGCCGGCGTGTATGTAAACGTCCCGTCCGCATTCAGCGTCAGCGCCCCGTGCTGCACGTTCGTTCCCAACTCCGCCGTGAGCGGAACGTTGTTCTCGCCCGGTGCGCCGCCGTGGGTGTCGTTGTCGTTCGCCAGCACGGTGGTGCCGTTCAGCGTCGCATCCTCGGCTGTCGTCCGCGCGTCGGCAACCGCGGTCGGCCGATCGTTCACGGAGGCAACGTTGATGGTGACCGTGCCCTCCAGGGTCAGCCCGAACTGATCGGTGACCCGAACACCCAGCGTGTCAGCACCGTTGAAGTTCGCGGCCGGCGTGTACCGCCACGTCGCCCCTGCGCCCGTCAAGGTGCCGTGGGTCGGCATCGACAGAATCTCATAGTACAGCGTGTCGTTCGGCAGGTCGGCATCGCCGACGGGCAGTGTGATGTCGCGCGCCGTATCCTCCGTGGCCGCCACGCTGGTGGCCGTAAAGAACGGGGCGCTGTTGGCCACCGGACCCACACCGCCAAGCACGGCGAACGTGAACGGATCCTCGTCGGGGTCGTTGCTCCGCACGACCACGTCACCCTTGAACAAGCCGGCCGTCGTGGTATCGAGTGCCAGCGTGAGGGTGATGGACTGCCCCGGGCGCAGGACCAGGGAAGCCGGCACAGTCACCGTGAAACCCGCGGGCGCAACGACGCTCGCCAGGGTCAGCGCCGTGCCGCCCGCGTTCGTCAGCGTGAGGGTCGTCTCCGGCGCCGGGGCGCCCGTCGCCACGTTGCCCAGCACGATCGGCCGCGTCGCGCCGTCGGTCACCGCCGCGCCGCCAACGGTCACCGCCAGATCCTGGTCGGGCGCGTTGTCGGTGAAGCTGGCGCTCGCGGCCGCGCTGGCGTTGCCCGCGGCATCCTGCACGGCGCCGGCTGCGAGGTTGACCTGCACCGTACCGCGCGTGAGGCGGTCGCCGTCGTCGCTGTACCAGTAGCGCACGCGCCCGCCGCCCAGCTCTTCCACGCGGTCAACGTCCACGCCGGTGACCGTCAGATCGGCGGCGTCAAACGCCCCCGCCGCGAACCCGCTGCCGGCTTCGGTCCACTGCACCTCGATATACCCCTCGTCCACGGCGATCGAGCTGCCCGCGATGGGCGCGGCCAGGGCGCCGGCGGGCGCGGCGGTATCGAGGGTGAGCGAGAGCGAGACCGTCCGCGTGCCCTCGACGTTGGTCCCCTGCACGCGCCACACCTGGAGCCCTTCGGTCAGCGAGAGGCTGTCGAAGCTGAACTCGCCGGCGGCGTTGGCCGTCGCCGTGCCGTCGTCGAAGCCGTCGCCGTCGAGATCCAGCAGCACCTGGAGGTCGGGCTCCGTCACGCCGCTGAGGGTGACCGTGCCGCGGCTCGTGATGCCGTCGCCCGCGGCACCGCTGTCGGATGCGGCGTCGAGGTTGACTTCGATATCGGGGCCGACCCCCTCCTCCCAGCGCACGTTGTCCAGGGTCGCCTGGCTCTGGGCCGCCCCGATGCTGATCAGGTCATAGAAGAGGACCACGGGCGCGCTGGGGGCCACGTCGCGCAGGCTGATGCTGACCTCGATCGGCGCGGCCAGGGACATGACGTCACCGGAGGCGCGAACACCGCGAATGCGGACGCGGTTGCTGAAGAAGACGTGACCGTCCGCCTGGATGTTCAGCAGCGCGTCGCCGCCGGCCAGGCCGCCCATGGCGCCGAAGGCCGAGGTCAGCGTGGCGCGCTGGAGCAGGGCCACTTCGAAGGCGTCCGGCGCGGTGCCGGGGTTGGCCGACAGCGTCAGGCTCGAGATGGTGAAGCGCAGCACGCCGATGCGGTCGGGCAGGTTGAAGGCCTGGGACAGGTCGCTGAAGAGCTGGCCGCCTTCGGAGAGACGCGCCGTGCCGCCTTGCACGCTGACGGCCCCGAACGTATTCCAGCCGAAGTCCGCGGCAGCAGGGTCGCTGACATCGAAACCGCCGTTGGTGATGTCGTCCGGCAGCGTCTCCGCGAAGTCACCCGCAAAGATCGTGAAGCCCGGCTCCGGCGCCGCACCAAGCTGGTAGCTGACGCGGGCGATGCCGGGATGCACGGCATTGGCGGCGGCCAGGGCTACGCGAATCACCGATCCATCCAGCGCGGACGGTAGACGCCGCTCCCCGAGGCGCAGCGTGGGGGTCATGGCCGACGTCGGGTGGGCAGCGGACTGAGCATGTTCGCGGTCAGCGGCCAGCACCATGTCCACGCCGGGGCCGTCGAAGCGTACGCCGTCGGCATCCTGCGTGACATAGGACAGGAAACCGGAGAACTGGGTGGTGAAGCCCAGCAGGTGACCCACTTCATGAACGAGCAGCGAGAGGAGGTCGTAACGCAACGCCACGTCGCTGTCCACGGTCGCCTGGTACGCTCGGTCGCCCTGATACAGCGCATACTCGTCGGACGTCTGCGGCGTCGTATCCATGTACCAGCCCGCGCCGCTGGCATCGCGATCCACGCCGATGTAGCCGGCGACAGGCTCCCCGTGTGCCCCAAACGCCGTGATCGCGGCATAGCCCAACTGGCTTCCGGCCAAGTCGTGCAGACCAAGCGTCAGCGCAAATGTCGGCGTGTAGCCCAGTGCGCTGGACCACCATGACAGCGCGGCCTCTCCCAATGCAACGAGCATCGAGTCCGCATTCACGGTTTCAGCCGGGGTTTCCGTGGGCGGCAACGCGACGATTCCGTCCCCCGTACTCGACTCCGCCTGCAGGGAAATGATCGTTCCCCGATAGCCGCCCGGCATGGCTGTGAACTTGTTGTAGGCGGCATTGATGTCGAGTTTCCCGCTCTTGAAGAACGGCGCAAACGCTTTGCCGGCGCCGCTGGGATCCCTCTGCATGGCGTTCAGGATTGTGCGCTCGATGATCGCCTGTGCTTCTCCTACTTGCGCTTGCGCGAGGCCACCGATCTTAAGGTCTATGTCTGTCGATCCGCCGCGCATGGGCGCTTTAGCCAAATCGGCCGCGCGTCTGAAGGTACGGCCTTCGACGCCAGACGCCCACATGGCCTGCTGAGCATTCTTGAAACGGGCTCCGGGCATGCCGGCTGTGTAGATATCAAGCACCGCGTCGAGCCGTTCACCCATATCGGAGAGGCGACTTCCCAGGGATCCCATCAGCTCAATCTGGGACGACGCGGCGGAAAATCCCTGCGTTCCGGTCACCGCCTGCCCGGCTTCCCGCAGCACGGCCATTTGCTCACCCGAAGCCAAAGTGGCTGTCTTGCTTTCGCGCATCAAGCCGAAGATATTGTCGCTGTGCTTGGCGAATAACTCCTCCACCTTGCTGGCGGCCGCGCCCTGCACTTCCGGCCATATGCCGCCACTGTTCTTGATTAGTCCGTTGAGTTTCTTGAAGCGATCCTGCGCCTTGAGGTAGAGGACCCGCATCTTGGCGCTGGTTCCAGGCGTAGCGGCCAGTTTTCCCATTTGCGCGATAGCACCCTCCAACTTGGCAGATGCGGCAGCCGCCTTGGCGTTGAGCATGCTACCCTCGGCGGCGTATTTAAGGTGTTGCCATTGTCGCGCCTTGAGGACCTTGGCGATTTCTCGTACTGGGTCTTTACCCGCCAGTGTGGCCCTGTTGTAGACTGCGGCCAACTCCGGGAATTCCTCCAACTTCTGGAAACGATAGAACTCCTTGCCTGTCTCCAACATGCGTTCGTAGGGGCGAACGAGTGTATAGCGAACCCAATCGTCGATACCATTGGCGATTCGGGCCGCATCCCCGACTTTGTCGCTGATGCGAAGCCCCTTGACGGCGGCCTTCATGACCGTCCCAAACCCTGATTCGAACACCTTACCCGCGAAACGCGCCACCTTGCCTACACCGCCAATCAACATGATGGGGTCGAGCACAAAGCTGGCGACGTTACCCACACTCTCGCCGACAGAATAGTAGTCGCCTGACTCAAGCGCTCCCACGAAGTTGCCCAGGAAGGATGCCACCGCCGGCGCGACGACTTCGGAGGTAGCCGCCCCCACAAGCGCGACGACACCAAAGGCGGCGGAAGCGATTGACCCCATGCCGTCGCGCTGAGCCCAGTCATACTCCTGGTTGAAGCGCTTCGCCACGATATCCCAAGCCTTGCCGGTCTTGTCGGAACCGTTCATGTAGTCCTGAATCAGCCAGCTCTGCGGCTTGTACGTGGAGAGCCAGTTCTGGTTGTACGCGAACGCCCCGAAGGCGTCGCCGACTGTCAGCAAGGTCTCCTTAACCACCGCTTTGCCGATGTCGTAGAGGGCCACGACGCCGTTTCCGAGGGCATTGCCGAAACCTTTCGCGAAATTGGTGATGCCGTAACTGTCCGGACTCGGCGTAAACAACAGATACGGCTCCGGCAAAGTAACCGTCTTGTTGGGGCTTCCGATTTCCTTCAGTTGCGCGATGACGGCGGGGTCCATGGGTTGCGATACAGTTCCCGTCGGGTCGGTCATGCCCACCGGGTTGTTCTCGACAAACCGGTAAAGGTTCGTGTCGCCGGCGTCGAGTCCCAGCGGATCAAGGCTGATGAAACGCCCGCCGACGGGGTCGTAGTAGCGGGCGCGGAAGTAGTAGAGCCCTGTCTCCGCGTCCAACTCACGCCCCTGATAGAGGTACCGCGAGGTAGTCGTCGGCGTTGACTGCGAGGCCACGCGACCGAAGAGCAAATACTTAATGTGGTTGACCAGAGCGCCGGCATTGTCCACCAGATCCGTGGTGCTGTTGACCTGGTCTGTCAACCGCCAGAGAACCAACCCTTGGCCGTTATCCTGCGCCAGGGTCTGGTCGGCGCCTTCGCCGCCGAAATAGACCCACGCCAGGGCTGCATTCGCCGCACCCGGGGCGCGCACGCATTCGACCAGGACATTCACACCGTCGTAGAGGAAGTGCTCGGCTGCCGCGGCGACACCGTCAGTCGGCGTTGTGTCCACGCGACGCGCTATCCGGCGATCGAGGACGTCGTATGTGTAGTCGGTCCGCTGGCTGAGCGTGTCGTTGTGGTCGTACTCGACGACCGTGGTCAAGCGATTGCGGTAGTCCCACGTATAGACGCGCTTCGCGCCACCCGCAATGGCCGTTGCTGTCGCCAAGTTGCCAGCTCCGTCGTACGTGTAGGTATACACACCATCGGACATGACACGGTTACCGGTGCCCAGCGTCACGTCGGTGCGGTTGCCGTTGGCGTCGTAGGCGTAAATCTCGGCCGCACGGCTATCGCTGTACGTGACTCCTGTCACCTGTCCCGAGGCGTCGCGCGCGTAGGTACGGGTACCATCGACGTCCGTGACGGTCATGATTTGCCCGGCAGCGTCATAGGTAAAGGAGAAGCTGTTCAGGGCCGAAGCGCCCGACGTGTGTACGATCCCTGCGAGCCAGCCGGACTGGGGTTGATAGGTGTAGGTTGTGCTGGTCACAGCCGAACCGGTGCCCAGCGAAGCGTACCGGTCTACGCCCGTCAGTTGGCTGTCGGCGTTGTAGCTGTAATGCACCGCCTTGTCCTGCAGCCCGGGGCCGAACTGCGACATGTCCGTCCGGCGCCGGAGCAGGTCGTAGTCGTAGAGCGAGGTAATGCTGCTGAGGCCCGTCACGCCACCCACCGTGGCAGACATCATCGTGAGGTTGTGCCCAGCGTCGTACGTGTAGATCAGCACCAGGGTCGGCGCGCCGGGATTGGTCGCATCCTGCCGAATAAGTTGCCCGTCGTCGTTGTACTGGTATACGTACGAACTGAAATCATCGTCTGCCGTCAACAACCGACCCTCGGGATCGTACGTCCAATGCGCAGCGTACGATTCGCCAACCCAGACTTCGTCCGTCTTGCGGCTACGTCTATCGTAGGTGAACCGTCGTGTCCGACCATTTCCGTCTGTGATCGTCTCCGTGTTCCCGGCGTCATCGTACGTGTAAGACGTGCTTCCGGCGGGTGAGGTCTCGGTCTTAAGCTGGCCACGGTCGGTGTAGGCAAACGTCGTTTCATTGCCGAGGGGATCGGTCACGCTCGTCCGTTCGCCAGCGGCGTTGTATTCGTACAGCGTCGTCCCCGTGGGCGTTACTTCCCGAATCAGGCGACCCAGCCTGTCGTAGTACCAGGTTGTCGTGTGGTCATTTCCGTCCGTATACGTATTCTGGAGACTGCCGTACGTCCACTCCTGCGTAGCGCCGCCCCGCACGGATTGGAGGGTTTGCCGGTTCAGCCGGTCGTAGTCGTAATCGGTGACTCGACCCTGCTCATCCATGAGCAGCGTCAGGTTGCCGTTGGCATCATACTCGCGTGCCTCGGACAGGCTGTCGGGACCCGTCACCGTCTTCTGCCGCCCCACCCCATCATACGTGAACGTGGTGACGCGCCCGAGTTCATCGCGTACGCTCTGCAGCAGGCCATTGTCGTAATAGAACAGGTTCTGCGTATGACCCATCGCGTCCTTGATTTCGGTCTGGCGATTCAATGGATCGTATTCGAAGCGTTCAGTCTTCCCGGCGAAGTCGGTGACGGCCTTCACATTGCCAACGGCGTCATACGTGGTGACACTGGTTGCCCCGGTGGGATCGATGACGTGCGTGCGACGGTTGAGTTGATCGTATCGGTATAGGGTTGCATAGCCGCGCGGGTCAGTGACTGAGGTCTGATTGCCAGCCTTGTCGTATGTGTATGAGAAGGCCGCCTCGTCGGCTGAACCCTCGGCGTAGGTAATCTTGGTCACTCGATGCAACGCATCGACGTCGTACTTCGTGCGGCGTCCCAGCGGATCAATCTCCAGCGTCTTGTCGCCAACCCTGTTGTACTCGTACTGGGTTGTCTCGCCGTCCATGGTTGTCCGCACCAGGCGACCGAAGGCATCGTACTCGTTTTCCGTCAGCAGGCCGTGCGAGTCGAGGGACCACTCGACCAGCCCGTCGAAGCCATAGGTCCACGTCTGCTGTTCAGCCGAGCCTTGCGCGCGGATGAGGAGCACTTCGCGGCCTGCGTTGTCGTACGCATGGAACGTCACCGTGCCGTTCCCATCCCACTCTGACACGATGTTGCCGAAGTCGTCCCGCTCCGTCCGTGTGGTCACACCTTCGGGGCGATTCGTCGCTTTGAGAGAGTTGGCGCCATCGTACTCGAACGTGGTCCTGTTGCGCAGCGCGTCCTCCTCAGCTTCCAGTCGACCGAGGTCGTCGTAGAAACGCTTCTGGATGACAATTCCACCGCGAGAGACTGACTTGATCCTGTCCCCGTCATCGTAGGCATACGTCGTCGACCGGTCGAGCGCGTCCGTCACACTCTCGATTCTGCCGAGTTGATCATAGCCTGTGACTTCGGTCTTTCCGTCGGCACGTGTCGTTACGGTCAAGCGGTTACGCTTGTCGTAGTCGTACCGTGTCGTGCGATTCTCGCCGTCAGTCACGCTCTTGACGTTGCCCACCAAGTCGTATGTCTGCGAGACAACGACCCCGAGCGGGTAGGTCGTGGTGATGACCCGATTGAGGGCGTCGTAGCCGTAGCTGGTTACATTCCCTTCGCTGTCGGTCTGCGACTGCAGCCGGCCCTTGGCATCGTAGTCAAGCTTCTCCTGAACAGTCTGCCCGCCACCCGTGTAGGTGATCGTGCGCACCCGATTAAGTGCGTCGTACGTGTACGTCTTGACGAGCCCTCGCACATCCGTCTCGGTCTTGACGTTGCCGAGCAGGTCGTAGGTGTAGCTGGTGGTGCCTTCCCCCGTGATGACGGAGGTCCTGCGGTTCATCTTGTCGTATTCGTATCGCTTAAACTGGACGCCGCGTCGCTCTGACTCCAAGTTGCCATACTTGTCGTAGGCGTAGGCGGTCGTTGCCTCCCGGTCCGTGCCGACGGCGTCGACCGTGCTCGCCACGCGGGCGGTGGCAGGGTCGTACTCCGTCCCCGTCACGACTCCGCCCGCGCTGCGGTGCTCCAGAAGCAGACCGGCCGGGTCGTAGTCAAAGGTTTCGTACGTGCCATCCGGAAGGTCTACACGGGTCCGCCGATTCAGCGGGTCGTAGGTGCTCTCGGTCTCGCGATTCAAGGCGTCGATGAAGAAGGTCTGATTGCCGTTCTCGTCGTACTTGAACGTGTGCTGTGTGCCGTCCGCGAACTTGACCCCCGTCCGCCGGCCCGCGTCATCGTAAGTGAATTCCGTGCGCCGCCCCTCCGGGTCCACTTCCGCCTTCACACGTCCTACCTTGTCGAGTTCGTATGTGGTTGTAGCGGTGTTGGAAACGGTTTGCCCCTTCAGGCGACCGCGCTTGTCGTACTCGTACTTGAACAGAAGACCGCTGATGTCCGTCTTGTCGGTCAGCCACCCGTTCTTGTTGTAGACATACGTTTCCGTGGCCGCGCCGCTGCCATAGCTTACGGTCTTGGGTTTGTCCAGATCGTCGTAGACCGTCACGGTGACGTAGCCCAACGCGTTCGTGATGCTGGTACGACGCCCCATGGCATCGTAACCGTAGCTTTCAACTCCGCCATCGGCGAACTTCGTGCCCTTGAGCCGTCCCTGCCCATCGTACTCGTTCGTCGTGGTCAGACGACCGTTGACCCTGATGGTCTCCACCTGGCCGTCCTTCGTGTACGTATACGCCACACGTCCGGTCGGACCGTCGGCGGTGATGAGCCGATTGCGCTCGTCGTAATCGTAGGTTGTGGTCCGCCCGAGGGCATCCGTCTTGCTGCGGAGATTGCCCAAGCTATCGTACCGGCTGACGTTCGAGTTACCCAGGGAGTCGGTGACAGTCAGGGGGTTGCCGAGGACGTCGTAACTCGTTGTAACCGAGTACCCTCGCGCGTCCTGACTCGACTTGACGTTCCCCATGTCGTCGTACTCGTTGACCCGAGTGTTGCCCAGCGGGTCGGTTGCGGAAACCGGCCGATTCATTACATCGTACCGGGTGATCCAGCGCTTGCCCTCCTCATCGATCCGCACTTCCGGGTTACCGTAGTCGTCATACTCGCACCCGTTGCTGCTGCCGTCGTCAAATGTCACCTGCACCAGCCGTCCGTACTGGCCGTACGTGTAGCTCGTCTTGTACCCCATGGGATCGGTCATCGTCGCGACCTGTCCGTTCCCGTTGTAGGTGAGGATCGTCTTGACGTCCCCGTAGTCCGAGGTTTCGAGGGTGGATTCCGTTCGGTTACCATTCGAGTCGTACTTGTACCGTGTAACGCGGCCCAGAGGGTCTGTGACCGACAGGATCTGGTTGAAACGATCTTCGTAGGTGTAGGTCGTCGTGCTGGTAACGCCCGTCTCGCTGTCGTAGCGGGCCAGCTTGAGCAGGAGCCCCTTGCCCTGATCGTCGTAGGTGTATGTGGTGACGTTCCCGTCGGCATCGGTCTTGCTGACGGGTTGGTTGTGCTCGTTACGCTTGACCTCCAGAAGGCTGCCCAGGAGGTCGACGCCTGACTTGTAGTAGCCAAACTGATCGATGATGTAGGTTCGCCGCTGCCCCTCCTCTGTGACGAAGACCGCCTTCGGCTCGTCGTCCAAATTCACAGCCAGCGGAGCATGCTTCGGATCGCGGGTGTCGAGGGGATTGTAGAAGCCGAGCAGTTGGGCCGGCAGCAGTTCTGAGGCACGCTTGCCAAACGCACTGCCCCCGATCACGCGACCCGAGTTCTTCCCTGTCGGGCCATCGTAGAGGATCGTGTCCGTCTGGTTGTTCTTGTCCTTCTGCCCCACGAGATGATGTTCCTCGTCGTAGTAGAACTCCCGAATTGTTCCATCCGGGTCTTCGATCGAGATTAGATTGCCCTTGCCGTCCAACTGCAACCGCGTGGTCCGGCCGAATGGGTCGATGATCGTCACGCCCGAGGAGGAGACGCTGATCCGCGTCCGCAGACCCACGGGGTCCGTGACGCCGCTGAGGTCGCCGGCGGAGCTGTAATCGTACCTGGTCTTGTTGCTATTCCTGTCGCGCACCTCCACCAGTTTCAGGCGTCGCGGCAGACCGGTGACGTTAAGCGCTGCACCCTTCTTCTCAACGTCCTCGAACCGGTAGACTGTGCCGTCAGGCATGGTGCGCTCGTAGCTGCCGTCCGCCAGTTGCCGCAGGGCCGAGAAATCACCAGGCTGTCCGACCCATGGATCGCCAGCGACGGGTGGCGGCGCGAAGGAGCTCTCATCCCCATTCCCGTTGACCAGCAAGACTCCGCCGGCGTCGAGGTTCTCATACAATTCGTAGTATCCCTCAAGCCCCCAACCGGCGCCAAACGGGCTCTTCTGATAGTTGACAACAGCCATCGTCCCGACATCGGGGGTGAAGGCCCCGTCAACGAAGCGCCCGTTGACTTGCTGGAACAAACCCGTCTCCAACGTGTAGCGGTAAAGCCCGGTGTAGGCGTCGCTCAGGTCAATCTGGATCGCCGCACTGATGTTGTCGGCGCCAGGTACGCTGAAGAAGTTCTCGCCGCCACGCAGACCCATCGCCGCGTACTCCTCCGTCAGGACAAGACCGTCAGCCTGCGTGATGTAGTCGCCCAAACGGGCATCCAGCCGAGCGATCAGGTACTGGCCCATGTACTTGACCGGCACATCGGCGTAGGTGAAGTGGAGGATCGGCTTGGGATCGGCACGCAAAGAGTCGTAGTGCAGGGTCAGACCGCGTGCAAGGCCGAGGGATTGATAGGGCACGACCGAGTGGGTTTCGTGCAGCACGCCCGAGTGCATCTCAGCCACGGCCGAAATGCCGACCGGAACGGTTTCCGGCGCACTGCTCAGGTTCATGTCGCCGAGGGCGGAGCGCATGTTGTACGCGTTGTCCATCGTAGGCATCAGGGTCCCGGTGGCCGACTGCACGGAGATGCCACGCGGGTTTCCGCCGATCTCGATGGGTGTGAACTGGTTCGGCTTGCTTTGCCAGTAGTAGTTGAATTTCGACACACCGAAAACGAGCCGCCCCCCGACGAACTGCGCCGCGCCGCCCGCACTGACTACCTTCTGCTCGCGGAACGTGTACTCGTCACGCTTGAGTTCCCTCTCACCCGTCGAGAACGTGCCAAAGGCATAGAAACGTGCGTCCGCCGCCGTATCGATCATGTGATTGATGTCGTCGATCGGAACCCGCCAGAAATCCGTCTGGGAGGGGTCAAACTGCACCTGCGAATCGCCTTCCAGCGTGGCGATAATCTGAATGATGTCGAAACCGAAGACGCTGTCTACGCCCGGATAGGCGGCGTAGAGGGTGCCCGTCGAAAGCGAGGCGGCCAGGTTGTCAGGGTAGGAGTACGGGACGGGACGCGTGGCCGCGGTGATAGTCGCACCCGCTGCCAACGGATCGCGGATGATGCCCACATTGCCGCCAGCCGCCACCGCAACAGGGATTTCGATGGTCGCCGACTTCAGCCCCAGTTTCTGCCAGACGCCATCCGGGAAGGTATACGTGAAGGACGTGAGAAGTGGTCCCAGGTTGGGGTCACGCTTGGGATCGCCCTCCCACGTCCGGTTGTAACCTGTCACGAAAGCGTAGGCGGGATGATCCTTGCCTATCTCCTTCTTGAACGTATTAGGCGCGATGTACACGACAGCCTGGGCGTTCGTGACCGAGAAGAACTGCTGGTAACGTCCGCCCACGTTCCCGAAAGGCAAGAGATCAATGTAACTGGGTTTCTCATGAATGCCAGTTTCCGGGTTGTAGCGCAGGACGCCCACGCCCTGCGTATCGCTCCGGCGATCCGTGAAGAGCATCACGTTGGCATCGGACGTGGCGGCCACGCCGTACGGTGTGGGGCCAACCGCAATGACTCGGCTCGCTTTGTTGGTGTCAAACTGCGGATTGCCGAGAACGGGATCTGCCGGGTTCGTCGGCGTCAGGCGCGCAGCGTACGGATCGACGTCCTTTGCGACACTCAGGTCCGTGTCGATGACAATGATATGGCCAGCTCCGGTCGGCGCCGCGCCGAAGAGGTCAGCCGCGGGAGCCGCCACATAGAGCCGCTTCTGGTCGGCACTGAGCGCCAGGCCGCGCAACCCCACGGGAGCGGGTCCAACCGCAATGGTGCGGACATGCTTGTTGTAAGACCTTGAGAACGGGTCGATGTCGATGACGTAGACGTTGCTGATGCCATCCGGGGAGGCTGACGCATCGGAAACGTAGGCGTACTTGCCAAGTTGGTCCACGGTGATCCAGAACGGGGCCGACCCGTCCGGGAGATTGATGTGGTTGAGCCCCGTGGTTTCTGGCTCACCCGCCTGGTCGGGTAGCACGTCGATCTCGTGCAAGGCTTGCGCGTCCAGCACGGAGACACCCGAATGCCCCCACAACGTAACGTACACGCGGGACAGGTCGGGCGTGATGGCTGTAGCCCGCGGGCTGCTTAACTTGTAGTTTGGATCGACGTAGATCTTCGCCACTTCGATGGGTACGTACTTGCTCGCGTCGCCAGCGCCCTTGATCGCCTCGGTCCGCGTGGTGTCCACAACCGTCACGTAGCCGCCCGTCGCGTCACCTGAGTTGGCCGCAAACAGGTACTTCGTCTGCCGCAACATGCGCACCGTCTCGCTCCAGAGCGTAACGGTGGTAAAGCCGGTTTGGGTACTCGAACGCGTAACGAAGCGTCCGACGGCGATTCGCGACACGCCCAGCGTCACCGTGTTCGGCACTTTCAGACGGATTTCGCCGGATCCCAACGTCAAACCGCTTCCCGTCACGCGAACATCCAGCGCACCCGCCTGAATGATTGAACCGTCCTCCGCGAAGCCATCCTGCATGCCCATGACAAACGTTACAACGAAATCCGCGGCTGCACCCACGAACTTGCCTTTTATGACCAATTCAGGTCCCGTCGACGTTGTTTCCATGCTTGCCGCAGTGACGACTGGCTGCACGGGGTTCTGCGTTACAAAAGGCCTTGGTGTGACGACCGCACCGAGATTCTTGGCGATAGGCTTTTCGTCGGTTCCTTTGACAAACTGAACGTTCTCGCTGGTCTTCGCGACATAACTGCTTTCGTTGGTCGCGCGATACGTCAAGGTGGCCTCCAGGCCGGCGACGGGGATCGCGAAGTCGTTGAATAGACCGGGGATCACATGGTACTTCTTCCCGCCGGTGGGTGTGTCGACCACGATGTCAGTACCAGATCCGCCCATGTTCCCCATGGCCAAAGCGGCCGTTCCAAAGGAAGGAGCGCCCACGAACATGGCACCGCCGACGTTGGGACGCATGGCAATTCCGGTCGAGTCCACGGCCCAATCGCCATTGTGCCGCGCATACGGCGGTGACGTGGTGCGGGCGTAGCCATCCGCGCCGACCACCAGGCGGTCGACGATCAACCAGGAATCCTCGTACTGATCCGGTCCCAGCACCGTACGAACCGGCTGGAACAGGAACATGACGTCGCCAACCGCATACCCTGCGGGGGCAGGAATGGCGGCCGAGAAGTCCGCACCTACAGCGTCACTGCCGGTATCGAGAGCAAAGCCACCCTGGAACGACCAGCCACCGGGCAACGCATACGGCATATCGGCTGCGCTCTTGGACGCAACGGTCACGGTCGTGCCTTCGGGCAGAGCGCCCGCACCAAAGCCAATCACGGCGCCACCCGGCGCGGCAACCAGGGCGCCGCTGCCGCCGACGGTTCCGCTGTTGGCCGTGGGCGTAAGCACGCTGATGGGCACTACGCGGCTCTGGCCGCCCAGCACCACGGTAACCTCCGTGACGCCCTGGGCCAACGCCGTGAGCAGCCCGTCAACGGTGATACTAGCCACGCCCGCCTTGGCAAGATAGTAGACCGTTCCCTGCGCGGCGGCGGAACGATCCACGATAGTGGCGATATCCACCTTCTCGCGAATGACGAACTGGCGTGTCTCGCCTACGGTCAGTGCGTACGTCGATGGGAAGAAGTCCAGCAGCGCCATGTCGGGATCGCCAACAGTAACAGGTGTGGCAGCAGTGCAGCCCTTGGCCATGATGACGATGGTCGTGATCCCGTTGGCGAGTGCCACGACCTGACCATGCGCGGTCACGCGGGCAACGGCCGGCGACAGCGATTGGTACGTCACGTAGTTGGTCGGCAGGGCAAGTTCCGAGCCATCTGCGAGAATGCCGATCAGGGTCAGATTTACTACATCGCCGATAGCGAGGACTCGATCGCGCTGGCCAATGTGGATGGTTGTGAAGACCGGTTCGGTCACCGTCACCGTCACCGCTGCGACGGCGGATGTCGCCAGCCCATCGTCTGCCCGCAGTTCGAAGCCGGCAGCGCCGACATAGCCGGCGTCGGGCGTGAAGCGCACGAGACGACCGCCGTCCAGCAAATCCACGCGGCCGTGCTGCACGTTTGCGACGATGAAGCGCACGGCATCGCCATCGGCGTCGGTGGCGGTAGCGCTGAGGTCAACGGTTGTCGCGAAACCCGTATAGGCGTTGGCCGCCACCGGCGCTACAACAGGCGGCCGGTTCGCAACGAAGCCATAGCTGCTGTCGAGGTAGGCCCCGTCAGCGGCACCGACATGGCCGTCGCGATTGGCATCCGCCCCGACCACGTACCCGGCTTCGCCTGTGTTGGTCCCGACGGCCGCGACGAAGAGGGCTGCGTCATTCCCGTCCACGGCGCGATCGCCGTTCACGTCGCCAGCCAGGTACGCGCTCAGGCTGAACGTACCCGCGGTCGCGGCAGTCGCCCCGCTGACCGCGACGACGTAGGGCGCGCCGGCGGACAGGGTGTACAGCGCCAGCGCATCGCTTCCAGCGGCCCGCTGCTCACCAGCGGTCTGCCCGATCAGGCGCGGCGCCGCGGGGCTGAGTCCGCCCGCTCCGGACAGAGCGAAGCCGAGGGTGATGCGGCCCATGGCGGCGGTCCGCAGTTCGGGCGTGCCGAGCACGAAGGCATAGTAGCGGGTCTGGCCCGCGGCGAGCGTGCCGGTCACCGGCGTGCCCAGCGACTGGTGCAGGGAGCCGAGCACGGCGGTCACCGCGCGGGTGGCCTGCCACTGTCCCTGCGCACCGTACTCGACCAACGCGCTGCTGCCGCTGCCCGTCGTGACCTGCGTCGTCAGGAGGTGGCCGCTGTAAGCGTACCAGGTATGCGCGCCAACGCCGCGCAGGTCGTCAACGGCCGCCAGGTTGCCGGCGGTATCGTAGCGGTAGCCGAGTTGTCCCACGCCCGGCACGGTCACACCAGCCAGCCGACCCTCGCCGTCGAAGGAGAAACCGAGACGGTCGCCGTTCAGGGCCACCACACCGCTGTCGCTCCAGTAGAGCGACTGGCCCGCCGGGCCCACGCTCTGCGTCAGGCGCCCCCCGGCGTCGTAGATGTAGCGGCTGTTGTCGGGAGCCGTCAGGCTCACGGCAGCGGAGTCGAACCGCCCGCTGGTGGGATTGTACGGCAAGCCCGTACCGCGCTGGAAATAGGCGCCCTGGACCAGGTCGAGCAGGACCGCCGGGGTCTGCAGGGAGTAGTTCACGCCTGCCTCGGGCGTCCACTGCGGCCGGTAGTAGCTGCCGCCGGCTGTCGTCACCAGGACCGGTTCGAAAACGAAGGCGGCGCGGCGCCCGTCGGGCAGATTGATATACAGCCGCGTCCCATCGCGGAAGGCATTGTAGATGCCGGCGTCTTCCGCCCCGGTGGGCGCAAGATTGGTCGTGATGAGCGGGTCGAGACCAGCGAGCTGCCACCCGTACCCCGCGTGGCCATCCAAGTTCCCCGCGACACTGTCGTACCGGCGGGTCAGGTTGATGGTCAGGCCGTTCAACACGGCTGTCACGTCGGTCACCGTGGTCGTGTAGGAGCCGCTCTTGGCAGCCGTGTAGACCTCGACCAACCGCGTCACCTCGGCGGTACGGCCGGAGACATCCGCCGCGCGCAGCCGCAGGAGGTAGGCGCCGTTCAGCCAGCGCTCGGGGTCAAGCGTGTAGAGCGTCGCGTTCAGCACCGGCGCCGTGCCGCGGGCCAGCTCGCTGTAGGTTTCGCTGCCGAGCAGCGCAAGTTCGAGCACATATTCGTCCAGGTTCGAGTCACTGACGTTGCCAATCACGGCCGTGGGATTGCGCACGACGGTCCCCTCGGGGGGCAGGCTGAGCACCACAACCGGCGCAGCCAGATCGCTGCCGTCGCGCACCTTAAGCACCGACGACGCCGTGCCGATGATGCCATCCACGTCCACGGCCTTCGCCGTCACCGCGTAGCGACCGGATGCGGCTGGAACGAAACGGGCGCGACCGAACGAGTCGAGCGAAAGCAACACGCCGTCCACCCGCACCTCGATGCTCGCCATGTCGGCCACCCCTTCGGCAACGGCGTGGATCAGGACAGGCTGGCCGGCGGCCACGGGGAAGCTGGGCGTGAACTCGATCAGCACATCGGGGAGTATCGGCACGTGCGAAACGACCAGGCGCAGGCTGCCGAGGGTTGAGAGGTCCCCGTCGCTGAGCGTGAAGAGCACGCTGTGTTCGCCCAGTTGCGTGGCCGACGGCGTCCAGCGGAACTCGCCGGTCGCGGCGTTCAGCGTGGCGCCCAGGGGCAGCGCCCGCGCCTGGAACTGCAGGACGGCACCTGCGTCCGGGTCACTGCCCGGGATCGTCATCACGAACGCCTGCCCGACCAGCGCCACGTGGCCGCTCATCGGCGCCAGACCGGGCGGACGATTGACGTTCAGCACCTGGATCTGCGTGCTCATTGTGTCGGTCAGGCCGCCCGGATCGACCGCCTTGAACGTGACCGTATGGACACCGGCCTGGTCGTAGCCCGGCGTCCAGGTGAAGTACTGCGTGGCCAGATCGTACTTCGCCCCCGTCGGCAGCACGCCATCCACCGTCACGGAGATCGGGTCGAGGTCGAAGTCGCCAACCTGCACCGTGAACGCAAGATCAAGCCCCTCCTGGGTGAGATAGCCGGGGAGCGGCACAAGGACGGGAGCCTGGTTGACGTTTGCCACGGTGATCAGCACGGTCTCGCTGCTGGTGCCGGCGCCGTCGGATACGGCAAAGCGTACCGAGTAGCGCCCGGCCTGGTAGAGATCAGGGGTCCACGTGAATACGCCGGTCGTCGGGTTGAGGCGGGCGCCCGTCGGCAGCCCGTCGGCGGTATAGGTAAGCGGATCGCCGTCCGATTCGATGGTCGAGAGGTTGATGGTCAGCTGGCTGTTCTCAAGCACCGAGGCGCCACCCACCGGCATCAGCATGGGCGCGGCGTTGGCGGCCCTGACATCGAACACGACGCTCTGCGCCGCAAACAGCGCGTTCGCCGGGGTACCGTTACCGCCATCTGTCACCCGCAGCGTGGCGGTCGGCTTGCCGCCATCGCCCGCCGCTGGCGTCCAGCGGAAGCGAGCAACGCCGTAGAATGCGGTCGCCTCGAGCGTTGCCCCGGCAGGGAGCCCGGTGACCGAGTAGGTCAGCGGCTCGTTGTCCTGGTCGGAGACACGCACGTCGAACACCAATTCCGTGCCGATCACGGCCACCTTCGGCCCGACGTACTCCATGACCGGAGCGCAGTTGGGCACGTTCACCGTCAGCACGAACTGCCCCGCGCCGCTCAGTACGGCCGCCGGATCGCCGTTCCCATTGTCCGTGGCCCTGATCGTGATGCTGTAGTTGCCGCGCTGCGTCAGCGTCGGCGCAACATGAATGACCCCCGTCCCGTTGCCGTTGTCGGTCAGCGTGGCGAAGGGCGGCAACCCGGTCTGAGTGAGGCGGAGCGTTGTACCGGTCGCGTCGTCGGCGTCGTGAGCGGTCACGGGGATGTCCAGCGTCGCGCCGCCGTTGACCGTTTGGTTCGCGATGGGGTCTACGACCGGCGCCGCATTGGCATCCTTCACTTCGATGCGGAGGTTCAGCGTCGCGCTGGTGGGCGTACCGGTGCCATCGCCGTCGTCGGTCGCCGTGAAGGCCAGGTCATAGATGCCGGCCTGCGTGAAGCCCGGGGTCCACTCGAACCACAGCTTGGCAGTCGAGAACGTCGCCCCGGCAGGCAGAGCGTTATGGGTGACCATCAGGTAGTCCTGGTCCGTGTCGGTGGGATCTTCGATCTGGAAGTCCGGGTGCTCGGGGTCATGGGCCGGGATGCGCACGGCCATGGCCTGACCTTCGTAGATGACCACGTAGCTCAGTTCGTCCATGTAGACCGGTCCGTTGACGTTGAGCACGTTGACGTGGAGCGTCTGCGCCACGGCCTCGCCGCCGGCGTCCCTGGCGAAGATCTGGATATCGTAGCCGCCATGCTGGTTGTAGCCAGGAATCCAAGAAAGCAGTCCGGTGACAGGATGCAGCAGAGCGCCCGGCGGCAGCAAAGGTGCGTAGAACTGGACGGCGTCGCCGTCGGGGTCGGCGCCGTTCAGGTTCACGGTCAGCGTATCGCCCTCGCGCACCGTGCGGGCGGTCAGGGTGTCAAGCGTCGGCGGCCGATTAACGTCAGCGATGACAATGCTGAACGTGGTCGTCGTGATGGCAAGCCCGTCGGTGACGGCCACGGTCACATCGGAGTAGCGACCTGCGTCAGAGCTGCCCGGCAACCAAGTCAGCACGTTGGTCGTAGCGTCGAAGATCGCACCGGGCGGCAGGTGGTCGAGCCAGTAGACCAGCGAGTCGCCATCGGAATCGTAGGCGCCAATCTGAACCGTCACCCGCGTTCCCTCCTGGCCCTGCTGGTCGGCGACAGGCAGCACGACCGGCGGCGTGTTGACGCCGGTGACCGTCACGTTCCACTTCTGGTCGGCGTAGCCGCCGCGTGCATCGTAGGCCCGCACCTGGAAGGCGGTAACCGGCGCGGCGCCACGTGTGGGAGTCCAGTCGAGCCGCCCGGTCGCTGCATTGAGCGTGGCGCCGGCGGGCCCGCGTACGAGCAGGTAGGTTATGCCGGCGCCGTCGGGGTCGGCAGCCACGACGTCGTAGCGGTAGGGCTGACCCACGACGGCGGTCGTGCCGGCAGCCGAACTGACCGCAGGCCACTGGTTCGGGGCCACACCCGCCAGCACCTTCGCCTGCAGGTCGAGGGGCGCCGCAGCGGGGTTGTGAATCGTCAGCAGGCGCACCGTGGTGGAGGCGCCCGGAGCCAGCGACGAGCCAGCGGTGGCCAGCAGATCCACGTAGGGATGGCCATCGTTCGTATACCCGTCACGGTTGAGCAGCGTGATGCCGCTGTCGGTCAGCCCTTCGAGCACGAGGCGCAGCGGCGCACCCAGGGTCTCCGTGCCCGTGTTCCGCACGACGACATCCATGGAGACCGTGCCATCGTGGCGGTTCAAGCGCGTGTTCGTGAAGCTCGGCTGCGCCGTGGCGGTGACGTCCGTCAGGATCGTGAACGCCATGATGTACGGATCCTTCATGGCCAGCCCGCTCGTGGAACGTAGCGTATTCTTCAGCGTGATCTGGTAGGCGTCGACCGGCAGCGCCTCGAATTCCAGGCGGACCGTCCGCGTGTCGGTGTTGTACGTGGCTGAACCCAGGCTCAGCTCGATGCCGTTGCCGACATTGACGAGTTGGTAGTTCGCAAGGTCGGTGACCGAACTGCCGAGCATGTCCGTGTCGAACGTAATCAGGGCGGTGTTAATGCTGGCGGTGTTGTTGGAGCCGTTGACCGGAGTCGAAGCCAGCACGCGCGGCGCCGCGACCAGGAAGAGCACGTCGAGCTGACCGGACTGGGACACGTAGACGCGGTTGTTCGGCCCGACGTGGATGAACTCGCCGTGCGTGCCGCCCGTGGCGATACTGACCTGCTTCAGTGTGGCCATGTCCACCAGCGTCATTGTGCCGCCGGCGTGATTGATGAAGAGCAGCCCCGCGAGGGCGCTGCCGTTGACGCCAAAGGCGAGGCCCGTGGCCGGGTTCGTCGACTTGAGCACGGTCTCGGCATTGCCGCGGCTGTCGAAGCGGATCACGTCACCGTCCTCGGGCCAAGACGTGGCATAGAGCGTGTTGTCGGGAGCGAAAGCGAGCGAGTGAACGCGTTTCGAGGAGAAGCTCCGGAATCCGCCGGTCGCCGGATCGAAGACCTCAATGCCGCGCTCGGTGGAAAGATAGAGCTTGCCCGTTTGCGGATGGATCGCCAACCCCAGTCCGATGCCGTCGTTGTAGCGGGCGAGAATCTGGCCCGACACCGGATCGAGTCGCAGCAGCGGTCCGCCGCCGCTGGTCGCCCAGAGCCGTCCGGCGGAATCGAATGCCATGTCGTAGATCGGCACATCGAGCGTCGCCAGCGGCGCGCCCACGCTCCCGCCGGCCACGGACAGCGCCCATAGCTTGTTGCGCCCCTCGCCGCCGCTGACAAGGATGCGGCCATCCGGCGCAAAGGCCACGCTCAGCGCCCCGATGCCCGCACCCGAACCCGGCATGGAGCGGGCGAACCCCTCCAGCATGAACGGCTCGTAGATGGTCGTGAACGACGACGGTTTCAGCGTCTGCTGCCCGGCCGGGATGCGCTGTTGGGCCTGCAGGAACAAGACATTCGTAACGGGCACCGCCGGCGGGGTCACCACAACCGTGCGTGTCGGTTGGGTCAGTTGCGCGGCGGTTGGCAGGCCCCCCAGATTGATGCCGGGGTTGTAAGGCGGGAGCACGACTCCGTCGGGCACGGTCTCGACGTTGCCGGCGTGATCGGCTGAGAGCACGATGAACGCAGCCGTCGTCCCTACGCCACCGTCGTAGACCCACGCGGTCGCGCTCGTGCGCCGCTTCCAAGCCACCCACGCGCCGCCATCTTCCGAAACGTAGATCGTGGAATCCTCGACGCCCGAGCCGTCACGGTCGTCTGCGGCGGTGAAGCTGATGGCATACGCGCCCTTGCCCAGGTCCTTCACGGTGGTGACGGTGGTCGGACCGTATGCATCCAGCGTCGCCATGTGGATGTTCGTGTCAAGCGGCGCGTTGCCGTCGTAGAACACGCGGGCTACGGAAGTCAAGGTCGTGCCGGTCTTGATCTCCTTGTCGAGTGTGTAGGTCGGATAGGGCCGGATCGTGTAGCTCACCACGCCACCCTGCGCGCGATCCGTGTTCGGCAGCAGCAACCCCTTGGCGTCGTCGGTGATGGGCAACCCTGTCTCTGGGTCGAGGGCGGTGAAGACCCACTGGGCAATCCCCGTGACCACGTCCACGCCCGCCGTGACACGCACCACGATGCCGCGCTCGGCCGTAAAGTCGAAGTCCCCCGTGAACGAACCACGGTCCGAGGGCAGGTGAATCTGGATGTCGCCAAGCACCATGTCGCCGAGCGTGAAGCTACGAACGTCGAGCTCGGGGTCGAGTTCCTGCATGATGCGGATGGACTTAATGGCCTTCTCGGCCGCTGCCGGGTTCTCGAACTTGATGCTGTACGGCAGGGCCGTGTTGTTGGGCACGTGGTTCGTTGTGCCATACCCGGTGGGACCGACCAATTTGACGGCATCGGAGCGGGTGCCGGTCAAACCGAAGTAGTCCTTCAGACGAGGATCCTGAACGGTGATTTCCTGGGTATCGCCCTCGCCCACCTGCACCCAGAACGCTTCGAAGTGCGTCTCGTGGGTCAGTCCCATCTCGAACAGCGCCGCATCGGGCAGGTCGGCGCCCGCGTAGGTCGCGGCCGGCCGGTCGCCGTACCAGGCGCGAACCTTGGCGAAGAACTCAACCAGGTTCCCGGACGCCAGGATTTCGCCGTTCACGTCCTCGCCCAGCAAGCCCGCCGTGATGACCGAGATCAGGCTGGAGGTCGGCGGCAGCAGGTTGATCTCGGGCGGTTCGTCTTCCGGGCGAAGCTGCCCGGCGTCCTGCAGGCTCTTCAGGTAGAGATTGACCCAGTCGTTCTCGTTTGCCGCGGCAACAACCAGCGCATGGGGCGCCGCGGTGTCGGCCAGGATGGCATTCCGCAGATCCTTGGCCACCTGCGTCTGGTAGGCGAGATACTCCTGCGTGGTCATCGGCGTCGCGGCGGCGGCAATCCAGAACTTGTAGTTCGTGGGGTTGTAGTACATGTCGCGCGCAGGATCTTCCTTCAGCTTGGCCAGCGCCTTGGGATCCTTCTTGAGGACGTCGCGCATCTCGGGAAAGACATCGGCTGTAAAGGTGAGCCCCATGAAGCCGCGGTTCACGAAGTCGAACGTGAAGCCCGGAGCCATGAGCCGCCCGTCCAGATTCAAGATGGAATCAAGCTCGGCCCACGGCACATCGGTCACGTCTGGCGCCCCGCTCAGGTTCGTGCGGAAGACCAGCGGATCGTCACCCACCGGGAAGATGTAGCCGGCCGCATCGTCATCCAACTGCCCGTGGACATAATCGTACCACTCGCTGAACTGCGACATGTTCGGCATGCCGAATTCGAAGTGGACGTAAGGCGCGTCCACATTGGTCGTGCTGTACACTCCGAAGCCATACCAGCCCACATCGCCATACTCGAGTTGCGAGGGGCCGCCCATGCCGACAGTCAGGCTCAGCGGCTGGGCTTCGTCGATCTGGTAGCGGTACGGGACCACCGCGACCTGCCCGTCGGGGTTTGTGACGCGGACGTCGTACAGCCCGTGCGGCGCGTCACGCAGATCGAACGTCGCCACGATGCGCGTGGCGTTGACGACCCGATAGTTGACGGGTTCGTACTCGGCCATCTGCGGGCGGATCAGCTTCACGATGGCGCTGGACGAGAAACGGGCGCCACGCACGTCCATGGTGACGTAACGGGAGTCGCCGCCGTTGTCCGGGGTCACATCGGTGATGCCGAACGGCATCAGACGCGCCGACAGTGTTACGGGCGTATCCTTGGGCGAGCTGACGCTGCGCACGAAGATGAAGTAGCGCCCCGCTTGCGTCAGGGGCACGCGCGCATCCTGGTCGCTCCAGAGGTGCCCTTCGAAAGCCGCATCGTAGTGCAGCGTGCTGGGTAGGCCCTCGAACCTGACGTAAAGTTCATTGGCGGCGCTCTTGTCCTGGGAGACCAGGCTGACTTCCAGTGTCTCCCCCGCCGGCACCGTGATCATGTACAGGAGTTCCGCGCCGCCGGTCAGCGTGTCCGTGGCCGGCACATCGAGCTGCAGCGTCTTCACCGAGACGTTGAACGTGTCCGCGCTGGCCAGCTTGTTGTTCGCGTTGTTGGAACCCTCGTTGATGTCGTCAAAGATGTCCGTGCGCACGATGACGCGATAGTTGCCCGGCAGAACCGTCGGCAGGGTGGCGGTCAGCGTGCCCTCATAGGACTGTCCGGGCAGCAGTGAGCGGAAGATCGGTCGCGGCTTGCCGTGCTCGTCGAGTTGCGTCTCCACGCGCCCCAGCAGCTTGTCGCCCAGGTCCCACACGGCGTCAGCCGACACGTAGAGCGCGTCGGCCCAGTAGCCTTCGGCTTTCTCGGTGGCATGCACGTTCTTCACCGTGTAGCTGACGGTGACGGGCTGGCTGACGGCAGCCGTGGCGGGCACGCTGATGGTCTGAACCACGAGGTCGGTCGGCGGGGACGGATCGATGAGCATGGGCTGAGCACTGGGGCCCGCGTTGTTGCCCTCGTTGGCGCCTTCGTACACCACCCCGCGCGGCCGGTTCGGGCTGGGCACGTCGGTCAGCACGAAGACGTAGTAGCCGCCGAGGATGCCGCGCGGCACGGCGTAGTTCACGGTGACCGAGTACGACGCATCGCGCGCCAGGGCGCCCGTATGGTCCAGTTGACCCAGGAAGTAATCGCTGTTCACGTCCAGGTATTGGTCCCGAGAAAGGAACAGGTAATCGGTCCAGGTGTTCTGCCTGTCCGGAATCGGGCCGGGGCCCATGTTGGTGACGGTGTAAGTCACGTCAAAGCGCCTGCCGCTGATGGCGTGGTCGGGGCGCACCACGCTGGTCACCCGCAGGTCGGGCGACGCCACGCGGGTCACGTGCACCGGATTGCGGATGATGTTGTTTGCCTCATCCTGGAACTCCTTGACGTTACCCATTTGGGCCCAGGCGTTCGGAGGCCCCTCGAGACGCTGCTGCCCGGTTGCCGCCGGGTAAGGTAGCGCGTAACCGATGTACCAGGACTGGCCAAAGGGCGAATCGATGTAGACGAGCACCTGGAAATCGCCCTCGATGTCGTCCGGCAGGCGTACCGTGGTGTTTACCGTGTAGCTCTCATTGGCCTGAAGCACGCCCGTGTGCCGGCTGTCACCGATCAGCAGGTCGTAGAGGTCCAGCGAACCATCCTGCGAGATGTAGACGCGGTCGTACCAGTAATCCGTGCGGGTGGCGCGCGTGCCGATGTTCGTCACGGTCCACTGAATATCAATCGTCTGGCCGGAGTCGGCTGCGGTCGGAATCGTGATGCTCGTGACCTTGAGATCCGGCTCGCGATAGGTGACATCGAGCGTCGTGGATGCCGCGTTGTTCAGTTTCCGGTCGGCGGCGCCCTCCCAGACGCGCCCGCGGAAGTCCTTGGGCCAGTCCGGGAATTCGCCGGCGCCAACCGCATCGATGCCGCCATAGTGATACTCGACGTCCGGATTGCGATCCGTGAACACGTACACGTAGCGCCGCCCGGCGCTGCCGGCCGGGAGTTCGACGTCGAGCGTCGCGTCGTAGCTCGCGTTAGCCGCCAGGCCGTCGGTGTTCGCATGCACGACCGAACCGACGAACGTGGCACGCGTGAAGAGGAACGTCGGGTCGGGTGAGAAGTAGACGTAATCCGTCCAGCGCTCCGTGCCGCTCCACACAGCGGCCGGTCCCTGGTTGGTCACGGTCCAACCAACCGTGATCTTCTCGCCGGTGTAGGCCGTCGCGGGCACGGTGATCGACGTTACCGCCAGGTTCGACGCTTGGTTGCTCACGATGCACGGCGCCGGGCGCTGGTTGTTGCGGGCGAACGGCCCTTCCCACACCTTGGCGACGACCTTGGTGCCCCACAGGATGTACTTGAGGTCGCCGAAACTCAGGTCTTTGACCTTGGCCATGATCTCGCTCTCGCTCATGGCCGTCACATCGCCGATCTTCTCCTGGATGCGGCCGGACAGCTGGGCCATCTCCGCCAGCAGCAGATCCTCTTCGGTCAGAATGCTCTGCGGGTCGACGTTGGTCTCGACGATGATGAACGCCCCATCCGCACTGGGCGGAAGCGTGAAGGTAGCGGTCTGCGCGTACTGCTCGCCCCGTTCCAGTTTACCCTCGTGGAGCAGGCCGAATACCATCCACTGCTGCCCCTTGTTGTCGTACAGGTCGTTGTCCGTCGAGACGTAGACCGCATCGGCCCAGCGGTCGAGGTCGGTGACGTTCGAGCCATTGTTCTTAACCGTCCAGGAGACGGTGGTCTTGCTGCCGCCCAGGGCCGTGGCTGGAGCCGTGACAGCAATGACCTCGAGGTCCGCAGGTGGCGTGTAGATCACGGTCAGGGGCGTGCCGGCCGTCTTGTAGTTGTTGTTGTCGAGTTGCGTCGGGTCGTCAGGGTTGATGTTGATGTCGAAGGTCAACTCATACACACCCCCGTTGACATCCGTGTAGACCATGAGCTGGTACTCGCCGGTGATATGCTTGGGAATCTCGCCCGTGATCGTGCCCTCGTAGAACTCGCCCACCTCCAACGCTCCGGTGTGCCACGTCGAACCGATGTAGAAGTCACCGCGCGCCGGGTTCGGCTTCTGGGCATTGACGGCCAGCCACAGGCCATCCGTCCAGCTGGCCGGGTAAGTGATCCCGGCTCCGCGGTTGGTGACCTTGTACCGCACCGAGATGGTCGTGCCGTCAAAGGCATCCGTGGGACCATACACATCGGAGACAACCAAGTCGGGCGGCGGCACCGGCGTAACGTCCACGGCGAGCTGCTGTGCCTTGGCATTGTTGCCTTCGCCCGGGAACTCATCAACCGACCCCGACGCGTCGACGACCGCCAGGATGTACATGTTGCCGCCCGCCTCGGCGGGCAGCCGGTAGTTGCCGCGCGAGGTGTACTGTTCGCCGGGACCCAGAGCGGATCCGTTCGGCACCCAGGCCAACAACCGGTCTCCGCCGTCCCACTTATTGTCGAGCGAGAGGTAGACGCCATCGTACCAGCGACTGCCACCCGTGGGGGTCGCGGTGACGCTCTGGTTGATGACCGTCCACTCCACGTCCACGACCGCGCCCGCCGTAACCTGGGCCGGGATGCTGAGGACGTTGACCCGCAGGTCGGGGCGGGGCGTGAGTTCAATCGTGACCGTGGAACCGACGTTCGGAGCGTTGTTGGCGCGATTTGGATCGTTGAGTTCCGTCGTGTAGTCCGTCGTCACGTACACCTCGAAGACGCCCGAAACGTGCAGCGGGAGGCGGAAATTCTCCGTGCGGGTGTAAGTGAGGCCAGCCGCGAGATCCTGCGAGACCGTGAAGCTTCCGATACGTGTCGCCTGGGCGCGGTTGCCGCTCGGCGCAATGTAGATCGCATCGGTCCAGCCACCCGCGGCCAGATCCGGTCCCTCGTTGCGCACCGTCCACGTGATGTCGAGCGCCTCACCGTCCTTGGCGTGTCCGCTGGCCGTGACATAAGTGTCACCGCTGCCCTGCATCCGCACATCCGTCACGCGGAGGTCTGCAGCGGGCGGAGCCGTATAGCGGACGCTGATGGCGTTCGAGCGGGTGCGGTTGTTCGTGTCGTAGATGAACTCATAGACGTTGTCCGCTCCGTTGGCTACCACGAACAGGTAGACGTTGCCGTTGGCAGCCGTAGGCAGCGTGACTTCAGCCGTCCGGGTGTACGAGGCGCCCAGCGCCAGGTGACCGACACGGCTGAAGCGCTGCAGGTGCGTCATGCCCGTCTGCCCGGTTGCATCGGTGCTCAGGTAGACGTCGTCGTACCACTCGGGCGTGGAGGTCTGCCCGATCCCGTTGGGATCCGCGTTGGTCACGGTCCAGCTCAGCGTCAGCGTCTGCCCGTTGTCGCCCGTGGCGGGTGTATCCACCGAGTTGACCACGAGATCCGCATACGGCTGCGGTACGATGTCCACGATGTGACCCGGCGTGGCTGAGTTGGCGCCGGTGTTCGTGTGTTCGTAGACGGCATCGAGCGCGTCGGTGACCACAAACAGGGTGAAGTGTCCTTCCGTCGCAGCGGGCAGTTGAATGGTGTACACACTCGTGTAGAAGGTGCCGGCCGGCATGAGGCCGACGTGCGTGAAGGATCCCACGATGCGGTCATCGCCATCGCCCAGCACCGTGTTGGGCGACAACACGACGCGGTCCACCCACGTGTCCACCGGCCCCGTACCCGTGCCCTGGTTCGTGATGGTCCACGAAACAGGCAGGTCCGCAGGGTCGCTGACGATGCGCGATGGAGCCGTAACGCCGCTGACGGCGAGGTCCGCGTAGGGGGCGAGGGTCACAGCCATGACCAGCGACGCGCCCACGTTGTTGGATTCGCCCGCCGAGCCTTCGACGACCTCACCCGCGGCGTCGGCCTGCACGAGCAGATAGTAATCTCCCGCGATCCCGTTCGGGAGGGTCGCCACGAGCGTGCCTGCATACGGACCCCCAGCGCCCACAACACCTGTGTGCGCAACAGCGCCGAGGAGCGTGTCCGCGCCGTCCAGCGTCGAATCGTTCGAAAGGTAGACGCGGTCCGTCCACTGGCCGCCCGTGGATCCGGTACCGTTGTTCTGCGTGGTCCAATTGACCGTCACGGCGGTGCCGGACAGGGCGCTGGGCGCGCCGAGCACACTAACCACCTGCAGGTCGGGATGGGCCAGCGCGTAGGCGGCGGAGGCAGTTGCATTGTTGCCCTCACCCGCCCGCTCGTACACGGCCGCGCCGGCATCCGCGACGACAACCCAGTAGTACGTGCCATCGGGACGCACGGGTACGGTCACCGTTTCCGTCCGGTCGTACGAAGCATTGAGCGCCAACCCGCCGGTGTGCGTGTAGTTGCCGACCCAGACCGCGCCGGCTACGAGCCCGTCGCTCGACAGGTACAAGGTGTCCGTCCAGTCGCCAACAGCCGCAGCGGCGCCGGTGTTCTTCACGCTCCACGTGACCTGGACGGGCTGCCCGATGATCGGCGGCGTGAGCCCCTGCACGGCGGTCACGCCCAAGTCCGGCACATCCGCCAGGGCTACCGTGACGCTGCCCAGGCTGCGCACGCTGTTGTCGTTCTCCGCTCCCGGCTCAACCAGCTGTCCGTACACGTCGGTGTAGACAAACAGCCAGTAGGTCCCCGCGGTCAGGTCTTCGGGCAGCCGCACGCCCTGCGACTGGCCGTAACTGCCGTCGGCCTGGAGCGCCCCGCGATGTTCGAACTGACCGAGCTGACGGTCGGTGTTCGTCTCCAGCGTCTCGTCGGCTGACAGGTAGACGCGATCCCACCAGGTTGAGCCCTGGGTGACGGCGGTGCCGTGGTTGGTCACGCGCCAGACGGCGGTCACCGTCTCTCCGGTCACCGCGTTCGCCGGCACGGTCAGGACATCAACCTTCAGGTTGGCGGGCGGATCGGCGTAGGCGATGTCGAGTCGGTTGTCGTGGGCATCATCCACCTTTACGAAATCGGCTGCATTGTTGGATTCGTTGCTCTCAGGCACCTGGCTGTAGGCGTCGACCCGGATGTAGATATTGTACTTGCCGGTTACCCCCCAGGGAATCGTGCCGCTGAAACTGCGGTCGAGTGTGGCGCCGGCTGCCAGCGCCGCGGTCTGCGTAGCCGAGCCGATGAGAATGTCATCGTAATTGCCGATGTAAGTATCCGAGGAGAGCACCACGCGCTCGGTCCACTGCCGGTCAACGGCGGCGCCACCGAGATTGGTGACGGTGTAGGTCACGGTTATCGTTGAACCGCTGGTAGCGACGAGCGGGGCCACGGCGGCGCTGACGGCAAGGTCCGGCGCGCTCAGGTTGACCGACTGGTCGAGCAGATTGTTCGTTTCGTCGCTCTCCGGTTGCGCGCCGTACCGGTCCGTGACGATGAGAATGTGCCGTACGCCGGTCAGACCGCCGGGCAGGGTAAGCGTCTGCGTGACGGCGTAGGACGCGCCGCCAGCCAGGGCGGTCGAGCGCGAGACATTCGCCAGCAGGGTGTCGTTCGCGTCCACGACGCCGTCGGTTGAAAGATAGACGCCGTCCCACCAGCCTGTCGTGGCGTCGCCGGCGCCGGCTGCGTTCATGACCGTCCAGGTTACGGCAAGCGTGTTACCGGACACCCCGGCAGCCGGTACGGTCGTGTTCGCGGGATCGATTCGCAGATCGGCTGCGGTCACGGTGATAGCGCGCACCAGGAGATTGTTGGTTTCCGTCATCTCGGACTGGTAGTTGTAGACATCGGTCTTGACGATCAGGAAGCGCGCGCCAACCGCCACGCTCGCGGGGATCACGACCCCGGAGGCGCCGGTTCGCGAGACGGTATAGCCTGTGCCATCGTTGGTCAGGGGCTGCGTCGGCGGGGCGTACTCGGAAGCAAGCAGCACGTCCGTGTTCGGGTCGAATTGATCGTCGGCTGACAGGTAGACAAAGTCGTACCATCGACTGGTGGCAGCGCCGTCACCCTTGTTCTGCACCGTCCAGGAGAGGTCCACGCGCTGTCCCCAGGCGACGGTAGCTGGCGCCGTCAGGGCGGTGACCTGCAGGTCGGCCGCATTGAACGTGACCCCCTTCGACAGCACGTTGTTCGTCTCGCTGGCTTCCGCCTGGCGGTTCTCGGCGTCGGCGGCAAACAGGAAGAATACGGGGCCGGTGAGACCGGTCGGCAGGGTTGCCTCCAGCGTCACCGTGTAGGAAGCACCCGCCGCCAGCGGTGCATGGCTGCCGGCATAGTACGAGGTGACAAGCACATCCGTGTCCGGCTCCAGGGTTTCGTTGGCAGACAGGTAGACGCGGTCACTCCAGAGGCCGGTGGCCGTGCCGGAGCCCTGGTTCTTCACGGTCCAGGAGAGTGACACACGCTGCCCCCAGACGGCCGAGGCGGGCACGGTGGCGGCAGTTACAACCAAGTCAGGGTCGCTGATGGTAATGGCGCTGGATTTCAGATTGTTTGTTTCACTTGTCTCCGGTTGATAGCCGTACTGATCGGCGGCGAGAAGCAGGAACTTAGGTCCCACGCCGGCGAGCGGCAACCGCACCTGCAACGTCACCGTGTAACTGGCGCCGGCGGCCAGCGGGGTTTGCGCCTGGATACCCTGCCAGGCCAGTTGCACATCCCCTTCGCCCAAGGTCTCGTCGTCCGACAGGAACACGAGGTCGTACCAGTCGTTGAACGCCCCGCCCTGGCCGGAGTTGGCCACCGTCCACGTCGCCTCGATCCACTGGCCGAGGGCGCCGGTAGCGGGCGCTGTGAAGGCCGTGACGGCCAGATCGGGGGCGCTGATGGTGATGGCGCGGGCCAACAGGTTGTTCGCCTCGTTGACCTCTCCCTGCTGGTTGTAGATATCGGCAATGAAGAGGAGATAGAAGTCCCCGGTCCGGCCGTACGGGAGAACGACGGTCCTGTTCTCGGTGTAGGACGCGCCCGTCTCCAGGCCAGCCTGCGCCGCGGCGCTGAACGCGCCCAGGTAGGTATCCTGGGCATCGAACACCATGTCCGCGGAGAGATATACGCTGTCCTGCCACTCCGCCGGAGCCGCGCCTACGCCCGCGTTGCGGACGGTCCAGGAGACAGCGATGGTCTCCGCCACGGAAGCCTGCGCCGGGGCGGTTGCCCCGGTCACGGTCAGATCGGGAGCGATCACGTTCAGCGCAACGGCGCGCGTGTTGTTGTTCTCGGCCGCTTCGCCCTGCTGCTGGCTGCCATCGGCCACGAAAAGCACGTAGTAGCTGCCAGCCGCCACGGCGGGAACCGTGATCAGGCGGGTAACCGTGTACTCCGCACCAACCGCCAGCGGCGATTGGGTGGTGATGTATTCAGCGGCGACGAAGACGTCGCTGGCATCCCACGTCTCGTCCACAGAGAGGTAGAAGTAATCCGCCCAGTCCGACAGGGCGGCAACCGTCCCGTCGTTGCGCACGGACCAACTCACGCTGACGGACTGGTTCAGGCTGGCGGTGGCGACGGCCACGCTCGCGGCGGTGACGGTCAGGTCGGGTGCAGTCACAACCAGCGTCCGCGTCAGCGTGTTGTTCGTCTCGCTGGACTCACCCTGGTTACCGGAACCGTCAGCGACGAAAAAGAGCGTGTAGGTGCCGGGCGCCAGCGAGGTCAGCGCGGCTTCGACCGTGGCGGTGTAGCCAGCCTGCGCGGGCAGCGGGCTGCGTTCGGCCGCGCTATTGTTGACGAGCAGGCGATCGCCCCAGGTGTCGAGCGTGCCGTCGACGGAGAGATACACGCGATCATACCAGTCCGCGGGAGCAGCCGCGGACCCGATGTTCGTCACCGTCCACCCCAGGGCGATGGCCGCGCCGGAGACCGCGGTCGCCGGGGCCGTGGGCGCCGTGAGCTCGAGATCGGGCGCCGTGATCACAATCCGCGAGGCCATGACGTTATTGCCTTCGTCCGTCTCCCCCTGGACGCGGTTGCCATCGGCTACGAAGAGCAGCCATCGCTCGCCCGTCCCTGTCGCGGGCAGGGCTACGCTACGACTCATGTCGTACGTAGCACCGGCGGCGAGGGGGGTCAGCCCCTCCGCGTTGAATGCATAGAGCAGCGCGTCCCCGCTGCCCAGCGTGGCGTCGGTGGACAGGTAAACGTAGTCGTACCAGTCCGCGACCGCAGCGACAGTGCCCGCGTTCTTGACCGTCCAGGTCACGGCCAGGGTTTCACTGAGGCTGGCGGCGCCCGGCGCGGTCACGGCTGTCACCGTCAGGTCCGGCGCGGTCAGCGCAATGGCACGTGAGGCGGTGTTGTTCGTCTCGTCGGTCTCGCCCTGCTGCTTGGCGCTGTCAGTCACGACGAGGAGGTAGCGGTTCCCGGTGGCGGATTCGGGCAGGCGGACAGTGCGGGTCAGCACGTAGGTTTCAGCGGCGCCCAGCGCTCCCGTCAGGCTGACGGCAAAGGAGCCGACCAGCGTGTCGGCGGCGTCAAGGGTCGTGTCATCGGAAAGGTACAGGGCGTCGCTCCATGCCGTCGTGCTGGGATTCGTGCCGCTGTTGCGACCGGTCCAAGTCACCGTCACGGTCTCGCCGAGCACGGCGGCGGCTGGCGCGTCGTCGATGACCGCCGTCAGGTCGGGCGCGTTCAGGATAATGGCCACGGGCGTGACGTTGTTGTTGTCGTTGGTTTCACCCTGCGCGCTGTAGTAGTCCGTCACGAACAGAAGGTACATGCTGCCAACCGCGTTGGCCGGGAGGGTGACGTTCACGCCGCTGACCACATATTCCTGCGCGGACGAGAGCGTGTTGGTGCGCTGACGGGTCACCAGCACCGTGTCGCCGGCGTTGAGCGTGGCGTCGGCGGACAGGATGACGGCATCCCACCAAGTCGTCCCGGCATTACCCGCACCCTGATTCTTAGTGGTCCACCCGACCTGGATCGTCTGGCTGGCGCCGGCCGTGCCGGGCGCCTGCGGCGAGAGCACGACCAAATCGGCGGACTCGATCCGCAGGGCGGCCGAGGCCATGTTGTTATTGGTGTCGGCCTCGCCCTGGGTCCCGAGGAAGTTGGCTTGCACGAGCAGGTAGTAGTCGCCGGCCGCGACGCTGGTGGGGAGCCGGACCTGGCGCGTGAAGGTCACGCTGTTCGTAGTCGCCCAACTCACCCAGGCGGGCGCCGTGTGCATGTAGGAGATCGAAACGTACGGCGAACTGTTGTAATAAGAGACGCTGCCCCCGGTCAGGGCGCCGGAGTAGCCGTGCCCTGTCGCGTCGGCCGCTGTAGTGCCCGCGCCGTCGTTCAAGGTCCAGTACGCCTCCAGCCCGGCCTCCGTGCCCGTGAGTTCGGCGCCACGACCGGCGGTCACCAGCGCCTGGGTGCGAGCACCGCGCCATACCCGCACATCGTCAATGGCACCAACGAAATTCTGAGCAGTGCCAACCGGCGTGTTGCCGATCCACAGGTCGGAGTCCGCCGTCGTGTAACCCAGCGCGGAGGAGGTGAAGGACTGGTCGCCTTTGTAGAGGGTCACGCCCGTGCCGGGCATGAAGACTGCCGCCAGATGCTGCCAAACGCCCAGATCGACAGTCAGGCCCGTGTCCACGACACCGATCCCGTCCGTCAGCCGCCAGGTGTCACCCTGCTGAAACAGCGACCAGCCGTACTGCCCCGTGCCGTATCCGGTCGTACCTGCCACATAGCGCGCATCCGAAGCGCCAGCCGCGGTGAGCGGCAGCACCCAGGCCTCCAACGTGTAGCCCGGCGAACCGGCGGTCTGGTCCAGGTTCAGCGTGGTGGTCAATGCCCCGTAGTCGTCGTTGAAGAACATCGCCTTCTGCCCGACGACTCGCGCCCGCACGCCGGCCCCGTTCTGCAGGTGCAGGTAGGTGTCATCCCACGAGACAGCGGCATCGGTCGAGAGCCGCAGCAGGTCGCCCCAGGTGCCGAGCGCCGTGCCGGCGCCGCTGTTGGTCACGGTCCACGAAACTTCCACCACGCCGCCACTGGAGGCACTCGCGGGGACGGTCGGCAGACCCACGACCAGGTCCGGCGCCGCGCCGAGGGTTATGGCGACAACCTTCATGTTGTTCGTGTTGAGCGTCTCGCCCTGCTGATCGTTCACGTCGGTCACGAAGAGCAGGTAGAGGGTCCCCGCCGTTGTCCCGCTCTTCGGCTTGATGTCGAAGCGCGTCGAGCGTGTGTAGGCGCCGTTCACGGCAAGCGGTCGCACACCGGTGTTGTCCAACTGCCCCAGCAGGACGTCACTCCATGTGTCCAACGTCTGGTCCGTCGAGAGGTACACGGCGTCCATCCAGGTCGCCGCCGCCACCTGCGTGCCCTGGTTCTTCACCGTCCAGGAAAGGTCAGCGGTTTGCCCCCAGTTGACCGTGCCCGCCGGGCCGGTCGCCTCGGACACGACCAAGTCCGGTGCCACGACCGTCACCGCCACCGCGAACGTGTTGTTGTTCTTGTTGCCCTCGGGCTGGCTGGCGTTCTGGTCGGCCGCAAATACCAGGTAGTAGTTGCCCGGGGTCAGGCTGGGCAGGGTGACTTCGGTGGATCCTACGTAGCTGGCGCCCACATCCAGCGGCGACTGGGTGGCGGCATTCCAGTTCGTCAGCTGCGTGCCGCCGCTGATGACGGCGCTGCTGTTGACGTAAATCACGTCATACCAGTCCCGCAGCGCAGCCGCATTGCCCTGATTCTTCACGGTCCAGTTCACCGTCACCGGTTTGCCCATGATCACGGTCTGGGGCGCTGAGGCCAGCAGGACCACCAGGTCCGGTCCCATCAGGGTGAAGTCCTTCGCGCCGACGTTGTTGCCCTCGTTGCTTTCGAGGACGAACGGGGTTCCCGTGTCGGTCTTCACCACGATGTAGGCTGTGCCCGTCGCAAAGGAGGGCAGCGTGACGGTTTTCGTTTTGGTATAGGAACCGTTCGGTGAGAGGGGGCCACTTGCGCTGTTGACGGCCAGATAGGTGTCGCTCGCGTCCCATTTGTTGTCGGTGGAGAGGTAGAGGGTGTCGGACCAGGAACCCGTCAGGTCGCGCCCGACCGGATCGGTGTACGTGACTGTCCATGTGACGGAAACGGTGTCGCCCACGGTGGCCGTGAAGGTCGCATCAACAGGCGTCATACGCACTTCGGCGAATCCGGCGTAACCGGAGGTGTAGTTGTGCGCCCAGGTGGCCGGGTCGGAGTCTATGACCGTGTACGTACCGGCGGGTAGCACGATATTCGGCGTGACTTCCCAAGACCTGTTACTACCCACTCCCGTCGCCGTCCAGGGACCATACGTCGTGCCGTCCAGAGCCTGTAGTGACAAGGTGCCCGGCACCGCGCCTGAGCCATAGTTCCAGTGGTAGGTGCTTATGTACGTGACGGTTACGCTCTGACTGATCGAGAAGACCGTGGCGGCCGTGGGATTATTGCTGACACTGTAGACGTTCCCGTTGTTGAACCCGGCCATCCCGACTGTCACGTTCGTGACCGTGAGATCGCCACCGCCCAAGGTGACGGGCGTCCCGAGAGTGTTGTTGTTCTCGTTGCTTTCGGGCGCGTACTTGTAGCCGTCGGCAAACACAAACAGGTAGCCCGTTCCGGGCACGGCCGAGTTCGGCAGCGTCACGGTGTTCGTGGCCGTATACTCGCCACCCGGAGCCAGAACCCCATTGTGATAGAAGCCGTTCAGGCTGACGTCGTTGGTGTCGAATGTCGCGTCGGCGGAGTAGTAAACGACGTCGTACCAGTAGGAGGAGGACGGGGCGTCGCCGGTGTTCTTAATCGTGTAGGTCACGGCGGTCGTGACGACCCCGTTCCCCAGCGAGGCGGGGTCGGCGCTGACCGCCGTGGTTATCAGATCCGGGCTGGTGACGGTCAGCGCGATGGCGAACACGTTGTTGAGCTCGTTGGACTCCACCTGATTCATATCGGCGTCGGTCACGAAGAGCAGATAGCCGCTCGACTCGGCGATGCCGGAGGGCACGTTGATGCTCTGCCCCGTCACGTCATAGGTTGCTCCTGCCGTCAGGCCACCGTTGTGCGTCGTGCCCCACCCCAACTGTGTATCGCTCGTCTGGAAGGTGTCGTCGGTGGACCAGTACACCTCGTCATACCACCAGCTAGCCGTGGCCGCCGAGGCGCCGGTGTTCTTGACCGTCCAACCCACCGTGAGGGCTTGACCCGGCGTCACGGCCGTGGCAGACGTGGTCGCCGCCGTCACGATGAGGTCAATCGAAAGGGGTGTGATGGTAATCGGGATGGGGGCCGACACGTTGTTCGACTCATTCGTCTCGAACTGGGCATTGCCGAGACCGCTCGGTCCGAACCCCTGCCCGAAGCCGTCGATCTGGAAGAAGAGGAACATGTCGGGGTGCGCGGCATCGTACGCACCAACCGGGATCTGCGCCGTCCAGTTGGCGGCGTAGGAATCACCCGACGCAAGCGGCTGGGCCTGGAACTGGTACGAGGGCGGCCAGCTCGACGCCGTCAACCGGGTGTCATTCGCGGTGTCAAGCACGTTGTCCCGCGACAGCCAGACGGCATCGTACCAGCCGAAGGAGCCGCCGCCCCACGGATTGGGTCCGCCGTTGGCAGGACCGGCGCCGACATTCTTGACGACCCACTGCAGCGCCACGCCGCCGCCCTCGCCCGCTAGTGCAGGCACGACGGGTGCACCCACGAACGCGAGGTCCACATCCGGCGTGCTGAGCGTAACCGCGATAGCCACGATGTTGTTGGTGTGGTCGGTCTCCGGCTGCCGGTTGTCCTGCCCGACATTCTGCATCCGGTCCAAGGCAATCAGGATGAACCAACTACCATCGCCGACCCCGCCTGCAATATTGGGCAACCCGGTTGTCGTATCAGCGACCTGATAGCTTCCTCCCGCTGCCAGTTTCGGATCGTTGTTGTGGTACTGCGAGACCAGCTGCGTGTCGTTCGCATCGAGCACGTTGTCCTTCGAGAGGTACAGTGCGTCCTGCCACTCTCCGGCTGTCGTCGCCGCTGACCCGGAGTTGACGACGACCCAGTTCGAGACGGTGAACGTGCCGTTCAACGTCAGCGCTGTCGTCGAAAGCACGGGCGTCCCCTGGAACTCCAGATCCACGTCCGGCACCGCCATCGTCACGGTCGCAGGGTCCGACGTGTTGTTGGAGAAGTTCACGTCACCGGCGTACTCGTAGCCATCCGTCACGACATAGAAATACTGCGGTCCCGCCGTGCCGGTCTGCAGCTTGACATCGGCGTAGGTGACCGTATAGCTGCCGCCCGCTTCCAAGTCGGTGCTGCGCCAGACGCCGCTGATGTACTGGTCCGTGGACGGGTCCAGCGTCAGATCGCCCGACTGGAAGAGGACGTCAGACCACGAGGATTCGGCAGGCCGGTTGCCGTTGTTCTGAATCGTGGCGGTGATCGTGAAGAGGGTTTCGCCAAACAGGCCAACGACCGGATCCACCACCAGGGAGGTCACCTTCAGGTCAGGACCGCTGGCGGGGTTCGGCAGGGCGAAAAGCGCGCCGACGTCGGCGACCGACAGCGCGCGGTCGTAGAGGTAGACGTCGTCCACAGCCCCGGCCATGCTGTAGACGCCGAACGGCGCGTACGTGGTGTGCCCAATGCGCGAGTCGGGCGTCGTGTACGACTCCGTGATCCCGGTCTGCGCCATCCCGGCGTTCGGGGTGCTGTCTTCGACGCCGTCAACGTAGATGCGGTTACGCGTGCCGTCGCCCGGGAACACGCCGACGACGTGGTGCCACGCGTCGTCGTCATAGCTTCCCAGCGTGATCACGTCATCCCACTCGGATTCCGAGAAAGGAGCGGGGCCGTTGTTGTTCACCGTGAAACGAATGTGGCCACTTGCGAAATGCAGGCCGTAGCCAACCTGTGCCGTGGACTCGTTCCGGATTGCCGCGCCCACTTCCATGATCCAGCCGTCGGCGCCGTTCGAGGCCTTGACCCACAGCGACAACGTAATGCCCGTGTTGGCGCCACCGATTTGGACGCCGGTCGGCAACTCTATCCGGTCGGCCATGCCGTCGAAGAGATAGGCGTTATTTGCGTTGCCAAAACGATCAGCCGTCAGCGTGGCGCCGGTAACGGTTCCGTGATAGGCGTGTCCGCTGGTATCGTTGGCATTGCCGGTAAACGTGTAGACAACCACAGGCGTACCAGGAGCACTGGTCGCCTGCACATCGGGAAGTGAATTTGCGGCTAACGCATCGGAAGCGGACTCGCCCGGCGGCCCGTTGGCGCTGTGCAGCGTCTCCTGCAGTTGATCCGCCATCGGATCGGTGACCGACAGCTCGGGGTCGTCCGCCGCACCCGGCGCGGGGTCGAGCGCAGGGTCAACGGGCTCCAGCAAATCATCTTCTTCGAGTACGGGCGCCACTTCGGCGGGTGCGGCCGCGGGAGCGGATTCACTTGCCGGCGGCGTCCGCGCCGGGTCTGCCTCGCCGGTCGCCAGCGGTTGGTTGGCCGCACCGCCAAAGATATCGGCGAGCTGTTGCTCCGCGCCGTACTGCTCGCCCTGGGACTGCGACGAGGAAGTAGCGGAGCCGCTACCCGCATCGGCAGGCACGTCGAGAACAGCCGTGGGAGCGGATTGAAGGGGAGCGAGGGGCTCGATCGGGGTGTCGCCTGAAAGCAGAATACGGGGCTCCAGCCCCTCCAACTCGAACAACTGAACCTGTTGATTTCGCCAGTTCATCCGCCCCCTCAGAGCGCTCGAATCGGTTGCAACGTCACTATCGATACGCCTCCTTCCATGGGAAAGGCAAGTGCTTTTTTCTCTTTTTCTGCCCCCGGCGGAGCGCTGCCAGTCGGCCGCATGCAACGCCATCGGCGCGCGTTTCGACTTGTTATGCAATGGCGTCTGGGCCATAGTCTCGACGCGTTTATTCGACATCGGGGGGATGCCATGAAGATGGATTCTGTCAGGGTTTCAGCGCCAGCAACAATAGGCAACATAGGGCCCGGATTCGACGTTCTGGGGCTGGCCGTCAAGGGCATTGGCGACGTGATCGAGGCCCGCCGCACCGCCTCCGGCGTCACCCTCTCGGCCGTGGTGTGCGCCCACCCGGGCATCGAACTGAGCAGCGATCCGGAGAAGAACACGGCCGGTATTGCCGCCCGCGAAACGCTCGACACGCTGGGGGAAAAAGGGGGCGTGGATCTGAAGCTCTACAAGGGGCTTCCCCTGGGGTCCGGACTCGGCTCCAGCGCGGCTTCCGCCGCGGCGGCGGCGTTCGCCGTCAATGTGCTCTACGGCAACCCCCTGACCAAGGAGGAACTCATCCTCCCGGCCACCCGCGCGGAAGCGGCAGTCTCCGGCGGGTTCTTCGCGGACAATACGGCCCCCGCGCTGCTGGGCGGCGCCACCCTCACCCGCTCGTGCCTGCCGCTGGACGTCACCCGGATCGGCAGCATCCACAACCTGATCATCATCCTGATCACGCCCGACCTCGTCATCCTGACACGCGAAGCCCGGAAGATCCTGCCGGCGACCGTCCCCCTGGCCGACTTCGTGTGCAACATGGCCAACACGTCGCTGATCACGGTGGCTTTTGCCAAGGACGACTACTCCCTGTTTGCCCGCAGTCTCAACGATGTGGTCATCGAACCGGTGCGCGCGAAGCTGATTCCCGGCTTTGACGAGGTGAAGGCCAACGCCCTCAAGGCCGGGGCGGACGGCGTGGCGATCTCCGGCTCGGGTCCGACGGTTTTCGCGATCACCAATCAGCGCGCCCGTGCCCGCTTCATCGAGGACGCCATGATCCGCACTTTCTCGGCCCACGGCGTCAAGGCTTCGGGCGTCATTACCGAGGTGGACCCCGAGGGCGCCACCATCCTGGCCTGAGCATGCCGCGCCGTCAGCCAACCCGCCCCCACGCCCCGAACAAGCGGGAGCCTGACACCGGCAGGCCCCGCCATGCGGCTGCACCCCCGACCAGCGACAGCGTGGCCCTGTTGCCGGTCGACTCGCTTGCCATCCGACGCAAGGCACTCCGGGAACACCACAAGGCGGAGCAGACGCTGGAAGACCTGAAGGTCAAGCTCACCCGGTATCACGAACAGGACACGCCCGGCTTCCGCCAGTGGCTGCACCAGACCTTCGGCGCACTCCTGACACAGCAGCGCGAGCTCGAACAGGCTTGCGCGGACAACTACCGCATCCTCGAGGAAATCGCCTCGCTGGCCAACCGCATGGACCTTTCCGAGGTGGCCGCCTACCGCAAGTGGCTGTGGCGCCAGGACCACCCCGAGGAGGCCGCCGCCGAAGACCAGCAGTGGGAGGAGGAGGCCCGGCGGCGGACGCAAGCGGCCCGCGAGAACTTCAACCGGGTATTCGGCCTTGAGGAGGAGGCAACCGACGACGATGACGATGACGAGGGCCTGTTCGACGGGCCGGACGACGAGGAAGATGAAGCGCCCTTCGGGGCGACCTTCGAGGACTTCATCAGGGGGTTCCTGGGCCACGGCGCCGCGCGCCACCGCGGAAAGCCCGCCGAACACCCGGACGACAAGACCGTCAGGAACCTCTATCGCACCATTGTCCGCCACCTGCATCCGGATCATCATGGCCAGATGAGCGAGGCGCGCCAGAACCTCTGGCACGAGGCGCAGGAGGCCTACCGGCGGGGCGACCTCAACGCCCTCCACGGCGTGCTGGCCCGCTGCGAAAATGGCGGAGCTGGCATCGGCCTCCACACGCCTGTGAGCTTGATCCAGCGTCTGACGCGGCAGCTCAAGGACACCATCCGCAATACCCGCCGCGAGGTGCGCCAATTCCAGCGCGATATCGCATGGGAGTACGAGAAACGGGTGGCCGACACCCGCTTCGTGCGCCGGATCAAGAACGATCTCGACAGCGCCATCCTCAACCTGACCCTCCAGTTCCGCGAAATGAAGGCTACCCTGGAGGATCTGAAACGCAGGGCCAATCAACCCCCCGCACGCCCACGCCCGCGCCCCACCCCGCCCCGCCAACGGCGCCAACCCCAACGCGACGAGGACGACGGGCAACTCGGTTTCTTTTTCTAACCGCCGCTTGACGCGCCCGATCCCCGCCCGCTATGGTGAGACGCGTTACAGGTTCTCTGCGCCTTGCGCGCGGGGAGGCGAGAGGGAAGGCCGTGAAAATCGGCCGCGGACGCGCCGCTGTGACCGGGGACAAGTCCCGCGTGAAACCACTGCACCGGCCGGATGCCGGAGCGGGAAGGTGCGGGAGGCGGATGATCCGGGAGTCAGAAGACCTGCCTGTAATAAGCCTGCACTGGCCTTCGCGGGTCAAACAGCCGTCAGGTCGCCGCGCACACGCACGGTAGCGACAGGGCCGGCTGCCCGATCCCCGAGGGAGGCCGGCTTGTTTGTGAGTTGTCCCCCACGTCGGGACCAACAAAGGAACTGTCGCCATGCCTGCGGTCCATACCCTCCCTTCCCCACTGTGTTTCCTCGCTGTCCTTGCCGCCTGGCTCGGCGCCACAGCGCCGGGCCAGGCCGGGGCGTTCGACAGCGTCACGACCTGGGTCGGCTCGGGCGCCAACCAGGCCGCGCTGGTCGTGGATTGGAACGACGCCAAGCAGCCGCAAGCCCTCGTGTGGGGGTACCGCTGGTACGGCACCGCCAGCGGCGCCGATATGCTGCAGGCTATCTCCGATGCCGACGTGAAGTTCGAGGTGACGATCAGGGACTGGGGCTGGGGGCTGACGGTCGAGGGCATGGGCTACGACTTGAACGGCAACGGTTTTGCCGCAGCCGATCCCGGCGACCACTTCAAGCCCGGCTGGGTGGCGCCCAACTGGTGGTCCTACTGGATCAACGACCCCGCCCTGAGCGAGGGCAATCCCTACGCCGGCGGCAACTTCATCTCGTCGCAGGTCGGCATGGGCGAACGCACCCTGGCGAACGGCGACTGGGACGGCTGGCGCTATGACGACGGCACACGCGCCCCCGTCAGCCCCTTCGCATCCGTGCCGGAACCCGGCACGCTCGCCCTGGCGCTGGGCGGTGCCGTGGTGCTGCTGGCTCGGCGCGCGCGCCGGGCAGGGAGAACGTCGAAGCGCAGGCGGAACGCGTAGAACCCGCCGAAGAATATCGTATGCGTCTCATCCCGTGCAGGTTATGTTATGTTCTAGCCGCGGTTTCGACTGCGGCCGGCGTGGCGCGTGCGTCGGATTTTGCCACGCGCGTGGTAAGCTCTGCCAATCTGGCAGCCCCCTGGAACAACCCGACCAACGCGCTCGGACGCCCCACTGTCGATGCGTGGGGCGACTGGGAGAACATCGACCCTGCCGAACCGGTCCCCGTTGTCCCAGCCTATCCGCCCATCCGGCTGGCCGGCTTCGGTGACCTGGCGGGGGATTACCTCGTCAGCATCGACACCGGCGGACACCTGACCCTGGAGTTTGACCACCAGGTGGAGGACGACCCACGCAACCCCTACGGCCTCGACCTGATCGTCTTCGGCAACATGCTGCACAGCGGTCGCGGACAGGCCTGGAGCAATCGCGACCCGAATGCATTTACGCTGGGCGCCACCCACATCACGGATGCCGGCAGGGTGTCGGTCAGCCAGGACGGCGTGACGTGGCTTACCTATACGAATGGTCCTTATGCCGACGACTTCGCCCCAACCCTGGGCCGCGTCTACGACCCGACCCACGCGGTCACGAACCTCGGCGCCTGGAACCGCTGGTGGGGATCGCCGACCGACCCCACCCGCCCGCACGATCCGCGTCTGAAGGCCGCTGACTACGACGGGCGTACGCTGGCGGAGGTCTGCCGGGCCTACGGTACATCGGCCGGCGGCACGGGTTTCGATCTGGCCGTGTTCGCGGATTTGCCCGCCACCTCCAGCAACGGCTGCAAGTGGATCCGCTTCGTCCGCATCGCCAGCACCACGCTCGCGCCCGAGGTGGATGCCGTCTCGGACGTCGCCCCCGTGGCGCCGTTCGAGCTGTGGCGTCTCGCGCTCTTCACGTGGTGGCAGCTGGCCGACCCGGCACTCAGCGGGGCGGCGGCCGATCCGGGCCGCAACGGCCAGCCCAACTGGGTGGACTACGCGTTCGCCGGGGATCCGTGGACGGTCCAGGCGCCGGTCAACGCCATCCGGGCCGCGGCGTGGCGCCGACAGGATGGCGCGGACCGCCTCGCCGTGACCTACACGCGCAATGCCAGCGCCCGCGACGTGACGTTCCGGCTCGAGTCGGCCGGCCAGCCCGGCCGGCAGGCCGCCTGGAGTGCCGCGGACGTCGTGCAGGAAGCGCGCGTGGAGACGCTATCGAACGGACTCGAGGCGGTTACCGGGCTGCTGCCGCCGGGAGTCGGGCCGCGCTTCGCACGCCTGAGGACGCTGGCGCCATGAACCGTCGCGCCGCCACAGCTGCACGCGCTTTTACGCTGATCGAACTCCTCGTGGTCATCTCCATCATCGCCCTGCTCGTGGGTCTGCTGCTGCCGGCGGTCCACATGGCGCGGGAAGCGGGGCGCAGCACCCAGTGCAAGAACAACCTGCACCAGTGCGCGCTGGCGGCCCTGCGCTATGCGGCCGATCACGACGGGCAGTTCCCGCCCGCGCAGACCGTACGCAACGGCGCCTCGTGCGCGTGGGATTTCTCCACCACGGTCACCTGGGGCAGCAGCGGGAAGAAGACCAGCGTCGCCCCGGGACTGCTCTGGCAGGAGTACGGGGAGGGGCGCGTGCTGCAGTGCCCCAGCTACCGGGGCGGACCGAACTGGGCCACGGACCCCTATTGCGGCTATAACTACAACACCAGCTACATCGGGCATGGGCGTAACGAACCGAACCCCGAACCCGCCAGCCTGGCCAACATTGCGACCCCTGCCCGGTGCGCACTCTTCGGCGACGGCGAGTACGAGGGCGGCGCCAACAAGTTCATGCGGGCGCCCTGCGGCGACCTGGCCGGCGGCGGGGACAGTCCCTCGTACGCGGGCCGCAGCGCCGGCACGCAGGGCTTCCGCCATCGCGGCCGCACCAACATAGCCTTCTGCGACGGCCACGTGGAGTCCTTCGACACCCCCTACCGTCCCGGCGGCCCCGGCGAAACCGCCCCCGGCTGCGGCTTCATCAGCCCCGACAACAGCCTGTACGACTGGCAGTAAGGCGCTCCTCACCGCCCATACGCCGACCCGGAGAACGACAGCGCCTCGTCGAGCCAGGTGTCGGCGCGAAGGACGGCGCGGCGCTGCTTGAAAGCCTGGGACTGCGCGGTGCGCTGGGCGAGCCGCACCGCGGCTTCGACGAGGGGGCGGGCGCGCACGGGGTTGGCGCGCAGCACGGCCTGCAGCCGCCCGCGCAGGGCGGCGGGCAGGAAGCGCCGCAGCAGCTCGTCCTCGAGGCTGACGCAGGCCTGCGCGCTGCCCGCGTCGCCCTGGCGCGCGCAGCGGCCGAAAAGCTGCCGGTCGATCCGCCCCGACTCGTGCCGCTCCGTGGCGATGACGTGCAGCCCGCCGGCCTCCGCGACGCCGCGCCCGAGCCGGATATCCGTACCCCGCCCCGCCATGTTCGTGGCGATCGTGATCTGCCCCGGCTGGCCGGCGGCGGCGACGATCTGCGCCTCCTCCTGGTGGCGGACGGCGTTGAGCACGTGGTGTTCCACCCCGCGCGCGACGAGCTGGGCCGCAAGGCGCTCGCTGGCCTCGACGCTGCGCGTGCCGACCAGCACCGGCCGCCCGGCGGCGTGCAGGCGCAGGACCTCCTCGGCCACGGCGGCCCAGCGCGCGTCGGCTTCGGCGAACAGGGCGTCCGGCAGCACCTCCCGGCAGCACGGGCGGTGCGTGGGTATGGGCGCCACCGGCAGCCGGTAGATGTGCCAGAACTCCGCCGCCGCCTCGCGCGCCGTCCCGGTCATGCCGGCGAGCCGCGGATAGAGCCGGAAGAAGCGCTGAAAGCTCAGCCGCGCCAGCGTCTCGTCGGGCTCGGTGACCGCCAGCCCCTCCTGCGCCTCCACGGCCTGGTGCAGGCCCTCGCTCCAGTTGCGGTTGGGCATGAGCCGCCCCGTGAACTCGTCCACGATGACGACCTGCCCCTCCTGCACGACGTACTGGCGGTCGCGCTTGAAGAACTCGCGCGCGGTGAGGGACTGCTCGATGAGCTCGCGCCGCCGCTCCGCGCCGCGCCAGATGCCCGGCAGCGCCTCCGCCTGCGCCGCGAGCCAGTCGCGTCCGGGGGCGAGCAGCTCGACCTCGCGGTGGCGCGCGTCGACGCGGTAGTGCCGCCCCGGCTCCAGCGCGGCGGCGAGCCGGTGGGCCGTCACGCAGGCCTCGCGCAGGGCCTGGTTGTCGCGCGGCTGGGCGATGATCAGCGGCGTGACCGCCTCGTCGATGAGCACGCAGTCGGCCTCGTCCACGATCGCCGCGTGCAGCCCGCGCATGACGAGGTCGCCGGCCAGGGCGCCGGGCTGCAGCAGCGCGCGCACGAGCCGCCGGCCGGCGTGCTGCACCTGCCCAAGCCGCAGGCGGTCACGGAGGAAGTCGGCGACGACCTCCTTGCTCGTCGTGTAGGTCACGTCCCGGCCGTACGCCTCCCGCCGCGCGGCGGGCTCGAGCAGCCCGGTGACGCAGCCCACGCTCACGCCGCAGAACTGGTAGAGCGGTCGAAACCACGCCGCGTCGCGCTGGGCGAGGTAGTCGTTGACCGTCACGATGTGGCAGGGGCGCCCGCTCCAACCGGCGATCACGGCCGCCAGCGCGGCCGTGAGCGTCTTGCCCTCGCCCGTGGCCATCTCGATCAGCCAGCCCTGGTGCAGGGCGAGGGCGCCGGCGACCTGCTCGCGGTAGGGGTGCAGCCCGGTCTGCCGCCCGGCGGCTTCGCGCACCGCCGCCAGCGCGTCGTCGAGCAGCGGCGCGCCGCGCGCCTCCGAGCGCCGGAACGTCGCACGCAGCTCCTCCAGCCGCGCGCGCAGCTGATTGTCCGAAAGGTGGCGCAGGGCCTCCGCCCGCGCGTCGATGCCGGCGGCCCGCGCCAGCAGCGCCGCGCTGCGCCCCGCCCCGCGCCGCCACCGCCCGGCAAGGCCGTGCACCCAGGCGTCGAGCCCGCCATGGATGCGCTCCGGGCGGCGCACCTCGATACGGCGGTAATCCTGGGTGGGCGTGCTCATGCGCGGGGCTCGCGCTGCAGGGCCTGGCGCAGGCGGCGCAGCCCCTGCTGCAGGAGCGGCTCCGGCGGGAGGCGGAAGCAGATGCGCCCCGTACGGCCCTCGCAGAACCACACGCCGGCGGCGGGCGCGAGCTCGGCGCGCACCTCGAAAAACGTCTCCGCCGCCCGCGTGCCGCCCCTGTCGTCCGGCGTCACCGCCACCTCGCCCCCGCCCCGCCAGCCGAGGGCCGCCGACGGCAGCTCGCGCCGCTCGGCGGGAAGGATCGCGCGGTCCAGCACCGCCAGCGGCTGGCCCGCGCGCCCGCGCAACCGGACGGCGGCGTGCCGGATCCCGCCATCGTAGAGGCGCGAAGCCTGGGCCTGGGAAACGGTGGCGACGAAGCGGAAGCGGGCCGGGTTGACCACGCTGCCGAGCAGCGTGCCGCGGTCGATCCGCACCCCGGTCTGCTCGGCCAGCACCGGCGCGATCCAGAGGCCGGCGCGCGGCGCGCGGACGATCAGGCCCGCGCGCTGCTGGAGCAGGCGCTCGCGCTGGCCCCGCACGGCGGCCAGGTACTGCGCCAGCGGCCCGAGGTCGGCGGTGGACTCGCGCAGCGCCCGCCGCTGCATGGCGAGGGCCTGCGCGAGCCGTGCCTCCACGGCGGCGAGATCGAGATCCAGCTCGTCATCGGCGAGGCGGACCAGCGGCTGCCCGTTCGTGACGCTCTGCCCGGACGGCGTCAGCACCGCCGCGAGGCGCCCGGCGGCGGCATTGCTCACGTCGTCGCGTTCGACCGCGCGCAGGACGCCGGGAGCCAGGAAGCGGCAGGGCAGCGGCAGCACGGCCAGCAGCAGCGCCAGCCCCGCCGCCAGCCCCGCGGTCGCGGCCAGCGCGCGCGCTCGGGTGCGCTCGAGGGCCGGCGAGGCGGCAAGGTAGCCCGCGAAACGCACCAGCGGCACGCCGCCCCAGGCCACGGCACAGGCGACGGCCATCAGCGCCCCGACGATGAGGTAGCGGCGGGCGACCAGCAGGATCATCGCCGAGAAGACCACGGCGCGGTAGGCGCCGCTGAGCAACCCGTAGCACGCCAGCCAAACCGCCTCGCGCCGGCCCTGGGCGGGACTGCGGGAGGCGCGCCGCCCGAAGAGGTACCGCTCGGCGAGGTGCCGCAGCTGGCGGGACGCGCGGCCGTGCAGGTTCGGGATGTCGAGCAGGTCGGCGAGGATGTAGTAGCCGTCGTACCGCAGCAGCGGGTTGCCGTTGAACAGCACGCTCGACACCGACGCCACGAAGATCATGTTGTAGGCCACGCTGTGCACAACGCCGGGGCTCGTCGCGGCCCAGACCACCATGGCGCCCGCGGCCACGAACAGCTCGGCGAGCATGCCGGCGGCGGCCACGACGATGCGCTGGCGGCGGGCGCGAAACGCCCAGCTGGAGGTGACGTCCACGTAAGGGACGGGCGTGAAGATCAGCAGCATGACGCCCAGCGTGTGCACTTCGCCGCCGTAGCGCTTGCAGGCCAGCGCGTGGCCGAGCTCGTGGATGACCTTCACCAGCGCGAGGCCGATGTAGAGCAGGAACAGGTTGCCGGGAGCCAGCACGCTCTGGGTCTGCTCGCGCAGCGCCTCGGCGTTTTCGAGGCCGACCTTGACGGCCCACCCCACGGCGGCCAGCCAGGCGACGAGCCCGGGCCAGCCGAAGAGCAGGCGCGCGAGGGGCTGCAGGCGGCGCATGAGCGCCTCGGGGTCCCACAGCGGAAAGCGCGCGAACATGACGTTCAGCCACAGCGCCTGCTGCTCCCGCCGGACGCGTTTGCGGTAGCGCTCGAAGAACGCCTCGCTCTCGGGGGGCAGCTCGTAGTGCAGGAGGTTCGCGGCGTAGAGCTGGGTCAGGAGGTGCAGCACGTCCGCCTGGCCCGGGGCGTCCGCCGGGTGCGCCGCCAGGCAGGCCTCCCACGCGGCCTGCACCGTGCAGTCGGGCCCCAGGCGCACGAGGAAGTCGTACGCCGCGGGCCGCACGCGGTGGAACTGGTTGTTGAACGGGTCGTGGAGCAGGTACCAGCGCTCGCCGCGGTAGTACTGGCGGCACACGCGCACCTGCGGGTGCAGGCTCACGCGCAGGGTCGCGACCCGGTACCAGAACTCGCTGAACGTCCGGTTCGCCGTCGCCATGTCACCACCAGATCCGCAGCCGCAGGTAGTCGGCCGTGCGATGTCCCAGCAGCCAGAGCGGGCTGCGGCGCCCCACCCGGATGCGCGCGACGCCGTTCATGCCCGGCCGCCACCAGGCCTCGGCCGCCGCGGGCGCACCGCGCACCGTGACCGTGTTGCCCTGCTCGCCGGCCTGCGCGGCGGGGTCTATCCGCGTCACGCGCACGGCGAACCGCCGCCCCGGCTGGCTTTTGAAAGCCAGCGCGCCCGCGCCGTCCGCCGGCAGGTCGTCGATGTCGGCCTCGTCGACGGCCATCTCGACGTAAAGCTTGTCCAGCCGCGCCACCTTCGCCAGGAGGTCGCCGGTCTTGACGGGCACGCCGAGCCGCTCGCGCAGGTCGCCCTCGACCACGCAGCCGTCCAGCGGCGCGCGCACGGAGGCCTGCGCCACGCGCCGACGCACCAGCTCCAAACGCGCCCGCGACTGTTCGGCCTGCGCCTCGGCGATGCGCATGTCGGCGTACTCGTTGGCCGCGCGCGCCTTCTCGACTTCGCGCAGGTAGCGGTTGCGGTCGGCGAGCGCCGAGGCCTCCTCGAGCAGCAGGTCGCGCGTATCCAGCGTGACGAGCACGACGCCGGCGGTCACGCACGCGCCGACCTCGACCGGCGCGGTGTCGATGTACGCCTCGAACGGGGCGGTGACGACACCCACCACCTCGCTGCGCAGCACGAACGGGGCCTTGATCTCGTATTCCAGCCGTCCGGCCACCAGCCAGATGGCCAGCGCCGTCCCGGCCGCCGCCAGCAGTTTGGCGCCCGTATGCCGCGGCCCGAGCAGCGCCTCCAGCCGCGGCCGCGCCGCCTCCCAAAGCCGGCCGCCCACCCACCGGTCGGCCCGCCGCAGCGTGTCCAGCCGGTCGGCCACCTGGTCGGCCGCCAGCCGCAGGTGCCGCACTTCGTCCTCGGCGAACGGCTGCCGCCGCTCGGCCAGCAGCACGGCGCAAGGCCGGCCCGCCGCGCGCAGCGGCACGGCGCAGAGGCTGGCCCCGCCCTGCCCGGCGGCAACCTGCTCCAGGTCGCGCGTCACGGTGGCGCTTCCCTCCGGCGCGGGCCAGAGCAACTCATCGTCCTGGTCCAGGCACTCCTCCATGGCGGCCTCGAGCGCCTGCACGATGTTCATCTTTCGCTCGAAACGCTCGACGTGGCTGATGGCCCGCACGCGGATGTAGGGGCGGTCCAGCCAGCCGAGGCTCACGCGGTCGCAGTGGTGGCGGGACGCCAGCTCGTTGCAGAGCGCCATGGCGGCGGCGGCGAAACGCCGCTCCGTGCCGAGCAGCACCATGAGGTCCAGCACCGAGGCGTAATGCTGCGTGTCGCGCCGCGCCTGGTCGAGGTGGCGGCGCAACTGGTAAACGGCGGCGTGTCCGGCGTAAAGCCGCAGGGCGGCGAGTGCGTCGCCCGCGGCGGCAGCCGGCGTCCGCTCGACGCGGAACACGGCCACGGCAGCTTCCGCGGCGGGCGCGAGGTCCAGCCGCACGGCCAGGTTCCAGGTGTCGGCATCCGGCGCGGCGCCCACCGGGCCGGGGGGCGGCGGGGTCAGCGCCAGCCCCGCCGCGGACGCAAGGCCCGCCGCGGCGGAGACGTCCCAGCCGGGCAGACGTTCCGCATCGGGGGCGCCGCGTTCGGCCGCCGACCAGGCCGCGGCCTTGCGCCAGCCGCCGTCCCCGCCGGGCAGCGCGAGCACGGCCACGGACGCCCCGCAGAGCCGCGCCCCACCCGCCAGGAAAGCGGTCCAGAAACGCGCGGTCGGCTGATCGGCCGCGGGCAGTCCGTCCAGCAGGGCCGCCAGGGCGGCGGCGCGTTCGGGCAGGGCCATGGGCGCGGTGTCGGTCACCGGCCCGGCTCCAGCAGCAGGTGGCCGCTCAAGCCGGGCCGCACGCGGTCGCCGGGGTTGTCGAACAGCACCTTCACCCGCTTCAAGCCGCTGGCGGGGTCCACGACGGGCGAGACGAAATCCACCGTGCCCGTGCAGGAGAGGGCGCGCGCGTCGTCTTCGCCGATCCGCAGGCGGACCACCTGCCCCGTCCGCACCCCCCCCACCAGCGCGGCATCGGCGCTGACCGTGAAGTAGCACTGGTCCGCCTGCACGAGCCGCAGGACGGGCTTCGGGGGCTCGCAGGGCTCGCCGAGGTCCACGTACACATCCGCCACCACGCCGTCGAACGGCGCCGTGATGCGCCGCCGCCGCCACTGGGCTTCGGCCATCTGGTATTCGATCTGTTCGCGCTCCTCCGCGCTGACGAGCCGGGCGTGCTCCGCCTCGGCGATCTTGAGCTCGAGCTCGCGCTTCTCGAGTTCCTCGCGGCTGACCGACCGGGTCGTGCTGAAGAGCTGGCGCGTCGCCGCGACGTCGTTGCTGAGCGTGGCCACGCGCTGGGCGGCGGCCACGACCTCGGCCTTGCTTTCCCAGGCCAGCTTGCGGCGGGACACTTCGAGTTCCTCGATCTCCCGGTCGAGTTCCACGAGCACGTCGCCCTTGTGCACGCGGGCGCCCTCGGGGGCTACCAGGCGCGTCACGGTGCCGGCGACGAACGGGCTGAGGCGCGATTCGTGGCGCGGCTCCACAATCCCTGGCAGCGCAACGGGATCCGCCGCGCCGGCGGCGACCGCGACCGCCCAGACCGCGCACGCGGACACCCGGCACAAGCGGAAGACTGACGGCATGACGACCTCGCGGCTAATGTGGGCTTTGCCCACAACCCTCACCCCGTCCCTCTCCCAGTGGGAGAGGGCGGGAATATCTTGTTCTTCTTCGCCGTTCCCGGCGGTTAAGGCACTAAGGGGTGGCGGCAGGCGGCTCCTGCGGATCGGCCTGCCGCTTGACGAGCAGGTCGCCGGCGGCGCTCTCGTATTCGATCAACGCGGTCTGGCAGCGCACGATGCTCTCCAGCTCGGCCTGGCGCGCCTCCGCGAGGTCATCCTCGACATCGAGCACCTTGCGGCTGTCGCTCTTGCCCGCCTCGAGCCGGCTCATTTCCGTCTCCAGCACCTGGCGGCTGAAGTCGGCGACCTGTTTGTAGTTGGCCGCCTGATCGCGCGAGCCGGTGACCTTGCGCACGGCCGCGTCGAGGCTGTTGACGATCTCGATTTCGGCCTGCTTGAGGTTGACCAGCGCCTGGGCCCGGCGGCAGCGGGCCGCCGCCAGCTCACGGCGCGCGCGCGTGTCGCCCAGCAGCGGCAGGCGCAGCTCCACGCCGACGGACCACGCCTCGTACCGGTTGTCGGAAATATCGTCCCAGGCGCCCCCGGCGTCTTCGCCGAGGCCGTTCAGCCCGTAGCTCGCCTTCAGGTCCACCTGCGGCCAGCGCTGGTTGCCGGCGTATTGCACGCGAACCCGCTCCTGTTCGACCACGTGCTTGCGGATCAGGTAGTCGGGATGGAGCGCGAGCGCGCCCCGCACGCCCTGCACGTAGTCGGGGCGCGCGGCGTCGAGCGCCGGCTGCGCGGTCGCCACGAGGGCGACGGTGTTGGAATCGCACGCCTGGGCGAAGAACGTGCGCAGCTCGTCCATGGCCGCGATCCGCTTCAGGTGCGCCTCGCTGACACGCGTGCGGCGCATGGCCACGCCGGCCTGGGCCTGGCTGACTTCGAGTTCGGCCATCTTGCCCGTGCCGACGCGCGCGCGGTTGTCGGCGAGCACCTTCTCGGCCAGGGTCACGGACTCGGCGCCGAGCCGCTCCTGCTCCTGGGCGAGGTAGAGGCTCCAGTAGGCGATTTCGGCGCGGGCCATGACCAGCAGCAACTGCTTGCGGAACTCCTGGAAGGCGATTTCGGACTCGGCGCGGGCCAGACGCAGGCGGGCCAGGGCGACCCCCAGGCCGGCGTTACGCAGCAGGGGTTGGACGAGGCTGGCGCCGAGAAACCCCTCGTACTCGCGATCGAGCGGGTCGTCGGGCCTGACGCGCAGGTTGTTGTAGATGTCCTGCAGCGTGTAACCGAACTGCACCCGGCCGCCGGTGGGGAGCGCCGTCTCGACGCCGGCGTTGTACTCCTTGCGCTCCTCCTCGAAGTAGACGTTATTCTGGCTGATCTGCTGTTCGCGGGTGTTCTCGCGCTCGTTCTGCAGCCGCGTCACCCCGCCCACGGCCGCGGGCTCGAAGGCGCCCCACTCGCTGCGGTAGAGGTTGACGCTCGCCTGCCAGCCCCACCGGCTGGCCTGGACGGCCAGATTCTGCGCGAGCACGAGCTGTCGGCAACGCGCCAGGTCCAGCGGCGCCGGCGCCGCCTCCGCGGGCGCCTCAGCCCCGTGCAGTCCCCCCACCCCCAAGTAAAACCCACAAACCAGCAGTAGTCCACGAGTTCTCATGGCATGCCCTCCCCGACCGGCGCTTGCCGGCGCCTCGTTCCCAATCGCGCGACCGGAATCTACGCCCGACACGGAAGTTCTGCAATCCCGGAATCGCATGCCCAGGTGCGCCTTCGCGCAAATGCCACTATGCGCCGCGTGGCGTGGGGTGTATGATGGGAAAGTGCGACCACGATACCCGGACGAATCGGCCGCGAAGGCGATTCGTGCCTTAACCGCCGGGAACGGCGCCGGGAAGCAAGATTTTTCCGCCCTCTCCTCCCATTAGGGAGAGGGACGGGGTGAGGGTTGTGGGCAAAGCCCACATTGGGAGGAATGCAGGAATGAAAACCAGGAACGTATGGAGCCTCGCCGCCGTGATCGCCGGCCTGGCCGCGCTGCTCACCGCACCCTCCGCATCCGCGGCAACGTATTACTGGGACTCAAACGGCGCCACCGCGGGTTTCGGCACCACCGCCGGCACGTGGGGCACGAGCGCATTTTGGACCCTGACGGCCGGCGGTGGCTCTCCGCATTCCGCCGTTATCAATACCGCCGTGGGGGATACCGTCAATTTCGGCACCACCGTCAACTATGCCGGTTCCCCTGCCACCGTGGGCGTCGCCCCAGCCGGCGTTACTGTCGGCAACATTTCTTTCGGCTCTGGCCAGAGCACCGCGCTTACCTTGGGCGATACCGCGAAGACCATCACGCTCGGCGCGGCCTCCACCATTACCCTCAGCCGTGCCAGTACAACTCACACCACTGGCATCCCATAGGCATCCCTGTGGGCAGCAGGGAAAATGCTGGCCGGGAGG